>NZ_JBMDJU010000004.1:0-261927 GCF_057809355.1 Pseudomonas sp. FG29 | reverse complement strand
CCCCCCCCCCCGCCGCTGCCATTGAGGTTAGCCCATTCAGGACGCCTGCTTCATCTCGTCGTAAGCGCCGAGGTAGTCACCGGCCAGTTGCTGCTTTTCCTTGTCGCGCAGCAGCTTGCCGGCCATCTGGAAGAAGGTGTGCTCCTCTTCCTTGAGATGATGCTCGACCTTGTGCGCCAGCGCCTTGGCCTGCGCCAGCCAGCTCGGGCTGCTGGGATCGGTTGCCTCGAGATCCTCGATCATCTCGTCCATCTGGTGATGCTCGGCAATCGCGTGGCGCGACAGGTCGACGCCCGCATCCTGCTGCATCAGGGGGATATAGAAATGGCGTTCCTCAGCCACCGAATGCACGGCCAGCTCCTGCTTGAGCTGAGAGAACAGGGCATGGCGCTCAGCGCTATCACCCTGGGTGGCGACCAGTTTCTGCGCCAGGTCGCGCTGAATGTCGTGGCTGATACGCAAGGCTTCGAAAATCGTCATGCGGGCATCTCCTCCTGAGTCACGGTCGAGTAGCACTAGACCATCAGCTCGGCGATAGGTGCCGCATCGCTTGCTCAACGCAGTTGACTGTCCTTGCTGCCGCGACGGTTGTACCCCGTGAAGGCCGCGTTCTCCCGGTCATGCTCGGCCTGGCAGTTGACGCACAGGCGCACGCCGGGAATGGCCAGGCGACGCGCCTCGGGAATGACCGCGTCGCACTCTTCGCAGTGACGCAGGCTCTCGCCTTTCGGCAACTGGCTACGGGCACGCGCAATGGCGTCCTCGATGCTGCTGTCGATCTGTTCCTGAACCGCGTCGTCGCTTGCCCAACCACCTGCCATGCTCGATCTCCTCCTGCTTGCCGGACAGATATGCGCCCGGCGCAGGCGAAGTGCAAGAGCTGCCCGTCGTTACTCGCGGACTTCCATGAACTCCTTGGCCCAGACGATGTAGTCCTCGGGCATGGTGTACTTGTGCGTCAGCTCGGTGGCGTTGAGGTCGCAGGGCTGGGCGCCGCGCTGCTCACGCAGGCAGTCGTAGGTGGCCTTGATCGCAGCGAAGTAGGCGGCGTGGCCGTTGACCACGATGCGCACGCCCAGGCGCGCCAGGCGCTCGTTGTCACGCAGCTCCGGATTGCCGTAGGTGACCAGCATCAGCGGCACCTTGAGGCCTTCGGCGATCTGTTCCAGGTGGGCGAAATCCTTCACCCCGACCAGGCAGATGCCATCGGCACCGGCAGCCTCGTAGGCGCGGGTGCGGCGGATCACTTCGTCCACCTCCAGTACGCCGGCATGGGTACGGGCGATGATCGCCAGATCCGGATCGACGCGTGCTTCCAGCGCCGCGAGGATCTTGCCAACGCCCTCTTCGACGGAAATCAGGTCGGTGGATTTGCGGCCGAACTGGGCCGGCAGCAGGGTGTCCTCGATGGTCAGCGCAGCGATGCCGGCGCGTTCCAGCTCGACCACGGTGCGCATCACGTTGAGCGCATTGCCGTAGCCGTGGTCGGCATCGGCGATCACCGGCAAGCGGGCGACGCGACCGATGCGCGCAGCCTGCTCGACGAATTCGCTAAGGGTGATCAGCGCGAAGTCCGGCGCGCCAAGCACCTGCAGAGACGCGACGGAGCCGCCGAGGATGCCGACCTCGAAGTCGAGATCGGCGGCGATGCGGGCCGACATCGGGTCGAAGACCGACGCGGTGTGATAACAGCGGTTGGAAGCCAGCAGGGCACGAAAGGCGCTGCGCAGCTCATGATGGGATGCACGTTGAAGGATGGGCATGGGGCGTATTCCAAAGTCGGTTGAATCGCTTTTTTCTCTTTTTAGTAATCGCGTAGACGTGATCAATGCTAGCGCAAGGCACTTGCGCCAAGCTTTCGCCCGTACTGCGCGTTCGGCGCATGTTGAGCGCCAATGCTGCTTCTACAGCAATTTATCGGCCAGCCAGCTCGGCCGGCAGTTGGGTGAAGAAACCACCGCTGGTGAGCAGGCCGTAGGCCATCCAGATGGCTACCGCCAGATAGGCCAGACGCGGCAGCCAGACCGCCAGCGCCTGCTGGCTGGCCGCGAGCTGCTCGCCCTGCAACTGGGCAAAGCGCAGCAGCGCCTGGCCTGGGCGACCGATGGCTTCGGCACTGCTCAGCAGGGCAATGAGCATCGGCTTGCCCGGGAAGGACAGCGCCTCGAACGCCCTGGCCAGGGACAGTCCGGCGGCGACGTGGGTCGCTGCCCTGGCGAGTTCCCGCCGCAGGCGCGCGTTGCCGAGCGTGTCACAGGCCCGTGGCAGCGCATCGAGTACCGGCACGCCGGCCTCCAGCAGCAGGCCGAGGCTGTCGCAGAAATTGCGCAGTTCCGCCCAGCCCTGCAGGCGCCCGAGCAGCGGCAGCGCCAACGACAGATCGTCGAGCAGCCCCGGACGCTGCGCTCGGCGCAGGTGCCAACGACGCCAGGCACTGCGCAACACCAGCCAGGCGGCGAACAGTGCGACAAGCGGCAGCAGCACGGCAGCCAGGTAACCGGACAGGCTCAGCGTACCGGCGACCAGATTGGGCAGCGGCTTGACCACCAGCGCCAACAACAGCACGCCGGCCGGCAGCAGCAAACGGGATTTGAGCGCCTGCGCCTGACGGTGCTGGGCGGCATAACGCTGCGCCAGTTGCGCCTGCATATGAGCGAGGTTGCCGGCGTCCTGCGCGGCTTTCAGCAGGGTGACTTCCAGTGGCGTGAATACGCCACTGAGTTGGCCGGAAGTCGCCAGGTCGCGCCCGCTGCTCACATGCTGGCGCAGCCGCTGCAGACGAGCGGCATGCCGCGTTTCCAGAGTCAGGCTAGTCAGCGCCTGTGCGATCGGCACGCCGGCCTGCTCCATGGCCGCCAGATGCTCGAACAGACGGGCACGTTGCTGAAGATCGAGCGAGGCTGCAGGGCTAGGCATGGAGGCAATCCGATGAGGCAATGGCACACAGCGTAACGGCCTGATCCGCAGGCGGCTACGGATCCAGCGGCGGCACGCTGGCCTGGGGCAGCCAGCGACGCAGAATCTCGCCCAGGCTACCGTCGTCGTGCATACCGGCCAGCGCCTGGCGCCAGCGCGCCACGAGGGCTGGATCGGTGCGCTTGGAAAAGGCGATGTAGTAGGCCGAACGCATGAACGGCACATGCGCCGTCACGTCATCCGGGCGCAGTTCGACCGCTGCCAGTTCGTAGGCCAGGGTCAGATCCTCGGTGGCGACCAGATTGACGCGCCCGAACTTGAGCATGGTCAGCATCTGCCGCGAACTGGGTACGCCATACAGGTTGGTGAAGCCGCGGTTGCTGAGTTCTTCGTAGGTGTACCAGCGCTTGGGCACCGCCAGCGGCCCGCTGGCAGCCGCCTGCTCCAGGGTGGTGATATTCAGCCCACGGGCTTTCATCGAGTAGAAGCTGGTGGTGCCGACCACGATCGGGCCGACCCATTGAAAGCGCGATTCCCGCTCGGCAGTGCGCACCGTGGAGAAAAGCCCCGTGTCGGCCTGGTGTTCGGCAAGATGGATGGCCCGCGTCCAGGGCATCAGCTCGATCCGCGCATCATCGCCGGTACGCGCGATCAGCGCCCTTACCACCGCCACCGAGAGACCGTCCAGCTTGCCGTCACGCTGGAAGCTCATCGGCGCGGCGTCTTCGGTCAACAGGCGCAACTGCGCTGTCGCGGGCAGCACCCACAGACAGATCAATGCGACAGCGAGACGTCCCCACACGGCAGTTCCTCCACTACAGATATCAGCCTAGCAGCCTCGACAGGATGCAGGCGAGCCTGCCGATCAGCGCCCCAGCAGCTCGGCCACTTCATCTTCCGTCGCCTGTGGGAACCACTGCCGATACAGGCGTTCCAGCGTGCCGTCGGCACGCATGGCTTGCAGTTGCGTCCGCCACTGCGCGACTCGTTTGGGCGAAATCTGCGCAGAGAAGGCGATATAGGAAGCGGTCGGCATCAGGTCGAATTGCCATTGCAGCTCGTCGGCGCACATGCCCTGCTCGGCCAGCATCGCGTCGAGACTCAGGTCGTTGGCGACGATCAGCTTCACCCGGCCATGACGAAACAGGCGCAGCATGTCGGTCGGCGTCGCCACGCCGTAGAGATTCTTCAACCCCTTGGCCGCCAGCACCTCGTGGCTGTACCACTGCTTGGGCACGGCGAGGGTGCCAACCTGGCGCAACTCGTCGAGGTTGCGCACCCGCAGGCGATCACTGCGACGGCTGTAGAAACCGGTACGCCCGACGGCGATGGGGCCGACCCACTGAAACTGATCTTCGCGCTGAGCCGTACGCACCACGGGAAACAGCGCGGCATCACGCTGTTGGCGAACCTGATGATAGCCGCGCGTCCAGGGCACCAGCTCGATCTGCGCGGGCTCGCCGGTGCGGCGTACCAGTTCCTCGACCACCTGCACCGCCATACCCTGCGGCCGCCCTGCTTCGAGGTAGCCGAATGGCCGGTTTTCCTCGGTGTACAGGTGCAGCTCAGCCGCCATGAGCGAGCGGCTCAGGCACGCCAGCAGCAGGTAAAACGCAGTGGACTTGAACATGGAGCACCATCGGCCAGGTGGGTGACCGACAACCAAAACGACCCACCAGACGCCGATCTTAAGGCGACCAAGCCGAGCCGTCACCCCGCCTGCAGCGCCCGTGGCAGGCCGACCTGGCTGTCTGCAAGCTGTCACCGCTCATACTTTTTCATACTCCAAGCGACGGTCGGGCTGGCTCTGCGCGCGCGCTCAGGCGATCATCAGCGTCCCATTCCGCTGTTCGATCGCCATGACCTCCACCACAGACAGCTCGACCCCGACTCACAAGCCGCGCCCGCTGATCGACCTGGCCATCAGCATCCTGATTCCCTCGTTCATCCTGATGAAGCTCAGCGGCGAACATCGCCTGGGGCCCGATGGCGCCCTGCTGCTGGCCCTCGCCTTCCCGCTGGGCTGGGGCGCGTTCGAGCTGATCAAGTACCGCAAATTCAACTTCATCGCCCTGCTCGGCCTGGTCAGCGTGGCGCTGACCGGCGGCATCGGCTTGCTGCACCTGGACACCCAGTGGCTGGCGGTCAAGGAGGCGACCATCCCCGGCCTGATCGGCATCGCCGTGCTGGTGTCGACGCGCACGCGCTACCCGCTGATCCGCACGCTGCTGTTCAACAAGACGGTGCTCAACGTCGACAAGATCCACGAGCGCCTGGAGCAAGGCGGCCATGTCGAGCATTTCGAGACGCGCCTGATGCGTGCCACCTACTGGCTCAGCGGCACCTTCTTCTTCTCCTCGGTGATGAACTATGTGCTGGCCAAGTGGATCGTGGTCAGCCCCTCGGGCACCGAGGCCTTCAACGACGAACTGGGCCGCATGACCCTGCTCAGCTACCCGATGATCGCCATTCCCTCGATGATCATGCTGATGGCGATCTTCTACTACCTGTGGAAAACCATCCACGGCCTCACCGGGCTGAGCCTGGAAGACATCATGGCGAATCAGGAGCGCCAGTCCTGAGCCGCTGACGCGGGCTGCCCATGCTGCTCTCGTCCGCTTATCTGGGGCTATTCCTCTCGGCATTCGGCGCCGCCACCCTGCTGCCTTTGCAGTCGGAGGCGGTGCTGGTGGCGCTGCTGCTTGGCGGCGCCCATCTCACCTGGCTCTTGTTGGCAGTAGCCACGCTGGGCAACGTGCTGGGCTCCTGGGTCAACTGGCTGCTGGGGCGTTCGCTGGAGCATCATCGGCACAAGCGCTGGTTCCCGGTCAGTGACGTGCGCCTGCAGCAGGCGCAGGCCTGGTACGCACGCTGCGGCCGTTGGTCGCTGTTGCTGAGCTGGCTGCCCCTGATCGGCGATCCTCTCACTCTGGTGGCCGGAGTGATGCGTGAACCGCTGTGGCGCTTTCTGCTCATCGTCACCCTGGCCAAGGGCATGCGCTATGCGGTTCTTGCCGCACTGACCCTGGCCTGGATATGAGCCGCGCATGCGATAAGCAGGAGCCCTTACAGCGCGCAAGGACATACGAGGTTACGCGCGGATCGTGCAAGGCAGTTGAGCAACGGACGCGCCTCCGTGATACTGCGCAGCGCGCTGCGCAGGCAAAGTCCCTGCACGGTCGCAGCAGGATCGGCCCACAAGGCCTGCCATCATCGAGCCTCGTCGCGGCTCGAGGCCCTGTTCAACGCCTCGGGGCCTATCGATTGAGGATTTGCAGTGTCCGTTGTTGAAGCCAAACCCAAACTGAAACGCAGCGATCTGATCTGGACGCTGATCGGTCTTGGCGCGGTGGTGCTATCCGGGTTCCTCCTCTATCGCGAACTGCGCAACATCTCCCTCGCCGAGATTCAGGGCAGCATCGAAGCGATCTCCCACATGAACTGGATTCTCGCCGCCGGCGCCACGCTGGGTGCCTACTGGGCGCTGGCCTGGTACGACCGCATCGCTGTCGCGCATCTGGGCAAGCGCATCCCCTGGCGCTTCATCACCCTCTGCTCCTTCACCACCTACGCCCTCGCCCACAACATCGGCGCCTCGGTGTTCTCTGGCGCCGTGGTGCGCTATCGCGCCTATCGCAGCAAGGGGCTGACGCCGCAGGAAATCGGCATCCTCATCGTCTTCTGCTCCTTCACCTTCGCCATCGGCACGATGCTGGCCAGCGGCTGCGTACTGATCGCCCAGCCCGACCTGATCCACCGGGTGCTGAACGTCACGCCGCTGCTGTCCGTCGCCATCGGCTCGCTGCTGCTGGTGATCGTCGCGCTCTACGTGCTCGGTTCCTGGCGCCAGTTCAAGCCCTGGACGCTGGGCAAGCTGCACATCGAATACCCGCGCCTGCCTATCGTCGGTCGCCAGTTGCTGGCCGGCCCGCTGGAGCTGCTCTGCGCCGCGGCGATCATCTACTTCGCCCTGCCTGCCGATAACCATCCCGGCTATCTGGTGGTGCTTGGCGTATTCCTCGCATCCTTCTCGCTGGCCCTGCTGTCGCATGCCCCGGGCGGCCTCGGCGTACTGGAAGTGAGCTTCCTCGCCGCCATGCCGGAGGTGCCTGCCGCCGACGTGCTCGCCGCGCTGATAGTGTTCCGCGTGTTCTACCTGCTGCTGCCATTCGCCCTGTCGCTGCTGGTGGTGCTGGGCTTCGAGTGGAGCCAGTGGAAGGAACGGCGACACAACGCCAACCTGCCCTCCTGAATCACGACTCGCGATGACGGCAGCGCTGACATAGAATGCGCGGCCGTTTTCGTGGCCTGCCCGCTGTGGCAGCCCCCCTCCGGGTCGTCGCCCTGCGACGTCGTCACCCTTCCCGGTAATTTTTCTGGCTGTCTGCATCATGTCCTTTTCCACTCCTGCCCGCGCCTGCGGCATCGACTTCGGTACCTCCAACTCCACCGTCGGCTGGTTTCGCCCCGGCCAGGACAGCCTGCTGCCCCTGGAAGACGGCAAGATCACCCTGCCCTCGGTGATCTTCTTCAACACCGAGGAGCGCCGCCCGGTCTACGGCCGCCTGGCCCTGCACGAGTACCTGGAAGGCTACGAAGGGCGCCTGATGCGCTCGCTGAAAAGCCTGCTCGGCTCCAAGCTGCTGAAGAGTGAAACCACGGTGCTGGGCAGCGCTCTGCCATTCAAGGAGCTGCTCGCCTTCTTCATCGGCGAGCTGAAAAAGCGTGCCGAAGCCCAGGCCGACCACGCCTTCGAGGAGGTGGTGCTGGGCCGCCCGGTGTTCTTCGTCGATGACGACCCGGCGGCCGACCAGGAAGCGCAGAACACCCTGGTGGCCGTGGCACACAAGCTCGGTTTCAAGGATGTGTCCTTCCAGTACGAGCCCATCGCGGCGGCCTTCGACTACGAGTCGAATCTGAACCGCGAGGAGCTGGTGCTGATCGTCGACATCGGCGGTGGTACCTCGGACTTCTCCCTGGTGCGCCTGGCGCCGGAACGTCATCACCTGGCCGAACGCCAGGGTGACATCCTCGCCACCGGCGGCGTGCACATCGGCGGCACCGACTTCGACAAGCAGTTGTCGCTGGCCGGGGTGATGCCGCTGTTCGGCTACGGCAGCCGGATGAAGAGCGACGCCTTCATGCCCACCAGCTACCACCTCAACCTGGCCACCTGGCACACCATCAACGCGCTGTACGCGCAGAAGACCCAGCTCGCCCTGCAGAACATGCGCTACGACATCGTCGACGCCACCGGCATCGACCGCCTGTTCGGCCTGATCGAACAGCGCGCCGGGCACTGGCTGGCGATGCAGGTGGAAGACAGCAAGATCGCCCTGAGCGAACAGGACGCCCGCCCCATCGACCTGTCGCGCGTCGAACCGGGCCTGGTCGCCGAGCTGACCCGCCCGCTGTTCGAGAACGCCATCGAACCGCTGCTCGAACGCATCCGTGCCAGCCTCACGCAGTTGCTCGCCGATGCCGGCATCACGGCCGATCAGGTCGACACGCTATTCTTCACCGGCGGCTCCAGCGGCGTGCCAGCGCTGCGCCAGAGCGTCGCGGCGATGCTGCCCAACGCGCGCAGCGTCGAAGGCAACACCTTCGGCAGTATTGGTAGTGGCCTGGCCATCGAAGCCAAGAAACGCTACGGCTAAGTTTTTTGTGGGAGGGGCTTTAGCCGCGACAAGAGCTCGCGGCTAAAGCCCCTCCTACGCCAGAAGCCCAACCTGTTCTCCCGTGCATCGCACTACAGGCCCTGAGTTATGCTTGCCACCCATCTGAATGTCCGAGGAATAGCGAGATGAAAGCCCAGCTGGAAGAACTGATCGCCAAGATAAGCTCCGGCTGCCTGCCCGCCGACGAGATCGCCCGCATCGCCGACGAAGCCGCGCAGGCCTATGCCGACCCGGCCGCCTTCCTCGCCGCCAACCCGGACGTCAACTACGACGACGAATTCCCCATCCCGCTGGGCGAGTGGGTGGTGGTCGGCAGCCTGCCGGAGACGGTACTGTTCCAGGCCGACAGCTATGAAGAGCTGTTCCAGCGCATCACCGAATCCTTCGGCCCGCAGGTGCAGTTCGTGCTCAAGGCCAAGCAACTGGCCAAGACCGAACCGCTGAAAGCGCTGAACCGCATTCAGGTGCAACTCTCGGCACTGTCGCCGGAAACCGGTGGCTACGTGCTGGTGGACTTCAGCGAGCCGCTGGATGACGAGCTGCAGGCGGTGCTGGTGTATGCCAGCGACCTGCCTCGGGTACTGGCGCTGGCGGTGGAAGTGGGCATCTATGCGGCACCGGCGCTGGAAGCAGCGCAAGCCCGGGCGGATGCCTGAGCCCTGAGGGAACGCCCGTCCCTGGCCGCAGTCACTAGCTCTATTCGATCAGCCACAACCGCAAGGAAATCGTCATGAAGATTTTGCTGGTACTGACTTCCCACGACCGCCTCGGCGACACCGGCCACAAGACCGGCTTCTGGCTGGAAGAGTTCGCCGCGCCCTATTACAGCTTCAAGGATGCCGGCGCCCAGTTGACCCTGGCGTCGCCCAAGGGCGGGCAGCCGCCCATCGATCCGAAGAGCGATGACGAGAGCGCACAAACCGACGCCACTCGGCGCTTCGCCGGTGATGCCGAGGCCCAGCGCGAACTGGCCAACACCCTGCCGCTGGCGCAGGTGCGTGCAGAAGACTTCGATGCGCTGTTCTACCCCGGCGGCCATGGCCCGCTGTGGGATCTGGCCGAAAGCGCCGACTCCATCGCCCTGATCGAACGCTTCCAGGCGCTCGGCAAGCCGGTCGGTGCGGTCTGCCATGCGCCAGGCGTGCTGCGCCACGTCAAGGGCAGCGATGGCAAGCCGCTGGTCGCCGGCAAACGCGTCACCGGTTTCAGCAACAGCGAAGAGGACGCGGTGCAACTGACCGATGTAGTGCCCTTCCTGGTCGAGGACATGCTCAAGGCCAACGGCGGCCTGTATGCCCGTGGCGATGACTGGCAGAGCCATGTCGAGGTCGATGGCCTGCTGGTCACCGGGCAGAACCCGGCTTCCTCCGAGGCCAGCGCCGAAGCGCTGCTCGGTCTGCTTGAGGGGCGCGCATGAGCATCGCCATCTTTGCCAGCATTCATGCCAGGCCCGAACACCGCGACGAAGTGCTGCAAGCGCTGCGGCAGATGGTCAGCGCCACCCGCGCCGAGCCCGGCAACCTGCGCTACGACCTGTTCGAGCGCGACGGCGCGCCCGGCACCTTCGATCTCTACGAGCTATATGTGGATCGCGAAGCGGTGGAGGCACATCGGCAAAGCGCGCATTACGCCGACTACCGCCAGCGCACCGCCGCCTGGCTGGCCACCCCACCCGAGGTGAAGGTCGGCCTGCCGCTGGATCTGGCCCCTTGAACCGACCTGCGGGCGTCATCTGACGCCCGCACTCAGAAGCCCATCAGCATCATCCAGGCCGGCAGACTGACTGCCGCCAACAGCGTCGACAGCGAGATCGCCGCACTGACGCTGCGGTTGTCCTCGGCCGTGCGGGAAAACGCCATCACGTTGACCCCGCTCGGGCAGGCTGCCAGCAGCACCATCACCGTTCGCGCGGCATCGTTGAGGCCTGGCAGCAGGCCACTCAATGTCCACACCAAGGCCGGGAACAGCAGCAGCTTGACCAGCGCCACGCCCCAGGCCTCGGCAGTCGGGCGCAAGCGATAGCGCGACAGACTCGCGCCCAGCACGATCAGTGCACAAGGCAGGGCAGCCTGGCCCAGCCAGGTCACCGCGCGCCACAGGCTTTCTGGCACCACCAGCCCGGAAAGATTGAGCAAGGCGCCCAGCAGCAGACCGATGATCATCGGGTTGGCCAGGTTCTTCAGCAGCGCACGGCCATCGACCCGCTCCTGGCTGCCGAAGGCCGCATAGAAGCTCTGCAGGGAAAACAGCGTGAGACTGTGGAACACCAGGATGGCGAACACATATACCAGCCCGGCTGCGCCCATCAGACTGGTGACCAGCGGAATGCCCACCAGCACGTTGTTGGAGAACGCCGCCACCAGCCCCAGCGGCGTGGCCGCACCGCGTCGCCAGTGGGCGACAGCGTTGACCAGCACGAACACCAGCAACACCGGCAGGTAGTAACCCAGCAGCAACATCGGCGATAGACCTTCGGCCAGGTGCGCCTTGGCGATACCGGTGAACAGCAGCGTGGGCATGAACAGCTTGAAGGTGATATTGGCCAGCCCGGCGGCTGATTCAGCATTGAGCCACTGGCGCCAGCCCAGCACGTAGCCGAGCACGATCAGGGCGAAGATCGGCAGGATTGCCTGAACCGCGAGCATGAGTGAGCCAGCCTCCGGGAAATGCCAAACAGGCGTGAAGCGAAGCGAATCCGCAAAAGCCGCCCAGCATACGCGTGCCCGCGGCGCGATGCGACGCCTCTGGACAACGACCCGGCTCACGGCGGAAACGGCCGAGCTAGAGGCCGCCGGGCAAGTATTGAGACCATCGATGATCACTATCAGGCCAGTCAAGTTCTGCTCCCGGCCCTGGGCCGGGACAATTGCCTCCGACGCTACTTATCACTCCCGACGGAGACACAGACATGAAAACTCAACTGACCCTCACCGCCCTTGCCCTTACCCTGCTGACCTCCAGCGCATTCGCCCTGCCGAGTGGCGCGCCGTTCCCGCTGGTGGGCGAACATCAGGACAGCCAGATCCAACACCAACCGCTGACGCCCGTTGCCGAAAACGGCTCCGAACGCACACCGGGTGCACGGCACGCACAAGTCGCCGAAGGCGGCTATGAGCGCACTCCGGGCGCTCAGCACGTGCAGGTCGCCGAAGGTGGTTACGAGCGCACGCCCGGCGCACAGCGCGTAGAAGTCGCAGAAGGTGGCTATGAACGCACCCCAGGCGCACAGCACGTACAGATCGCCGAAGGTGGCTATGAACGCACTCCAGGCGCACAGCACGTGCAACTGGCCGAAGGCGGCTCGGATCGCCTGATCGAACAGCGCGCTCACGACGTCTGAGCGCGTCTGTCTCCACCCCCTCAAAGCCCGGCGGACGCCGGGCTTTTACTTTCCGCTCAAACCGTAGCGACCGGTGGCAGACGGTAGATCCAGATCCGCCGCAGCACCGTCGCGAACTGGCCCCACAGGCTGCCGCAGTTGTAGTGCTGGCCATAACGCTCTGCGATCAAGCGCACCTCACGTGCCAGTTCGGCATAGCGCCGTGCAGGCAGATCAGGGAATAGGTGATGCTCGATCTGATGGCTGAGGTTGCCGGTGAGGATATGCAACAACGGCCCACCAGACAGGTTGCTCGAACCGCGTAACTGGCGCAGGTACCAGTGGCCACGTGTCTCGCCCTGCAAGACGTCGGGCGAAAACACCGCTGCCTTCTCGGTGAAATGGCCGCAGAAGATCACCAGAAAGGTCCACAGGTTGCGCAGCAGATTGGCGACCACGTTGCCCGCCAGCACGGCCAGGGCGTTGGCGCCCAGCAGCAGGGCCAGCAACGGGAAGATCAGATAATCCTTGCCCCACTGCCGCGCCAGCTTGGCGCCGAACTGGCGAGCCAGCGGACGCACCTCGTCCTTGCTGATACGCCCCTTGATCAGCTTGTCCAGGCGCAGGTGCTGGATGGCCACGGCGTACTGGAACAGCAACGCCTGGATCGTCACCCATAACGGCTGCCAGCGGTAAAAAGGCTTCCAGCGCTGCTCGGGGAACAGCCGCACCACGCCATAGCCGACATCGTCGTCCATGCCCAGCACGTTGGTGTAGGTGTGGTGCACGTGGTTGTGCGTATGCCGCCAGAAATCCGCAGGGCCGACGATGTCCCACTCGTACTGGCGCCCGGCAAATTCCGGGTCGTTCATCCAGTCGTATTGGCCATGCATGACGTTATGGCCCAGCTCCATGTTCTCGAGGATCTTGCCCAGCCCCAGCAAGAAGGTGCCGAGCAGCCAGGTCGGCGGGAACCAGCCGAGCATCAGCAGCGCCCGGCCACTCCAGCAGCACAGACACACCGCGCCACGTATACGGCGGATATAACGCGCATCGGCCTCCCCCAGGTCAGCCAGGGTACGCTGGCGCAGGGCATCCAGTTCGGCACCGAAGGCCTCCAGCTCGGCGGGACTTAGTTCGCGATCAGGACGGATGTTCACAGGTCGATCTCCACATCCCCGTGCGGGGCGCTGACACACAGTCGAATGGGTTGATTGGGCTCGGCGAACAACGCGCCGCTGCGCAGATCCCGCACCACGCCACCGAGCAGGGTGCAGGTACAACTGGCACAGATACCCTGGCGACAGCCATGAGCCGGGCGCAAACCACTGGCCTCGGCCTGTTCCAGCAGGCTCAGCTGACTGCTTCCCTGCACCTGCTGGCCGCTACGGGCGAAACGCAGTTGCACGTCGCGCACGTCATCGGCGGCAAGCGGCTGCAGCGGGCTGAAACTCTCCACCTGCAGCGTGCCGCTGCGCGTCCACCAGCCCTGCAGTTGTTCAACAAAACCCTGTGGGCCACAGGCAATCAGGTGCTCGCCGCCGATCTCGTCGAATTGCTCGCGGCGGAGACGTCCGCCCGACTCACCACTGACGACCCAGCACAACTGCAGATTGCGATGGCGCTCGGCCAAGGCCTGCAGTTCCTCGACGAAGGCACGCTGGCCCTGCCGACGCACCTGGTGCAGCAGTGTGATCGGCGCGCTGAAGCCACGCGCCAGGGCGTCGCGCAGCAGCCCCAGCAGCGGCGTGATACCACTGCCGGCAGCAGCCAGCAGCACCGCACGCCCGTCATCCGGCCATTGCAGCTCGCCAAAGGCCGGCGCCAGTTCCAGCACCTGGCCGACCGCCAGGCGATCCAGCAACATGTTGGACAGACGCCCACCCGGCTGCCGCTTGATCGCCAACTCGATACGCCCATCGCGCCCCACGGCGGTCAGGCTGTAGCTGCGCCCATGGCGCACGCCATCCTGCTCCAGGTAGAGCTGCACATGCTGGCCGGCACGCCAGCCAAGCTGATTGCCATTGCAGCGCAGGGTCAGCGCCAGCATGTCCTCGGCCACCCAACGGCGCGCCTCGACCTGGGCGAATACGCGCTGCAGCCGCAGCACCGGATGCAGCAGGCGCAAACACAAATCGACATCAGCCTCGCGCAGCCAGCCACGCGCACAGAGCCAACGCAGCGGTTGCAGGGCGGGCGCCAGGCGGCGCGCGAGGGAAAACGGAATCAGGGGCATGCAACGGCCTTTTCAGTGAACAACTGTTCACAATGCTGGCAGCGCTGGCAAAACGAGTCAACACTCGTTCACTGAAATACCCCGCCCGGTTCGACGCTGCCCCGGCGCATTTGCTAGAGTGCCGCATCGCTCAAAGACCCGATCCGCATGACGCCACGCGCCGAACAGAAGCAGCAGACCCGCCAGGCCCTGATGCACGCCGCCCTCACTCTGATGGAGAGCGGGCGCGGCTTCGGCAGCCTGAGCCTGCGTGAAGTAACGCGCGTCGCCGGTATCGTGCCCACCGGCTTCTACCGCCATTTCGCCGATATGGACGAACTGGGCCTGGCCCTGGTGGCAGAGGTGGGCGAGACCTTCCGCGCCGCGATCCGCCAGGTGCGCCGCCATGAGTTCGAGATGCGCGGCATGATCGATGCCTCGGTGCGCATCTTCCTCGCCGAGGTAGCGGCCAACCACGGCCAGTTCCTCTTCCTCGCCCGCGAGCAATACGGCGGCTCGCGAACCGTGCGTCAGGCCATTGCCGCCCTGCGTGAACGCATCACAAGCGATTTGGCCGCCGACCTCAAACTGATGAACCGCATGCCGCAACTGGATGACGCCGGCCTCGACGTGGTCTCGGATCTGGTGGTCAAGACCGTGTTCGCCACCCTGCCCGAGCTGATCGACCCGCCCGCCGACAACCTCCCCGCGCACCTGAGCGCCGAGGCCAAGGTCATTCAGCAACTGCGCTTCATCATGATCGGCGGCAAGCACTGGATGGGCCTGGGCAAGCCGAGCGAATAAATCGCACCAGATCAGTGCAAGAAAATCGCCGGCCGCACCAAATAAATCCTGACCATACCGCCAAGTCAGCCACTGACGGCCAAAATGCGCCGTGCACCAGCCTTGGCAAGGCCCTTGCACTATTTCCGGGCACACTGCCCCGGAATCGATGCACATGCTGGTTATCCACACCCGAATCGCACCACAGACCACCTGTGATGCCGAACTGGAACTGACCTTCGAGGCGCGCAGCAAGAGTCGTCTGCGCTGCTTCACCACCAGCGGTGAGGAGGTCGGCCTGTTCCTCGAACGCGGCCAGGCCGCCCTGGCCGATGGCGAATATCTGCAGGCCAATGACGGTCGCATCGTGCGCGTGCGCGCCAAGGCCGAGCCGCTGCTGCATGTCACCTGCGCCAGCCCCTTCGAGCTGATGCGCGCCGCCTACCACCTGGGCAATCGCCACGTCGCCCTGCAACTGGGCGATGGCTGGCTACGCCTGCCCGACGACTATGTGCTCAAGGCCATGCTCGAACAGCTCGGCGCCCAGGTCGACACCATCGAAGCGCCTTACCAGCCGGAGCAAGGCGCCTACGGCGGCGGCCATCATCATTCGCACCATGGCGACGCCGAGTTCAACTACGGCCCGCGTCTTCACCAATTCGGCGTACGCACGTGACCGTATCCCTGTCCGGATCGGCCTGGGCACTGCTGCGCCTGGCCAGCCCGCAACTGCCAATTGGCGGCTACAGCTACTCGCAGGGCCTGGAATGGGCCATCGACAGCGGCCTGATCAAGGATGCCGACAGCGCCGAGCGCTGGCTGAGCGATCAACTGTCGCTCAACCTCTCGCGTTTCGAGGCGCCCTTGCTGCTGGCGCACTGCCGCGCCGCTGCGAGCGGCAACTGGCAAGAGCTGCTGGAACTGGCCGAGCGCCATCGCGGCAGCCGTGAAACCCGCGAACTGGCCCTGGAAAGCCGGCAGATGGGCTATTCGCTCAGGCAACTGCTCGAAGGCCTGCCGGAACTGGATGACGACGCCCGCCGCGTTCTCGCCGAGCACTCCGAGCCGGGCCTGGCCCTGGCCTGGGCGCTGGCCGCACGCGCCTGGCAGATCGCCCCGGACGATGCCCTGGCCGCCTGGCTCTGGGGCTGGCTGGAGAACCAGCTCGCCGTATTGATGAAGGTGCTGCCCATGGGCCAGCAGGCCGCCCAGCGCCTGACCAGCCGCCTGCTGCCGCAGCTCGATGCCGCGCAGCAGCAGGCCGCCACTCTTTCTCCTGAACACTGGGGCAGCGCCGCTTTCGGCCTGGCCCTGGCGAGCATGGCGCACGAGCGCCAGTACTCGCGTCTCTTCCGCTCCTGACGAGGAACAACAGCAAATGAACAGCCAACCCCTGCGTGTCGGCATCGGCGGCCCGGTCGGTTCCGGCAAGACCGCCCTCACCCTGGCCCTGTGCCGCGCCCTGCGCGAGCGCTACAACATCGCCGTAGTCACCAACGACATCTACACCCAGGAAGACGCCCAGTTCCTGGTGCGCAACGAAGCCCTGGAGCCTGAGCGCATCATCGGCGTGGAAACCGGCGGCTGCCCGCACACCGCCATCCGCGAGGACGCCTCGATCAACCTGGAAGCGGTCGAGCAGCTCAACCGCCGCTTCCCGGGACTCGACCTGATCATCGTCGAGTCCGGTGGCGACAACCTGTCGGCCACCTTCAGCCCGGAACTCTCCGACCTGACCCTGTACGTGATCGACGTGGCGGCGGGCGACAAGCTGCCGCGCAAGGGCGGCCCGGGCATCTGCAAATCCGACCTGCTGGTGATCAACAAGATCGACCTGGCACCGATGGTCGGCGCCTCACTGGAAGTGATGGAGCGCGACACCCTGAAGATGCGCGGCGACAAGCCTTTCGTCTTCAGTAACCAGAAAGTCGGCCAGGGTCTCGACGAGATCATCGCCTTCATCGAACGCCAGGGCATGCTCACCGCGGCCTGATTCCCTCAAGGAGAACCTCATGAATCTGCGCAAGACCCTTTCCGCTATCGCCCTGTTCTGCACCCCGGCACTGGCCTTCGCCCACCCCGGTCATGGTGAATCGGGGCTGATGTCTGGCCTGGCCCACCCGGTATTCGGCCTGGATCACCTGCTGGCGATGTTCGCCGTCGGCCTGTGGGCCGCCCAACAGAGCGGCGCGGCGCGTTGGGCGCTGCCACTGACCTTCGTTGGCACCATGTTGATTGGCGGGCTGCTCGGCTTCTCCGGTGTGGAAATCCCGCTGATGGAAACCGGCATCGCCGGCTCGGTACTGGCTTTCGGCCTGTTGGTGGCCGTCGCCGCACGTCTGCCGATGGCGATATCGATTGGCCTGACCGCCCTCTTCGCCCTCAGCCATGGCGTCGCACATGGCCTGGAGTTGCCGGATCTGGCCAGCCCTTACGGCTACGCCGCCGGCTTCGTCATCGCCACCGCCGCCCTGCACGCCTTCGGCTACGCCCTGGTGCGCTTCCTACCCCAGGCCGCCGCACCGCTGGTGCGCCTCGCTGGCGCCGCCTCGGCACTGACCGGCGTCTGGTTGCTGGCCAGTTGAGCCCTGCCTGTCCGCCTCCCCAGGGAGGCGGACGCTCCGCTGGGTAAATCCTCGCCACAGGAGGATATCCCCAACCAGTAACAGCCGAGCCTGGTTACCCCCAACCTGCTCACAGAAACATGCACAGAATCTGAGGATAACTTTTCCCTCCTCACTCACGGCGGGCCAAAAAAGCTTGACATTGGCCTGAGTAGATCAGTTTCACGCTGCCGATCAAAAAACACCCAAAACGCCAGAGACCTTGAAATTACTGGCCTGCAGACAACCCCTAAAAGCTTATCCACAATTTGACCCACAGCTAACGGGGAAAACTCGGCGAACAGCTGAAAAAGCTCCACAAAAATGTCAAGCCCTTGTGAACAAAGGATTTTATCCGCTGCTCAAAAATCGATCATCCTCATGCAATGGCCTGTATTTAGGCGCTACATGAAGGAACCACCAGTTTATCCACAGGATTGCCCACAGCTCTCGGGGAAAACTTTTTCTCTTGATGCAACGACCTGCCTATGGCCCTGATGGAAACAATCTACGAGCGGCCTACCCACATCCCGGCTAGCCTCCTCTTTACCGCCAGATAAGGAAGCCCTGCCATGTCCCTCGACGATCTCCGCCAACTGCTCGCCAGCTATGCCTGTGGAACCTGCGGCATTGATACACGTCATTGATACAAGCCATTGACCCTTGGTCGCGCCGCGCCGTCTGGTTAACCTTGGCGTTTTTCGTCGAGGAGTCCCGGCATGTCCCTGCGCAGCATCTGTGTTTTCTGTGGCGCCAGCCCCGGTGCCAGCCCCGTCTATCGTGAAGCAGCCGAAGCGCTTGGCCAGCACCTGGCCGAGCGTGGCGTGCGCCTGATCTATGGCGGCGGCGCGGTCGGCCTGATGGGCGTCGTGGCCGATGCGGCGTTGAACGCTGGCGGCGAAGTCATCGGCATCATTCCGCAGAGCCTGGAGCGCGCCGAAATCGGCCACCGTGGCCTGACCTGCCTGGAAGTCGTGGACGGTATGCATGCACGCAAGGCGCGCATGGCCGAGCTGGCCGACGCTTTCATCGCCCTGCCCGGCGGGCTTGGCACCCTGGAAGAGCTGTTCGAGGTGTGGACCTGGGGCCAGCTCGGTTACCACGCCAAACCGCTGGGCCTGCTGGAGATCAACGGTTTCTACAGCAAGCTCGGCGACTTCCTCGACCACCTGGTGGCCGAGCGCTTCGTCCGTGCGCAACACCGCGAGATGCTGCAGATCGCCGATTCACCGCAGGCGCTGGTCGACGCGCTCGCCGCCTGGCGCCCGACCGTAGCGCCGAAGTGGGTGGACAGAACGCCGGCCTGATCCCGACAACGTGAAACGCGCCCGCTTCCGACGCGCGGCGCGATGCTGACGTGCGGCGAGAATGCTAGGCTCTGCGTCTTTCTTTCACACGGAAGCCTGACAATGGCCGGAAGCAGCCTGCTCGCCCTGATCGATGACATCAGCACGGTACTCGATGACGTCGCCACCATGACCAAGGTCGCCGCGCGCAAGACCGCCGGCGTACTCGGTGACGACCTGGCGCTCAATGCCCAGCAGGTCACTGGCGTCAGGGCGGATCGCGAATTGCCGGTGGTCTGGGCAGTGGCCAAGGGCTCGCTGATCAACAAGGCGATCCTGGTGCCGGCGGCACTGCTGATCAGCGCCGTCGCGCCCTGGCTGGTGGTGCCGCTGCTGATGTTCGGCGGCCTGTTCCTCTGCTACGAGGGCGCCGAAAAGCTGCTGCACAAGCTGCTCCATCGCCACGAGGACGACGGCAAGCAGGCCCACCTCGAAGCCCTGGCCAATCCCGAGGTGGATCTGGTCGCCTTCGAGCGCGACAAGATCCGTGGCGCAGTGCGCACCGACTTCATTCTGTCGGCGGAAATCATCGCCATCACCCTGGGCACCGTCGCCGCCGCCAGCTTCATCAACCAGGTGGTCGTGCTCAGCGGCATCGCGCTGGTGATGACCATTGGCGTTTACGGCCTGGTCGCCGGCATCGTCAAGCTGGATGACGCCGGGCTGTACCTCAGCCAACGCAGCAGCGCCTTCGCGCAAGCCTGCGGGCGCGGCATCCTGGCGCTGGCCCCCTGGCTGATGAAGGCGCTCTCGGTGGTCGGCACGGCCGCCATGTTCATGGTGGGCGGCGGTATTCTCAGCCACGGTCTGGCTCCGGTCGAAGCGGCCATCCATCACGCCAGCGAGTGGGTCGCAGTGGACGGCGGTCAGTGGCTCGCAGCCGTAGTGCCGACGTTGCTCAACGCCCTGCTGGGCATCGTCGCCGGCCTGATCAGCGTACCGCTGGTAAGCCTGGGTGCGCGCCTGTGGCAAGCGCTGCGCCCCGCCAAGGCAGACTGAATCGGTCATTTTTCAGCCAGTGTGCAGCGCGCCTTGACGGGCGCTGACGCGCACGACTTTCCCCAAGCTTATCCACAGCTTGCTCCACGGCTTTCGGGGATAAGCCCTGATTGCTCGCCTGCATCTGCCCGGCAATCTCTCATTCACCCCAACGCATTCATTTGCAAGGTTTTTCGGCTCGCCTGAAGACTAGCCACAGGCGCTGCACAAAAGCTGACCAGGCGCCCAGAAATGGCCAACGGCGGGCGCTGGGAAAGCCCATGCAGACCTTGCCCACAGAGTTATCCACAGATTTTCGGGATAAATGGACGTGGCGTTCGGTCGCACCCGCAACCGGGCAAAGCTGTGCGACTCTTTAATGACCTGACCGGAAACTCAGAATCTGGAGGCTTCACGATGTTACGCAATGTTGCTCTCATGGCCCTGCTCGGCCTGGCCAGCACCCCGATCTTCGCCGCCGACTGCTCGGTGGATGTCGAGGCGACCGACCAGATGACCTTCAACACCCAGGCCATCTCCGTCAGCAAGAGCTGCAAGACCTTCACCGTCAACCTCAAACACACCGGTGCACTGCCCAAGACCGCCATGGGCCACAACTGGGTACTGAGCAAGACCGCTGACATGCCCGGCATCGCCACCGACGGTATCCCCGCTGGCCCCGATGCCAGCTACCTGAAAGCCGGTGACGCTCGCGTGATCGCCCATACCGATCTGATCGGCGGTGGCGAGAGCAGCTCGGTAACCTTCGACGTGAGCAAGCTGGCTGCAGGCGAGGACTACAGCTTCTTCTGCTCCTTCCCCGGCCACTACTCGATGATGAAAGGCAGCGTGAAGCTGGTCGACTGAGTCATCCGCAAGGGCCTCGACCGAGGCCCTTCATTGCTATGCAAGCGGCAATACCGTGACCTGTACTTCCGGGTCGTGGCTGCCGCCCCCCAGGATCACCCCCCGCAGCGGCGACACATCGGAGAAATCCCGGCCCCAGGCCAGGGTGATGTGCTCCAGCGCCGGCCGCACGTTGTTGGTCGGGTCGAAATCCACCCAGCCCTGACGCGGGCAGTACAGCGAGATCCAGGCATGCGAGGCATCCGCACCGATCAGCCGTGGTTGGCCGGGTGGCGGCTGGGTCAGCAGGTAGCCGCTGACATAGCGGGCCGCCAGGCCGCGCGAACGCAGGCAGGCAAGCATCAGGTGGGCGAAGTCCTGGCAGACGCCGCGTTTATCTTCCAGCACCTGCAGCAGTGGCGTGGCCACCTGAGTGGCGCCGGCATCGAAACTGAACTCCTCGAAGATCTTCTGCATCAGCGCCTGGCCGGCCTGCAGCAACGGGCGACCAGGCGTGAAGCAGTCATCAGCGAAGTCGGCGAAGACCTGCTTGAGGCGTACGTAGGGTGACTCGAAGCGGTAGCGTGCCGCTTCCAGCAATGCCGGCTCCATACGCTGGCCGCTATAGCTGAGCGCCGCGCAGGCCGCCTCCCAATTCGGCGAATCGTCGAGGTCGAGCGCAGGGCGCGCCAGCACCTCGACACGCAGCCGCGCACTGACGCTGAGCGCCTCATGCGGGCGCTCGAACACCAGCCGCGTCAGCGGGTTGCCGAACACGTCCAGGCCGTCACGGCGCTGGCAGGGCTGCGGGTCGATACGCAGTTCCTTTTCCTGGCAGCGCTGCCAGGGGCACTCGCGCGGCCACAGGTGCGCCAGTTGCTGGGCCAGGGAAACCGGCGCCGAATAGCGGTAGTAGGTGTCGTGAAGAACTTGATAAAAGGCGCTGCTCATGAGGATTGCGTCCGTTGGCTGACATCGACATGAGCGAAGAAGCGCAGGCCAAGATGATCGGATACCGCGCCGGCGGCCTCGCTGATGGCCACCAGCAGATCGGCCAGGCCTTCGAGCACCGCACGGGTGCTGCCGGGGCCGAACAGCGGGTTTTCCAGACTGGCGAGGCTGAACGCGGCAAGCTGCTCTTCCAGATACGCCAGGTAGCGCTCGGCCGGCAGCTCGAAGCGCTCGTGCAACCCTTCCAGCGACCGCAGCAGGGTGCGCATCTGGAAGATCACCGCGTGCGGGTTCTGCTCGTCCAGCAGCAGCAGGTCGAGCACCGGAATCAACTGCGCCGAAGCGAGGTAACGGGTGCGGTAGGTGATGCTGCTGTTGCCCAGTTCCAACAGCCACTCCAGCGCCGACTGGTCGGTGGCCGAGCCGCTGCGCAGGAAGCCGGCGAAGCTGTCGCAAAGAAACTGCAGGCGCTCGATGTAGCGACCGAACATGAGAAAGCGCCAGCCGTCGTCGCGGGTCATGTCGTCGAGGGCGAAGCCCGACAGCGCTGCCAGCGACATCAGCAGGCGATTGAGGAAATCCAGCAGCTCGCCAAAGTCGGCCGGCTGACCTTCGAGCAACTGTGCCTCACGCTGCAGCTCGACCAGCGCCTGCCAGTTGGCCTGGGACAGCTTGCCGCGCACACTGCCGGCCGCCCACTGCAGACGCTGCAGATTGGCGCGCAGGCTGGCCGGCCAATCACCGCCCAGCAGCGCCTGCAACAGACGCGCCTCCAGCTCGCCCTCCTCCGGATCAGCCAGCAGGCCCAAGCTCTGGGCCAGCACCAAGGCGCTCTGCAGCGCCTGTGGATCATCGTCATCGTCGACGTAACGCGCCAACATGATGCGCAGTAGCCGTGCACTGCCCTCGCAGCGCTCGGCATAACGGCCGAACCAGAACAGGTTTTCCACTACCCGTGAGGGCAGGAAGGGGTCGCTGCGCACCAGGTCGGCGGTGCCCAGGGTGCGCTGCGTCTGCCAGGGCTCGCCGCCACTCTGCCGCGTACCAAGCACCCAGGTGTCCTTGCTGGCGCCACCGCGCTGCATCGACACCACCTCGGCGTCGGCCTCAGCAGCCACGCGGGTCAGGCCACCGGGCATGATTCGGTAGCCGTCGGCACTGGCCACAGCGAACACGCGCATGCCGATGGCGCGCGGCTGCAGCCCCGTGCCGTCCCACACTGGCGCCTGCGACAGCTTGGCCCGCGCCTGCGCCACGTAGGCGTAGGGGCGCTGCTTGAGGCGGGCCGCCAGCTTGGCGCGCTGCGCCTCATCCAGATCACGACCGAACACCGGGGCGAAACTCTGCGAGGGAAAGGCCGGGCGCACCAGCAATCCATCGAGTTTTTCCAGCGCCTCATCCAGCACCGGCGGCTCGCCGCACCACCAACTGGCGATGGACGGCAGCAGCAGTTCCTCGCCGAGCAGATGTTCGCTGATCGCGGGCAGGAAACCCGGCAGGCCAGGCGACTCCAGCACACCACTGCCCAGCGCGTTGGCCACAAGCACGCGGCCACGGCGCACCGCTTCAAGCAGGCCGGGCACGCCAAGGGCGGAATCGGTGCGCAGCTCCAGCGGGTCGCAGTAGTCATCGTCGAGACGGCGCAACACCGCATGCACGCGGCGCAGGCCGGCCAGGGTCTTGAGGTAGAGGGTGGCGTCGCGCACTGTCAGGTCGCTGCCTTCGACCAGCGGATAGCCGAGCTGACGCGCCAGGTACAGGTGCTCGAAGTAGCTCTCGTTGAAGCGCCCCGGCGTCAGCAACACCACCAGCGGCTTTTCCCCACCGCTCGGCGCCTGACGCGCCAGGGTGTCCTGCAGAGTGCGGAAGAAGCCGGCCAGGTACTGCACGCGCAGATCGCGGTACAGCTCGGGGAAGGCGCGCGAGACGATCTGCCGGTTCTCCAGCGCATAGCCGGCGCCGGACGGCGCCTGAGTACGGTCGGCGGTGACCCACCAACGCCCGTCCGGAGCGCGAGCCAGATCCACCGCATACAGGTGCAGCCAGGTGCCACCCGGCGCCTGCATGCCCTGGCACGGCCAGAGAAAATTGTTGTGGCCGAACACCAGTTCGGTCGGCAGCAGGCCTTCGGCGATCAGCTTCTGCGGGCCGTAGAGATCAGCCAGCACGCGATTGAGCAGGGTCGCGCGCTGGGCCACGCCGGCGGCGATCTGCTGCCACTCGTCCGCCGGGATCAGGTTGGGCAGCAGATCCAGCTCCCAAGGGCGATCCGCACCTTCCGGGTCGGCGTAGACGTTGTAGGTGACGCCATTTTCCTGGATCTGCCGGGCCAGCATGGCCTCGCGCTGCGCCAGGTGTTCCGGACGGCTGCGCGCCAGTTGCTCGTACAGGCGGCGCCAGTGCGGGCGCACGTTGCCCTTGGCATCGAGCAATTCGTGGTAGGCCCCGGCAGGGGGCGGGTAATCGGCTAACAGGTCGTGCATGGCAGGCTCGGCAGTGGCAAGGCAGCGTGACGCAGGTTGATGAACCGCACCCGTGGGAGGCGCTTCAGCGGCGACAGTGCGCGGCTAAAGCCCCTCCCACAGATGGAATCGACGTCAGACGCGACGCAGATCCAGGGTCATCGGCAGTTCATTATTGTCTATCGGTTGCAGTGCCGGGCGCTTGCCTGGGCTGTGGCCCAAGCGGAAGAAGCGCGCCAGGCGCCGGCTCTCGGCCTCGTAGGCGTTAACCGGCAGGCTGTCGTAGTTGCGACCGCCCGGATGGGCGACATGGTACTGGCAACCACCCAGTGAGCGCTGCATCCAGGTGTCGATGAGGTCGAACACCAGCGGCGCGTGCACACCGATGGTCGGTTGCAGGCAACTGGCCGGCTGCCAGGCGCGAAAACGCACGCCCCCGACGAACTCGCCGACCTTGCCGGTGGGCCGCATCGGCACCGGTACACCGTTGCAGGTCAGCACGTAGCGATCCGGCGCCATGCCGTTCACCTTCACCTGCATGCGCTCCAGCGACGAGTCGACGTAGCGCACCGTGCCGCCGACGGCGCCCTCCTCGCCCAGTACGTGCCAGGGCTCCAGCGCCTGCCGCAGCTCCAGGTCGATACCCTTGACCGCGAAGTCGCCAGCCTTGGGAAAGCGAAACTCGAAGTGCGGGGCGAACCACTCGCTGCGCAAGCGATAGCCGAAGCTGCCCAGCTCCTGCAGCACATCGGCGAAATCCTGCTCGACGAAGTGCGGCAGCAGATAGCGGTCGTGCAGCTCGGTGCCCCAGCGCACCAGCTTCGCCGGCTGATAGGGCTCCTGCCAGAAACGCGCGATCAGCGCGCGCAGGAGCAGTTGCTGAGCCAGGCTCATCTGCGCGTGCGGCGGCATCTCGAAGGCGCGCAACTCCAGCAAGCCGAGGCGGCCGCTGGCCGAGTCCGGCGAATACAGCTTGTCGATGCAGAACTCGGCACGGTGAGTGTTGCCGGTGACGTCCACCAGCAGGTTGCGCAGCAGCCGGTCGACCAGCCACGGCGGGCAGTCGCGGCCCGGCTCGGGCATCTGCGCGAAGGCGATTTCCAGCTCGTACAGCGCATCGTTGCGCGCCTCGTCGACGCGCGGCGCCTGCGAGGTCGGGCCGATAAACAAGCCGCTGAACAGGTAGGACAGCGACGGGTGGTTGTGCCAGTAGCTGATCAGGCTGCGCAACAGATCGGGGCGACGCAGGAAGGGCGAATCGCTCGGTGTCGCCCCGCCAAGGACGAAATGGTTGCCGCCGCCGGTGCCGGTGTGGCGGCCGTCGACCATGAATTTCTCGCTGGACAGGCGCGACTGACGCGCGGCCTCGTAGAGGAACTCGCAGCGCTCGACCAGTTCTTCCCAACTCGCCGACGGGTGGATATTCACCTCGATCACGCCCGGATCAGGGGTAACGCGAAAGTATTGCAGGCGCGGGTCGAGTGGCGGCTCGTAGCCCTCCATCAGCACCGGGCAGTTCAACTCGGCCGCCACCGCCTCGATGGCCGCGACCAGTTCCAGGTAGTCCTCCAGATGCGCCAACGGCGGCATGAACAGATACAGCCGGCCCTCGCGCGGCTCGGCGCACAGCGCGGTACGCACGATACCGGCCGCCGACTGCCCACTGGCCGGGCGCGCACTCTGCACGTTGGCACTGGCGCCACGCCACACGCCGCGCAACTGTCGCTGAACCTGCGCCGGGCTGGGCAACGGCGGCAGTGACTGGCTGGGGTCGACCGGGTTGATGTAGGGATAGTCGGCCTGGCTGACCCAGGGCAATGAATCCAGCGGCAGGCGATAACCGAGCGCCGAGTCGCCCGGCAACAGCCGGCAATGCTCGTCGCGCAGGAACCAGCGCCCGCTCTGCCAGCCGTCACCGACCACCTGGCGGGCCAGCGGCAGGACGTGACCGACGACCTTATCCAGCCCCTGACCGAACACCTTGCGCAGGCGCTCGCGCTCCAGCGGGTCGCTCAGGCGCGCGTCGTCGGGGGTGACGTTGTCCGGCAGCTTGCGCTCGCGCCACAGGTAGTAGAACCAGTCCTCATAGGCCGGGAAGACGTTGCCGCCATCCACGCCCAAACGCTCGGCCAGGGCGGCGAGGAAGCGCTCGGCGGTTGCGGCGGTGGCGCCATAGCCACGCTTCTCGTCGGCCAGCAGTTTCGGCTCATGCCACAACGGCTCACCGTCACGGCGCCAGAAGCAATTGAGCGACCAGCGCGGCAACTGCTCGCCCGGGTACCACTTGCCCTGGCCGAAGTGCACCAGCGCGGAGGGGGCGTAATGGTCGCGCAAGCGGTAGAACAGATCGGCAGCCAGGCGACGCTTGTTCGGCCCCAACGCCGCAGTGTTCCATTCGTCGTCATCGGGGTAGTCGAGGGCAACGAAGGTCGGCTCGCCGCCCATGGTCAGGCGTACGTCATGTTTCTGCAGATCCTCGTCGATCTGCCGGCCCAGCGTCTGAATCGCCTGCCACTGCGCCTCGCTGTAGGGTTTGGTGACGCGCGGCGCCTCCCACACCCGCTCGACGCTCATCAGGTGCTCGAATTCCACCTCGCACTCGTCCAGCCCACCGGTGATCGGCGCCGCCGAAGACGGCTCCGGGCTGCAGGCCAGCGGAATGTGGCCTTCACCGGCGAACAGGCCTGAAGTGGGGTCGAGGCCGATCCAGCCGGCGCCGGGCAGGTACACCTCGCACCAGGCGTGCAGGTCGGTGAAGTCCTGTTCGGTGCCGCTGGGGCCGTCGAGGGATTTGACGTCGGCGGTGAGCTGGATCAGGTAGCCGGAGACGAAACGCGCTGCCAGGCCCAGATGACGCAGCAACTGCACCAGCAGCCAGGCCGAGTCACGGCAGGAACCGGATGCCAGTTCCAGCGACTGCTCGGGCGTCTGCACGCCGGGCTCCATGCGGATCAGGTAGCGAATGTCGGTAGACAGGCGCTGGTTCAGCTCCACCAGGAAATCAATGCTGGGTACCGGCTCGCGAGAAATGTTCGCCAGGTACTTGGCGAACAACGGCGTGGCCGGCAGCTTGATCAGATAGGGCGCCAGCTCACGCTGCTCGCCCTCGGTGTAGGCGAAGGGAATGCGCTCGGCGTAGGGCTCGAGGAAGAAGTCGAAGGGGTTGAACACCGCCATCTCGGCGACCAGATCCACCTCGACCTTGAACTCGCGGGTCTTCTCCGGGAACACCAGGCGCGCCAGGTAGTTGCCCTGCGGATCCTGCTGCCAGTTGATGAAATGCTCACCTGGCTCGACCTTCAGCGCGTAGGAAAGGATGCGCGTGCGGCTATGTGGCGCCGGGCGCAGACGCACGACCTGCGGCCCAAGGTTGACCGCACGGTCGTAGCGGTAGTGGGTGACATGATGCAGCGCGACATGAATCGACACGGCGGCCTCCTGCTAGCCTGGACGATAAGCTGTGCCGCGCAAGACTTATGCCAGCGCGCGCGGCCGCTCACCATCGGCAGCCTGCGCCGCGCCATGCACCACAATCAGGCATCTCACGCACCACGCCCAGGACAATGCCCCAGCACGATGCATGCGCGCAATCGCTGCCCTCCTGTCATCGGCCTAGCCGCCCGCCTCATCATCTGGCAGCACGACCGCACCGTCTTCGCTACGCTCGACGGTGAATATGTCCGGGTGCCGACGCCGCATGTCACGCAGATAGGCCTCGTGTGCATCGATTGCCGCCTGTTGCCGCTGGATGCGCTCCAGCAGCGACTTGCGCTCGGCCAATACCTGCTGCAACTCCAGGCAGGTCTGCAGGGTTCCGCGCAACTCGTAGGCATCCCACGGTTTGGAGACGAAGCGGTAGATTTCCGCCTTGTTCACCGCCCGAACCAGTGACTCGCGATCACTGTCACCACTGAGCAGCAGGCGCAACGCATCAGGCTGCAATTGCCGAGCGAACTGCAAGAACGCAATGCCATCGAGCTCGGGCATGCGCAGATCCGAAAGGATCAGCTCGTACGCGTTGTGCGCCAGGGCCAGCAGCGCCTCCTGCGGCTCGCTGAAGGTATCGATCTGCCAGCCGGTGTCACGCAACTCCCGACACAGCGCCTTGAGCACGGCGGGTTCATCGTCCAGCAACAATAGACGTGCCATGGCATCACTCCTTGGCGACTTGTAATGCCGCGGCTTCGGGATCCCGCACGAACAGGGTATAGGAGGCCGACTCGATGCCTTCGAAGGCGATCAGCTTGCGAATCAGCAGTTCCGAGAGCACCTTGCCCTCGTTGAGCAACAGCATGCCGTTGTCGGCATGGAGGTTGCGCGCCAGCACCATGCCGGGTTCGAGCTGGCGTGTATCCACGGCACGTACCAGCGGGTCGCCCAGAGTGATGTCCGGCATGACCGAGGCGCAGATGTGGGTAAAGCGCTCGATCAGCTCGGGGTCATACAGGCGGCCGGCGTATTTGCCGATGAGCAGCAGCGCCTCGTCGCGATTCAGGCGCCGCTCCAGCACCAGCCCGCATTGCAGTTCGACGAAGTCGACGGCCAGCTTGAGCATGCGTGAGCCGAGGGGAATGTCGTTGCCTCGCAGGTGATCGGGGAAGCCCGAACCATCCCAGCGCTCCTGATGATGGCGGATGAGCTTGGCCGCATCGTGCAACGGCTCCAGCGCCATCAGCACCGACTCGCTCTGCGCTGGGTAGCGGCGGTAGAGATCACGGTCCTTGCCATGCATCAGATCGGCCGGGCTCACCAGGATCGAGTCGGGCAGGCTGAGCTTGCCGATGTTGTACAGCGCTGCGGCCATGCTCAGATCACGCGCCTGATCCTCCGGCATGCCCATGTCCGAGGCGAAGGCGCGGATGATGGCGATGATTTGCTGGTTGGTCTGCTTCTCGCGCGGTAGGCGCTGGTTGACCAGCAGCGAGAACACTTCAGTGCTCAGCACATAGCTGCGGCGCAACTCGTCATAGGCCAGATCGAGCATGTCGGCCGTCTGCTGCAGCTCTGCGGTACGCGCCTGTACGCGTTTCTCCAGGCCCTCGTTGAGTGCGACCAGTTGCCTGTTCTGCTCCTGCGTCAGTTGCTGCAAGCGCTCACGTTCGCGCTCGGCGAACTGGAAGGCCAAGGCCTGGCGGATGGCCAACATCAGCTCTTCATCGTTCCAGGGCTTGCTCAGGTAGCGATAGATCTGCCCCTCGTTGATCGCCGTGGTGATGGTCTGGATATCGGCATAGCCGGTGAGCAGGATGCTCATGCACTGCGGGCTGCGCTTGTGGATCTCGGCCAGCAGGGTGGCGCCGTCCATGCCCGGCATGCGGGCATCGGAAACCACCAGATCGAATGGCTGCTCCTCGAACAGTTGCAGCGCCTGTGCGCCGCCGTTGGCCATCACCAGATCGTAGGGCTGGCCGCGCAGCAGGCGTCGCAGGCTGTTGAGGATATTCTCCTCGTCGTCGACCAACAGCACGCGCGGGCGCGGCGGACTTGCTTGCGATTCGGACATGATGTGCGCTCCAGATGCTCAATGAACCTGCCGGATCGGTAGACGGATGGTGAATCGGGAACCCTGGCCCAGCTCACTGCTGACGGTAAGACTGCCGCCGTGCTTCTCGACGATGCTGAACGACAACGCGAGCCCAAGCCCCGTCCCCTTGCCAACCGGCTTGGTAGTGAAGAAGGGATCGAATATCTGCGCCAGGTGCTGCGCCGCTATGCCGCAGCCGTTGTCGCTCACCTGGATCAGCACATCGTCGGCGCAACGCTCGGTGTGAATGACGATGCGCCCATCGTGCTCGATGGCCTGGGCGGCATTGACCAGCAGGTTCATGACCACCTGGTTGATCTGCGCGGGAATGCACTCGACCAAGGGCAGCTCGGCAAACTCGCAGATCACTTCGGCCTTGTACTTCACCTCGTTGTTGACCACGTTCAGCGTGCTACGAATGCCCTCATGCAGATCGGCCATGACGAACACCTCATCGCTGCTGTGGGAGAAGTCCCGCAACGAGGAAATGATGCGTTTGACCCGCTCGACGCCTTCGGTCGACTCGCTGAGCAGGCCATTGATGTCATCGCGGATGAAGTCGTAATCGAACTGCTGCTTCAATCGCTGCAACTCCAGGCCACCCCACTCGCTCATCTGATCCACCAGTTGCAACAATTGCTGAACGTAACCGGCCAGGGTCTTCAGGTTGCTGGCGACGAAGCCCACCGGGTTGTTGATTTCATGCGCCACGCCTGCAGCCAATTGACCGATGGCGGCCATTTTCTCGGACTGCAACAACTGCCGATTGGCGGCTTGCAACTTGCCGCTCAACTCGCTGAGTTCGTCATGCTTGCGACTCAGTGCCATCAGCGCCTGCTGCAGCTCCGGACTGGCGGCGGCACGGCTGTTGTCGAATATGGCCAGGCCCAGTATCAGGGCACCGCTCGTGGATATGACCGGGAACAGCAGCGTGGCCTGCAGCATCGGCAGCGGCGTGCACTGACCATCGTCCGGTAGCGTGCTGAGCAGGATCAGGTACGGCTGGTCGCGCCAGACCGTCTGCACCGGCTGCCGTTCGCTGCAGACCCTATTGAACAACTCGTGCCAGTGCGGTGTATCGACTTCCGGAAATGCCTCGGCCAGGCGCATGCCTGCGACGTCGGAGAGGTCACGACTGCAGCGCTGCACGATGAAGGGGTTGCAGTAGAGGATGCGCTGCACGGTATCCAGAAGCAGAAAACCCGCCGGGATCTGCTCCACCGCCGCGATCATCTGTTGCTGCAAGACCGTTGAGTCCATTGCGCCACTCCTGATGTCACAGAGCCTAAGCTAAGTGTAGATAGCCCCTGAACAAGCGACGGATATTTGGTGTCAAAATGCCTTCATCCGTGCGAGCACATTCGCTCACTGGAGAAACCATGCAGGCCACCGCTCCCCTGGCACGCTACCAAATGACCTTCGAGGACGGTGGCGCTGCGACCCTGAACATCCCCTCGCACCCCTCGGGCGAGCCGCCTGATTGGGCACGCCTGGAACATTGCCAGTGCCGCAATTGCCCACTGCACGCAGCGCAAAGCCCGTTCTGTCCGTTTGCCCTGGCCCTGGTCACCCCCCTGCATGAACTGGCGGGTCGCCAGTCGTTCGACCAGGTGCACGTGTGCATCGACTGGAATGGCCGTCACCTGGAGCAATCGAGCACCCTGCAACGCGTGCTCAGTTCGGTCATCGGCCTGGTCGGCGCCACTTCTGGCTGTCCCCATACACGCCTGCTCTCGCCCATGGCGCACTTCCATCAACCCTTCAGTGGTGCGGCCGAAACCCTCTTCCGTGCCCTGGGCACCTACCTCATGGGGCAGTTGCTACGCCAGCAGAACGGCCTGTCGGCGCGCTACGACCTGGAAGGGCTGATGGAGATTTACCGGGCCCTGCGCGAAGTCAACCTGGGCATGGCCGAGCGCCTGAGATCGGCGACCCGCGCCGAACAGGGGATAAACGGAATCGTCCTGCTGGATGTGTTGGCCGCGGAAGCCCTGGAATACATGGAGTCGCCGCAAAGCAGCTTCGGTGAATTGTTCGCGGCGTACCTGAGCGACGATGTCGCCGAACCGGATCAGGACTCGACCGGCTGACGCGTGGGCAGGACGATGCGAAAGCAGGCGCCGCCATTGGGCGGCGTGCTGACACTCAGCACGCCGTGATGGCGTTCGATGATGTTGTAGGACACGGACAGGCCAAGCCCCGTACCCTTGCCGACCGGCTTGGTGGTGAAGAACGGCTCGAAGATGCGCCGCATCAGATGCTCGGGAACGCCCGGCCCATCGTCCTCGATCTCGACGAAGACGTTTTCGCCCAGCGTTCCGGTACGCAGGGTGATGGTGCCGTGCTGGACGATGGCCTGCGCGGCGTTGACGATCAGGTTGAGAAACACCTGGTTGATCTGCGAAGCGATGCATTGCACCGGCGGCAGCTCGCCGTACTGCTTGACCACCTGAGCCTTGAACTTGACCTCGTTCCAGATCACGTTGAGCGTACTGTCCAGCCCCTGGTGCAAATCGGCGAACTGCCACTCGCCGTTGTCCACATGGGAAAAATCCCGCAGATCCTTGACGATGCGTTTGACCCGCTCCAAGCCTTCGCACGACTCGCCCAGCAGCACCGGCGTATCTTCCCGCAGGAAGGCGTAGTCGGCCATCTGCCCCAACGCATTGCAGGCCTGGATCAGTTCGGCATTGCCCGAGGCCTGTACCTGAGCCTGCAAGCCATCGACCAACCCCATCAATTGATCGAGGTAGCCTCGCAGGCTGTTGAGGTTGGAATACACGAAGCCCACGGGGTTGTTGATCTCATGGGCGACGCCGGCAGCCAGTTGCCCGATGGCTGCCATCTTTTCCGATTGCAGCAACTGTGCCTGGGCCTCTTCCAACCGGCGGATCAGCTGGGCCTGTTGCTCCTTCTCGACCTCCAGCAGGGCATTGAGACGTTCCAGCTCCTGCTGCCGCGCAGCCGTGTCGGTGGCATCGGCCACCGTGATGCAGGCGGCTCTGGGTTCCCCTTGGCCATCGTGCAACGGGAAGAAGGTGCAGTTCTGGTACATGCTCGACAACTGGCTGGTGATCGGCCGGGTACCCCCGAAGGGAAACAGGTGCGGCCGTTGCTGCCAGGAGGTGAAGGCCAGGTTGCGTAGCGTCAGGACGCCACGCACCTTCTGCCGTAGCCAGCGCTCGGGCAAATCCGGAAACAGCTCGAACAGTGAACGGCCCACGGCCTCATCCGCCAAGCGCCCACTGTGGATGACCATGAAACGGTTCCAGAACAGCACGCGACAATCCGCATCGACCACCAGCACGCCCAGGTTGATGTTTTCCAGAACCGCTTCCAGCCCTGCGCCGTGCAAGCCAAGGGCATCCATTTCAAAGCTCGCTCAAGAGTCGGTCGATCACGGCCAGGACACTGCCTACCGTGTCCTCCGAGATGCACAGCAGCAGATCACAGCTGAATTGGCAGGCCTGAACCTCGAAACGAATCTCCATGACCAGGGCCCGGTGACTCTGCAAGGCTCTTTCGCTCATGGCCTGCTTGAACGAGGTGTGCCGGGAGAAGACCGACGGCGCGCCATAGCTGACAGGGATGTCGAACTGTTGCGCCAGGCTGTTGATGCAGGCACCGCTGAGAATGTTGGTGACATCCAGCATCAGCTCCTCACGTTGCTGGATGCTGTGTTCGTCATAGCCCATCAGCTCTGCCAACTGGTCTGCGCCATGGCAGCCAAAGCAGACGAAGGCTTCCCCGCGCACCTGCCCCAGGAACGACTGACGGGTGACATCCACATCGATGTCCTCTGCCATCACCTCGGGAAGCTGGGTATCGCTGAGGCTGGCCACGCTATGAATGCGCGGTACTGACAAGACGACGAAGGTGTCGGTCAAACAGGCCAACTGGTCGGCCGCCTGCCCCATGGCAACGTTCATCAGTTCCTGTAACGCGTCACGCTGATCTTCGCTGAGCCTGTCCATCAGAGCACCCCGATTTCATGCAGAGTGGCCATCATCGCCTCACTGGAGATCGGTTTCTTGATGAACGCCGCAGCGCCCAATTCGATCACCCGCTGGCGAGCCTGGGGCTGAATGTCGGCACTGACCACGATCACCACGGCATTGGCATCGAGCCGATGCAAACGCTCGAGCGTCTCGAAGCCATCCATCACCGGCATGGTCAGATCGAGAAAAATGATCTCCGCCAAGCCTGCCGCATAGGCCGCCAACGCCTCTTCACCGTTGGCCGCCTGGCTCACCTCAGCGCTGAGCGCATCGGGTAATGCCTTGAGTAGAAGTTTTCGGGAGAGACTGGAATCATCCGCGATGAGCACTTTCATATACGCTCCTGAGACGCAGAGAGGGTTATGTAAGAGCGTAGCCCAGCGCCATCGATGCACAGGCACCCATCACGCCAAGTAGCCTAATGCCAGTATGGTTCATCTGCGGATAAACGCCGCATGAGGCAACTCGGCTGACGCGTCAGAAGACCGCTATCCGGACAAAGACCAGCCCTCAGGCGCGTTCATAAGGGCGGTTACAGTCAGGACACTGGCTCCTCATGAGGCTCACGGCTTGATAGCAGGCATGGCAGGATCAAGACGGTTCGGCGTTACACCTCAGCCTCTTTTACAGCCTCCCTCCACAGGTTGGCCGCAATCGCACCCAAAACGGATTTTGAACACAGCCAGATCGACATCCTTCACCACGTTAAGGCATCGTTACGGCCAATTTGCTGTGATCGGCTTCTGCTCTAGACTGCTATCTACCCATGCAAGGACGTAGGTCATGCCCCGCCCCACCCCACTATTGCTCTGCCTCAGCATCCTGCTCTGCCCCTTGATGTCTTCAGCCCGAGCAGACGATCCCTTGCTTGATTCACTGACGAACAGCACTCCATCGTCGGCCGAGCGCCAGGTACGCGGCGTACTGCGCGCGCGTGATCAAGCCGTGCTCTCCAGTGAGTTGGCCGGGCGCATCATCGAAATGCCTTACGCGGATGGGCAGAAGTTCACCAAGGGCGACGTGCTGGTGCGTTTCGATTGCAGCGCCTATCAGGCACAGCTGAATGCCGCCCAGGCCGCCACACGTGCCACCCGCGAGGAGCTCAACAACAAGAAGCAACTGGCCGCACTCAACTCGGTCGGACGCTTCGAGGTCGCCCTGGCGGAAGCGCGCCAGGCACAGGCTCAGGCCGAAACCCAGGTGTACCAGGTGCAGGTCAAGCGTTGCAGCGTCCTGGCCCCCTTCGACGGACGCGTGGTGCAGCGCCGCGCACAACCGCACGAGAGCGTCGCCAGCGGCGCTCCGTTACTGGACGTGGTGAACAATGCCACGCTGGAGATCTACCTGCTGGTGCCGTCCAGCTGGCTCAGCCGGATTCAACCCGGACAGACCTTCGACTTCACCCCGGACGAGACCGGCAAGCCCCTCAAGGCCGAAGTCAAACGTCTGGGTGCCCGTATCGATGAAGGCAGCCAGACCCTGCTGCTGATCGGTACGCTGCCCGGCGATGCCACCGGCCTGCTGGCCGGCATGAGCGGTACCGCACAGTTTCAGGTGAACGAATGAACGCGCCGCTGCCCGGAAACGCAGAGCGCGTTTTCGCGCAGTTCCTCGGCATCGAACGGCAGGCCCGTCAGGCCAACAGCGTCGAGCACCTGGCCTTCGCCATGGTCAACGATAGCCAGCCACTGTTTGGTTTCCGCCATGCCGCACTGCTGGTCGCCGGCAAGGTACAAGCGCTTACCGGCATCAGCGTGGTCGAAGCGAATGCACCGTTCGTCGCCTTCGTCGAGCGCGCTGCCGGAGGGCTGCTGAGGGAAGGGCTGCTCGATACCAGCGGCAATATCGACCCGGCCTACCTAGACGAACAAACGCGAACCGATTGGAACAGCCTCTCCGCCCCCTGCGCCTACTGGCTCGCCCTGAAGAACCGTGCCAACGAGACTTTTGGCGGACTCTGGCTGGCCCGTGACCAGCCTTTCAACGAAGCGGAACAGGCACTGCTGGGACAACTGGCCGACACCTACGCCCATGCCTGGCTGGCACTGCAACCGCGCAAACCCTGGCGCATGCGCTGGCCACGCAAGAAGCTGCTGGCCATCGCCGCAGCCGCCTCGCTACTGCTGCTGATGCCAGTGCGCCAGTCGGTACTCGCGCCTGCTGAAGTGGTGCCGCTGGGTGGGCGTGTCGTGGCGGCCCCGCTGGACGGGGTCATCGCCGAATTCCTGGTCAAACCCAACCAGCGCGTGGCAACCGGGGACGTACTGGTACGCTTCGACGCCACCACGCTGAAAGCCCAGGCCGATGTCGCCGAGCGCGCGCTGGGCGTCGCCGAAGCCGAACTGCGCGCCAACAGCCAGCGCGCCTTCGCTGACGCCGAGTCCAATGCCCGCCTGGATCTGCTGGCCGCGCGCGTCGAGCAGAAGCGCGCCGAGCGCGACTATGCCCAGCAGTTGCTGGCACGCAGTGAAGTGCGCGCAGAACGCGACGGAATCGCGGTGTTTGCCGATGCCGAACGACTGACCGGCAAACCCGTACAGACCGGCGAACGACTGATGCAAATTGCCGACCCGAGCCAGGCCGAACTGCGCATCGAGTTGCCCGTTGGCGATGCCATCGCTCTGCAGCCTGGGGCCGAAGTAGCCTTGTTTCTCGACAGCGACCCGGTTAATCGTCACGCGGCCACCCTGGAACGCTCGGCCTATGAGGCACAGACCACCGCCGCCGGCCAGTTGGCTTACCGCCTGGATGCACGCTTCGTCGATGCACCACCGCGCATCGGCCTGCGTGGTACCGCCAAACTGTTCGGTGGGCGAGCCCCACTGGTCTATTACCTGCTGCGCCGGCCGCTGGCCGCCGCTCGCCAGAGCCTGGGTTTCTAATGCTGCCTGCCCTGCGCTCGGATCTGCAGCTGTCGCCGGCCGCTCCCGGCCTCGACGGCGCACCCCAATGGACGTTGGCCGACCCGCTACGCGGCCGTTATTTCAAGCTTGGCGCAGCGGCCGTGCGTCTGTTACGCCATTGGACGCTGGGCGACCCTCAGCGTGTCCTGGCCGCAGCCAATGCCGAGCCTGGTGCGCCCCTCGGCCCGAGCGAACTCGAAGGCATGCTCAGCTTTCTCAGCCAACACGACCTGATCGCGGCGCTGGATGAGAAACAGCGTGCCAGCTATGCGCTGAAGGCGGGGGCGCAACGCCAGAGCCTGTGGAAGCGCGTCCTGCATCAATACCTGTTTTTCCGTATTCCATTGTGGCGGCCCGACCCTTTTCTCAATCGCGCCTGGCCCGTGCTCGAGCGCCATGGCTCCTGGTTGCTGCGCTGGGGGCTGCCGTTGGTTTTCGTGCTGGGCGTATTTCTGGTGATGCGCGATTGGCAGCGTTTTCTCGCCACCTTCCCTCATCTGTTCAGCCTGGGCGGTGCGCTGGCCTTTGGGGTGGCACTGACCTTCGCCAAGCTCTGTCACGAGTTTGGTCATGCCTTCATGGCCAAACGCGCGGGGTGTCGAGTGCAGAGCATGGGCCTGGCCTTCATGGTGATGCTGCCGATGTTCTACACCGACGTCAGCGATGCCTGGCGGGTACAGGATCGCCGCTCCCGTCTGCTCATCGGCGCTGGCGGGGTAATGGCTGAACTGCTACTGGCGGTGCTGGCGTTGCTGGCCTGGTCGCTACTGCCAGATGGCCCGGCACGCACCGCCGCGTTCATGCTGGCCAGCGCCACCTGGGTCACCACCCTGGTGATCAACCTCAACCCCTTCATGCGCTTTGACGGTTATTTCCTGACCAGCGACTTGTGGGGCGTGGACAACCTGCAGAACCGTGCCTTCGCCCTGTGTCGCTGGCGCCTGCGCGAGGCGCTGTTCGGCTATGGCGAGCCAGCGCCGGAGCCGTGGTCGCCGGCCATGACACGGCGCCTGCTGATCTGGGGTTATGGTTCCTGGATATGGCGGGCGATCCTGTTCTTCGGTATTGCCCTGACGGTTTACCACCTGTTCTTCAAGGTACTGGGCATCGTCCTCATGCTGGTGGAACTGGTGTGGTTCATCGGCCTGCCGGTCTGGAAGGAGCTCGGCGAATGGTGGAAGCGCCGCGACCAGGCCGACCCGCGCAAGGTACTGCTGGTCGGCGCGGCATTGGGAATGATGCTACTGGTGCTGCTGGTACCCTGGCGCAGCTCGGTAGAGATACCCACGCTACTCGAAGCCTCACGCACCAGCGCACTGCATGCTCCCGTCGCGGCGCGCCTTAAAGCCGTGCACGTCACCGATGGGCAGAGCGTCGAAAGCGGGCAGTTGCTGCTCGAGCTCGACTCTCCGGATCTGGACTCACGCTTGAGCATCGTGCGCCGCGAAATCGACATACTGCAGCTTCAGCTACGCCGACAATCGGCACGCAGCGAAACGGCAGCCGATGCCGGCATCCTCGAACAAAGGCTGGCCGAGGCCGTGGCCGAATACCGTGGCCTGGCCGCCCAGCGTGAGCGCTTGCAACTACGTGCGCCGCAGGCCGGAGTCGTGCGCGACCTGCAGCGCGACCTGAGCGTGAACCGCTGGCTGCATCCGGCCGAACCACTGGCGCGCATCGTCGAACCGGGATTACGCCTGCGCGGCTACCTCGCCGAAGAAAACCTCTGGCGGATCGAACCTGGCAGCGAAGGACGTTTCATCACCGACGACCCGGCACGTCCGGCGCTGAAAGTGCGACTGGACGAAGTGGACGCCACCGGCGTCGCCTACCTGGAACTGGAGGCGCTCAGCTCCGACCACGGCGGCCCTATCGCCGTGCGCCGCGATGCCCAGCACCGCGCCGAGCCCACGCAAGCCCAGTATGGCGTGCGCCTGACGCTGCTCGATGGTGACCTCCATCCCGACCACCCCCTGCGTGGCATGGTGGTGCTCGATGGTGAGCGGCAGTCGCTGCTGGGTGCCGCCTGGCGCAGGATCGCTGCACTTGGTGTGCGCGAAAGTGGTTTCTAAGACAAGGATGTAACATGAGCCCGGACGCTTTGCCTCGCTGCTCCCGACTACCATTGACGCCTCAGCTACCGGCCTTGCTGGAGGCCCTCGGCAAGATTCCCGAGGCGGCCTGGCATTACCACTTCAACACGGGCTACTACGAGGGTGAGTGGAGCGGTATCGCGCTGATCACCCCCGAGGACGCCCCCCTGCCCCTCGCGCCAGGGTGCGGTGTGCCCGTGGCAAGTAGCTGGTGGCAAGCTGAAGCAGCCTGGCATGCCGTGCTCGCGCTGTTCCAGACCACCATCCGCAGTGCACGGCTTCTGCGCCTGGGTGCTGGCGCTCGCATTCACGAGCACCGCGACCCTGATCTCGGCCAGCCCGGTGGCGATCTGCGCTTGCACGTGCCGCTTCTCAGCCCTCCTGACGTGGAGTTTCTCGTCGATGGCCTGCGGGTGCCCATGAAAGCAGGCGAGTGCTGGTTCATCGACCTGTCCCGACCGCACCGGGTGGACAATCCCGGTTCCGGTGCGCGCGTGCACCTGGTGCTGGATTGTCAGCCCAATGCCTGGTTGCTGGAGCTGTTGCGCCAAGGCATGAGCGATACCCCCGAGCTTTCACCAGGCAGAGCCGGGTTGGCCTTTGCCACTTTCCGCGATCACGTGACGGGCGATCCGAAGCTGGCTGAACGCTTGCGCACGATCACCGACCCGCAGCTTTTCTGTGAAACGGTCGTTCGCCTGGGCCACGAACAGGGGCTGGAGTTTTCCGCAGCGGACGTAAAAGGCGCCATGCGCCAGGGAAAACGGACATGGAACGAGCAATGGCGCGCATGACTCCCGAGCAGGACTTCCATGGCTGGTTACCGATCCGTGTCTGGCAGGTCGATGGCCAATGGTGTGTCGACTGGTGCTGGTTCGGCGATCAACGGCTGACCCAGCCATTCTTCCGCGATGATGTCGAGCGTGCTCTGCGGCTGCCATTCAACCAGGCATTTCGCCGCAAAACCGGGCTGGATGCCTTGCGTCAGTGGCATATCGCCCGGCCCGGCCTTACCCCCAACGCCCTGATCTTCCACGCCTCGCGCTGCGGCTCGACACTGATGGCACAGATGCTGGCCGCCTTACCGGACAGCATCGTGCTCTCCGAGCCGCCACCACTGGATAGCCTGTTGCGCGCCGAGCGCATTGATCCCAGCCTGGCCGGGCAACTGCAGGATCACGTGGCAGCCCTGCTATCGGCCTATGGCCAGCCTAGGCAGGGCAACGAGCAGCGTCTGTTCGTCAAACTGGATGCCTGGAACCTGTTCGAAGCCTCCCTGCTGGCAGCGCTTTACCCTCAGGTACCGCGCATCTTTCTCTATCGCGATCCGCTGGAAATCGCCGTGTCGCAGCTACGCCAGCCCGGCATGCATTGCGTACCCGGCCTACTCGGCGCCACCGGCCTGGATGCGCCCGCCGGTGCACAGCAGAATCTGTCCAGGTCGGCCTACGCCTGCCGCGTCATAGGCCGAACGCTCGAGGCGGGCCTGGAGCTTTGCAGGCGCCATGGCGGCATACCGGTCAACTACTGCGAATTACCAGAAGCTGCCTGGGGTCGACTGGCCGCTCCCCTGGCGATCAACGAGGCGGATATCGCGCTCATGCAAGCTGCTGCGCAGCTAGATGCCAAAAATCCCGGAATGACCTTTAGTGCGGACAGCGAGCAGAAGCGACGGGCGGCAAGTGCAGAACTTCAAGCAGACATCGTGCAATGGGCGTCAGGGCCTTACGCAGAGCTGGAAAAGCTGCGTCTTGAACCTATGTCTGTACGGTAAATGCCGCGTCATACGGGCGTTTGGAAAAAGTTCCCACCGTTCGTAAGGAAATAGTGGCGTTTTTACACCCCCGATCTATATTCACTCGTGTGCGCAAGCAGCGCCCGACCAGTTCAAGCCCACGCCAGTTATCTCAAATCTGGCGCGCAAGGAAGCTTCATACCGTGCCCACATCTGAAGTGACTCTCCGCCCCATCGAGGATGCCGACCTGGCGTTTCTGCGGAGGCTTTATGGCACCACACGTGCCCACGAGCTGGAGCATACAAGCTGGGATCATGCCACTCGTGAGCGTTTCGTCGACCAACAGTTCAACTCACAGCGCGCCTATTACCAGGCTCACTACCCCGATGCAGAGCAATACGTCATCGAGGTCTCTGGCAAGTCCATAGGACGCGCCTACCTGCTGTGGACCGATACTCATCTGCAAATTATCGATCTGACTCTGCTGCCCGAGGCCTGTGGCCGCGGTATCGGCTCAGAGCTATTGGGACGCTTCCTTGAACGGGCCGACAGCGAGGGGCTCAGTGCGGGGATGCACGTGGAGTCCTACAACCCTGCTCAGCGCCTCTACTTTCGCCATGGTTTCGAGGTGGTCGGGGAAAACGGCGTGTACCTGAAGTTGCGCCGCAACCCGCGCGGTCAGCAAATCACCGCCGCACTGTCATTGCATGCAGCCTTGCCGTCCTGAGGAGCCAGACCATGTATCCCATGCCGTCCTACACACTGCTTTCCGAGGCTGTCGGCCAGTCCTTCCACCTCTGGCTGTCGCCGGAACAGGTGTTGCCCGTCGAACTGCTCGGTGTGGAGGAAGGTATCGCCATGACACCTCGCCATCACTGCTACCACGCCCACTTCGTATTGCCCCCGCAGTACAGCCTGCAACAGGACGTGTACCGCCTGGGCCTACCCGGAGAAGAGGGCTGGGCGCTGCTGCTGACCCCCTGCCTTCCCATCGAGGATGGGCGCCACGTCGTCCAGGCCGTGTTTCACACGGATCGCCCTGCATAACCCATAACAACAAGCATGCATGCGCGGCTTAGTCGTTAAGACGCGCCAAACCAGAGCCAGAGGAGAGTCAACACATGGAGCCTTTTATCGGTGAGATCAAGATGTTCGGCGGCAATTTTGCACCCCGTGGCTACGCGTTCTGCATGGGCCAGAGCATGGCGATTGCGCAGAACACCGCACTGTTTTCCCTGTTGGGCACCACCTACGGCGGGAATGGCCAGACCACCTTTGGCCTGCCGGATCTGCGCGGCCGCTCGCCGGTCGGCCAGTCCCAGGGACCCGGCCTTTCGCCGATCAATCTGGGCGAGCTCGGCGGGGCGGAGACCGTGACCCTGCTGCAGACCCAGATGCCCATGCACACCCACCTTGCGTCCGGCACCAGCACGATCTCCGCCGCTGGCACACCGACCAACCCGGCACTAGTTCCGAGCTCGACCAACTCCGTTCTGGGTGGCTCCGCAGGCGGCTCGGCTTCGGCGGCGGCGATCTGGTCGAGCGCGATGTCGAACCCGGTCCCGTTGACCAACCCCAGCACCGTGAACGTGACGGTGCAAATCGCTGGCGGTAGCCAGCCGGTGGCCATCCGTAATCCTTACATCGGGATCAACTTCATCATCGCGCTGGACGGCATCTTCCCCTCGCGCAACTGAGGCACTCGATCCGCCGGTGCCCTGCGGCGCCGGCGGCTCCTTGGCCCCGTATCACTGACAGGCAGACGTACACGCAGACCATGACCCATCCATCACCCGCCTATCACTTCATCTCGGGGCTGCCACGCTCGGGATCCACGCTGCTGGCGGCGCTGCTGCGGCAGAACCCGCGCTTTCACGCCGGCATGACCAGCCCGGTGGGCAGCTTCTTCTCCGCCCTGCTCAAGCAATTCGGCGCCGAGAGCGAGTTTGGCCCGGTGGTGACCCAGGAGCAGCGTAAGCGTTTGCTGGCAGGCCTGTTCAGCAACTACTACGCTGATCTGGCCGAGCGGGACGTGATCTTCGACACCAATCGCCTGTGGTGCGCACGCCTGCCAGCCCTACTGGATTTGTTTCCCCAGGCCAAGGTGATTGCCTGCGTGCGCAACGTCGCCTGGGTGATGGACAGCATTGAGCGACTCTACCGCGCCAACCCATACGAGATCACCAAGCTGTTCAACGACGACAACGAGCGTAACACCGTCTACAGCAGGGTCGAGACCCTGGCACAGCGCAACCGCCTGGTGGGTTTGCCCTGGTCGGCGCTCAAGGATGCCTATTACGGCGAGCACGCCCGCTCCCTGCTACTGGTGGACTATGACCTGCTGGTGGCTACGCCCGAGCGAGTACTACGCCTGATCTACGAGTTCCTCGGCGAGCACTGGTTCGAGCATGACTTCGAGCATGTTGAGTACGACGCCCCTGAGTTCGACCAGGCCCTAGGCCTGCGCGGGCTACACAAGGTGCGACCCAAAGTAGAAGTGGCGACACGGCGCACCCTGCTGCCGCCGGATCTGTTCGAGCAATACTCACAACTGGATTTCTGGAAGGACTCGCGCAACAGCGAGGCCCATGTGATCAGGACCTCCCGGGACGCCCGGGCCCTGGAACAAGAACGCAACTGAGCACCCGCCGAGGCGGGCGTCGGAATGAGGAGGTAGAAGTCATGGGCTGGGGTCTTTCGAAGAAGGCAGGTCGCAACGGCAAGGCCAAGGGTGCGGAGGCAGCACCGCTGGCATGTCCGCTGCCGCTGATCAGTGCGCTGGAGCCGCGCATGATGTTCGACGGCGCGGTCGCGGCCACCGTGGCCGATACCGCCGCCACAACGGCGACAGCGGCCCCCACCGCCGATGCGGCCCATGACACCGGCGCGCGCGACAGCAGCCACGCGAGCGCCGACACTAACCACGGCACCCAGGACTTGCAGGCCAGCCCGGTGACCGACGGGCAGAGCGGCGTGCGCAAGGAAATCGTCTTTGTCGATACCCGTGCGCCGAACTACCAGGAACTGCTCAAGGCCGTCTCGCCCAATGCCGAGGTGGTGTTGCTGTCCACCAACAAGGATGGCGTGCAGCAGATCGCCGACGCTCTGGCCGGGCGCACCGGCATCGACGCCATCCACATCATTTCCCACGGCGATTCCGGGGTGCTGCTGCTGGGCAACGGCCCGCTATTCGAAGGCAACCTCGCGCAGTACGCCACCCAGCTTTCCAACATCGGCAAGGCGCTGACCACCGATGGCGACATCCTCCTCTACGGCTGCGAAGTAGGGGCAGGCAGCGAAGGCCAGGCCTTTGTCACCAAACTGGCCGGCATGACCGGGGCGGACATCGCCGCCTCCGACGACAACACCGGCGGCAACGCCAAGGGCGGCGATTGGGATCTGGAGATCGCCACCGGCCAGATCGCGGCCAGCAGCGCCCTGAACCTGTCGCGCCTGGGTGGTTATGACCACCTGCTGGTGACCACGGCGGTGAACAACATCGCCGACCTGAAGAGCGCCATTGCCACGGGCAATACCGACGGCGTCGACGATGTCATCACCCTGACGGGCAACATCACTTTCGCCAGCTTCAACGATGCCATCACCATCAACGTCACCGACGGCCATACCTTGCAGATCGTCGGCGGGGGGTTCGCGCTGGACGGTGCCAACAAGGCCCGGGTGCTGGACGTCACCACCAGCGGCGCCAACTCCAAGGTCGCGCTGGACAACATCACCATCCGTAACGGCCTGGTCGTCGGCAACGGTGCCAATGAGGGTGCCTCCGCTGCGGACAGCCTGGGCGCGGGTATCCGCAACGCGGGCGTACTGACCATTACCAACAGCACCATCACCGGTAACAAGGCATCCGGTGGCGGCGGTGGCGGTGGCGACTTCGGAGGCAACTACGGCGGCGGCGGCGGCGGCGGCGGCGGTTTTGGTACCACCCTCGGTGGTACGGGTGGCAGCAGCACTGATGCGGCTATCCCGTCCACCACACCGTCTTCGGTCACGGGTGGCAATGGCGCCGGCCCCAACAGCAACATGGGTGGGCGTGGCGGTAGCGCTGCGGCGGGGGCGGGTGGCAGCTACACCGGCAATGGATCGAGCATCTCCGGCTACACCGCCGGGGGATCGGGTGGGTTGGCCAACAACGGCAGCACCAGCATTGGTGGCGGCGGCGGCGGTGGCGGCTCATCGGCGGCTGGCGGCAAAGGGGCTGCTGCCACAGGCGGCATCTACAACTCCAGCAGCGGCATCCTGACTATCGTCAACAGCAGCGTGACCAACAACCTCGGTGCGGGTGGCGGTGGTGGGGGCGGGGTTTCCAACGACCAGGCCGCAAACTACAGCCGGGTGGGCAGTGGCGGTGATGGTGGTGCCGGGGTCGGTGCCATCTGGAACGCGGGCGGCACGGTACGGATGGATAGCACCAGCTTCAGCACCCTCGGTACCGGTAACGTGGGCGGTGGCGGTCTGGGCGGCAGGGCGGCCGGAGCCGGCAACGTCGATGGCGCCAACGGCGCGTCCACCTCGACCATCTACACTACCAACGGTGGCACCACAGATACCAACTACAACCCCAACGCCGCGCCCACCCTCGGCAACCTCAACGGCGACAGCGTCGCCTGGGGCGACGTGGGCAATACCGTGCGCATCGATGTGGGCAGCAACGCCAGCCTGGCCGATGCCGAGCTGGGCGCGCTGAACAGTGGCAACGGCAACTGGTCTGGCGCCAGCCTGGTGATCCAGCGCAACGGCACGGCAGTGAGCAGCGACGTGCTGGGTTTCGACACCGTCGGCGCGCTGTTCACCGTCAGCGGCAGCAACCTGCAAGCGAATGGGCAGACCTTCGCAACATTCACCAATACCGGCGGCGTGCTCACCATCAGCTTTACCAGCAGCGGCACCACGGCGACCACCGCCCTAGTCAACGACGTGGCACAGCGCATCACCTACCGCAACGACACGCCGGCCGGTGACGCCAACGTCAAGGTGACGCTCAACGACGGCTCCGGCGGCAGCGCAACGGCGAACGTCACGGTAGCCACGGACTTCATCTACGTCACCAATGCCTCCGATACCGCCACCATCGATGCCAGCAACGGCACGAGCTTCAGCGAGGCCATCGCTATCGCCGCGGCCGACAGCACCGGTTCTCAGACCATCGTCTTCGCTAGCAACCTGGCCGGACAGACGCTCAACCTCAATACCGGCTCTATCAACGAGAGTCTGACCTTCGATATGGATCAGGCCAGCGGCCTGATACTCACCGGCGGCACCCTCACCCTGGGGGGCGGTACTACCCAGACCTTCACCCATGGCGCCGGTGACACTGCCACCATCAGCAACGTCATCACCGGCGGCGGCGCGCTGAACAAAGCAGGTGCCGGTAACCTGACCCTTTCCGGTACAGGCAATACCTTCTCTGGCGGCACCAGCATTTCCGCAGGCACCCTGACGGCCAGCGGCGGCAGCGCCCTGGCCGATAACGGCAGCCTGAGCGTGTCGTCAGGTGCCACCTTGGCACTATCTAGCAACGAGACCATCGGCAACCTCTCCGGCGCGGGTTCGATCAACCTCGGCAGCAGCAGCCTAACCAGCAACCAGACAGCAGACACCACCTTCTCCGGCAATATCAGCGGCACCGGCGGCCTGAATCTCAACCAGATCGGATCCGCCACCTACTCGACGACTCTCTCCGGTACCAACACCTACACCGGCAATACCATCTTGCTGAACTATGGCTGGCTCAAGCTCAATGGCGATGCCTCCTTCTCCGATAACGGCGCTGTGCGGGTCAACGGCAACAGCGTCCTGACGCTGCTCTCGAACCAGACCATCGGCAGCCTGGCGAGCAACAACATCAACGCCAGCATCCAGCTAGGCAGCTATACCCTCTCCGCTGGCGGTGACAATAACTCGACCTCGGCCAGTGGCACGATTTCTGGCACTGGATCACTGGTCAAGCAGGGCAGCGGCACCCTGACCCTGAACGGCAGCAACACCTACAGTGGCACCACCACCGTCTCTGCTGGAACCTTGTCGATCGTGGGTGACGGCAGCCTAGGCAGCGGCGCCGTCAACCTGGCCAGCGGCAGCACACTCAATGTCACAGCTGCCGCCACCATCGACAACGTCATCGTCCTGACTGGCGATAGCAGCATCGGCAACAGCAATGCCGTCACCTTCAGCGGCGCCATCAGCGGTGCCTATGACCTGACGAAAACCGGCAGCGGCACCCTGACCCTGTCAGGCAACAACAGCTACGGCGCCACCTTTGTAAACGCAGGCACACTGTCGATCGCCAACGACGGCAACCTGGGATCGGGGGCGGTGAACCTAGCCGCAGGCACGACACTCGCGCTAACCGGCGCCAGCATCATCGACAACGCCATCGTTCTCGGCGGTGACGCCACGGTCACTGCTGCGGCCAACGCTACGCTTTCCGGCGTGGTCAGCGGTGCCTACGCACTGACCAAGGCAGGCGCCGCGAATCTGACCCTGGATGGCAGCAACACCTATGGCGCGACGACTGTCAGTGCCGGCACGCTCAGCGTCGCCAGCGACAGCAATCTCGGCAGTGGCACGCTGACTCTGGGCGCCGGCACGACCCTGGTGGTGACCAGCGCCACCACCATCGACAACGCCATTGCCCTGAGCGGCAGTGCCACGGTGAACACCGGTGCCGCCACCACCCTGTCTGGCGTGATCAGCGGGAGCAACGACCTGACCAAGACCGGCGCAGCAGCGCTGACCCTGTCCGGCAGCAATACCTATAGCGGCAGCACCAGCATCAGCGCCGGCACCCTGAGCGTCGCCAGCGACGCCAACCTCGGCGCCGGCAGCCTCAACCTGGCCAACGGCACCACCCTGCAGATCACCGGCAACACCACCATCGACAATGCTCTGGTCTTGACCGGCATAGCCACCGTCAATGCTGGTGCCGCCTCTACCCTGTCCGGCATCCTCAGTGGCACGGGCAGCCTGACCAAGACAGGTTCCAGCAGCCTGACCCTGGCGGGCAGCAACACCAACACAGGCACGACTACCGTGTCTGCCGGTACGCTGGTCGTGGATGGCAGCACCAGCAGCGCAACTACGGTGGCCAATGGAGCCACCCTGGCCGGCGGCGGCACCCTGGGTGGCGACGTTATCGTGCAGAACGGCGGCACACTCTCCCCGGGCAACGGCGGTGCCGGCACCCTGAACGTGAATGGCGATCTGACTCTGGATGCAGGCAGCACCCTGGCACTGGACATCAATGGCACCAGCGCTGGCAGCGGCTACGACCAAGTCGTGGTAAACGGCAATGTCGACGTTTCCGGCGCGACACTGACGGTCAACCATGGTTATGCGGCCGGCAATGGCGAGATCTACAAGGTCATCCTCAATGACGCCGCCGATGCCATCACCGGCACCTTCAGTGGCCTCAGCGAGGGCAGCACCTTCAACGCAGCGGGCAATGGCACCCAATTGACCACCAGCTATATCGGCGACACTGGCAATGACCTGACCCTGACCGCCCCCACCGCCCCGATGGTCACCAGCGTCTCCTCCAGCACGGCCAACGGCACCTACAAGATCGGCGACACCATCACCATCAACGTGCAGTTCGACAGCGTGGTCGATGTCACTGGCATCCCGACCCTGACTCTGGAAACCGGCAGTACAGACCGCGTACTCGACTACGTTTCGGGCTCCGGCAGCGATACGCTGAGCTTCAGCTATACCGTACAGGCAGGCGACATCTCGGCTGATCTCGACTACATCTCCACCTCGGCCCTGAGTCTCAATGGCGGCACCATCAAGGATGCCAGCAACCAGTCCGCGCTCCTCGCGCTACCGACTCCGGGTGCAGCCGGTTCTCTGGGGGCCAACAAGGCCCTGGTGATGGATGGTGTGCGCCCTGCAGCCACCAGCATCAGCCTGAGTGACAGCAACCTGAGCATCGGCGAAACGGCCACCGTCACCATCACCTTCAACGAGGCAGTGCTCGGCCTGGACATAGGCGACTTCAACGTAGCCAACGGCACACTCTCCAGCCCCATCAGCAGCAATGGCGGTCAGACCTGGACGGCCACCTTCACCCCGAGCGCCAACATCACTGATGTCAGCAACATCATCACACTCAACAATACAGGTGTGATGGATATGGCCGGCAACATCGGCAGCGGCAGTACGGATTCGGCCAACTATGCCGTCGACACCCAACGCCCCAGCGCGACCATCGTGGTGAGCGACAGTGTGCTCAAGGCCGGGCAGACCACCACCGTCACCATCACCTTCAGCGAGGCCGTGACCGGGCTAGGCATCGGCGACTTCCTGGTCGACAACGGCACCCTCAGCGGGCTCAGCTCCAACGATGGGGGCATCACCTGGACGGCGACCCTGACGCCGAGCGCCAACGTCACCGACACCACCAACCTGGTCACCCTGGATAACACCGGCGTCCAGGATACGGCCGGCAATGCCGGCGCTGGCAGCACCGACTCCAACAACTACGTCATCGACACCCAACTGCCGACCGCCACCATCGTGGTTGCCGACACCGCCCTGAAGGCCGGGCAGACCACCACCGTCACCATCACCTTCAGCGAGGCAGTGACTGGGCTGACCACAGCTGACTTCAGTGTGGCCAACGGCAGCCTCAGCGGGCTCAGCAGCAACGACGGCGGCATCACTTGGACGGCGACCCTGACGCCGGGGGTCAACGTCTCCGACAGCACCAACGTCATCACCCTGAACAACGCTGGCTACACCGACCTGGCGGGCAACGCCGGCTTCGGCACCACGGACTCCAACAACTACATCATCGATAGCGTGCGTCCAACGGCCACGATCACGGTGGCTGACACGGCTTTGTCCATCGGTGAAACCACCACGGTGACCATCACTTTCAACAGGGCGGTCTCGGGGCTGGACATTGCCGATTTCACCGTAGCCAACGGCAGCCTGAGCGGTCTCGGCAGTAGCGATGGCGGATTGACCTGGACGGCAACTTTCACGCCGAGCGCCAACGTTAGCGATGCCACCAACATCATCACGCTGGACAACTCGGGTTATATCGACGCTGTCGGCAACATGGGTACCGGCTCCACCGACTCGGCCAACTACACCGTCGACACCCAGCGCCCCACCGCCACCATCGTGGTCACCGACACCGCGCTGAAGGCCGGACAGACGACCACCGTCACCATCACCTTCAGCGAGGCAGTGACCGGGCTGGGCATCGGCGACTTCCTGGTCGGCAACGGTACCCTAAGCGGGCTCAGTTCCAACGATGGGGGCATCACCTGGACTGCGACCCTCACCCCAAGTGCCAACGTCACCGACACCACCAACCTGGTCACGCTGAATAACACCGGCGTGCAAGACCTGGCCGGCAACGCTGGCACCGGCAGTACCGACTCCAACAACTACGTCATCGACACCCAACTGCCGACCGCCACCATCGTGGTTGCCGACACCGCCCTGAAGGCCGGGCAGACCACCACCGTCACCATCACCTTCAGCGAGGCAGTAACCGGGCTGGGCACGACTGACTTCAGCGTGGCCAACGGCAGCCTCAGCGGGCTCAGCAGCAATGACGGCGGCATCACCTGGACGGCAACCCTGACGCCGGGGGCCAACGTCTCCGACAGCACCAACGTCATCACCCTGAACAACGCTGGCTACACCGACCTGGCGGGCAACGCCGGCTTCGGCACCACGGACTCCAACAACTACATCATCGATAGCCGCGCCCCGACCGTCACCTCCGTCGGCGTGCCGCCCAATGGCACCTATGTGGCGGGCAACAGCCTCGACTTCACGGTGAATTTCGACGAAGCGGTCACGGTCGACACCAGCGGCGGCACGCCGCGCCTGGCGATCACCCTGGACACCGGTGGCGTCGTCTACGCCAACTACCTCAGCGGCTCGGGTGGCACCGCCCTGGTGTTCCGCCTCACCGTCGCCAGTGGCCAGCAGGACAGCAACGGTATCGCCATGGGTGCCAGCCTCGATGCCAACGGCGCCACCCTGCGTGACGGGGCCGGCAACGCCGCCCAGCCCGCGCTCAACAACGTGGGTTCCACCGCAGGCGTCCTGGTGGACACCGCCGCCCCGCAGGTCACCAACATTGCCCTGGACGGTACCTCACCGACCCGCGATACCACTCTCAGCTTCACCGTAACCTTCAGCGAGGACGTCAGCGGTGTCGACCTGGCCGACTTCGCCCTGGCTACTAGCGGCAGCGCCAGCGGGACCCTGCTTTCGCTGGTGCAGGTGGATGCACGCACCTACCGTGTCACCGTCAGCGGTGTCACTGGCCAGGGCACCCTGGGTCTGTCCCTCGCTGCCGCTGCCAGTGGCATCACCGACAATGCCGGCAATGCCATGGCGAACAACTTCGCCACGGTGGGCTACGTGCTCAGCGGGGTCGAGGGTGATCCCGAGTTCCGCGCCAACCCGACACCAGGGATACCGACCACACCTACCACGCCGATCCAGCCCAGCGTACCCAGCGCAGCGCCGTCCAGCACCACCTCGCCGCTGCTGCCGCCGCCGCTGTTCGAACAGCCAACGCTGGGCAGCGGGGTACCTACCGTGGGCAACATTTTCATCAACCAGAACGCTCTGGCGCCTAGCTATATCGCACAGGTCTTCTCCAGTAGCGAAAGCGGTCTCAGCGACGGCGGAGCAAGGGGCTTCCTCGGCTTCGGCGGAGGCGATGGTGGTGTATTCGGTACCAGCAGCTTCTCCAGCATGTTCAGCAAGGATGTGCCACAACAGGACATGCAACTGAAGGTATTCGACGGCAAGCAGTGGCGCGGCGGAGACACCGGCAAGAATGGGGGCGGCCTGACCGGCGCCCCCACGCTAGGCCAGCAACTGCACGCCATGAAAGAAGCCGACATGCGTCCCGTGCGCGAGTTGGCACAGGCCCTCGGGCAGGTGGCGGGGGCTACCAACCGTGGCTGATATGACAAGAAAGGGAAACATCGTGCCGTACCAGGGGGCGGCCGCCAGCATGACTCAGACCTACAAGTTCTTCACTGCCAGCCTTCTGGCCTTGGCCATCAGCGGATGCGCCGTCACTACCAAGCCCATCGATCGCAGTGAGAGCGAGGCCCGTGCACGGGCCGATCTCTCCAGCATGTTCAAGGATCAGGAGTCGCTCAATGCACCTCTAACCCTGAATGAAGCCATGGCGCGTGCTATCAAGTACAACCTCGAAGCGCGCCTCAAGGTGATGGAACATGCCCTGGCCGAGCGGCAGCTGGATCTGGCCACCTTCGACATGCTGCCGCGTATGGCCATGTCTGCCGGTTATACCGGGCGCAACAACGTCAGCGCCTCCAGCAGCCGCAGCATCGAGACCGGCTCCCAGTCTCTGGAACCGTCCACGTCTCAAGACCGCGACCGTAACGTGGCCGACCTCACCTTGGTGTGGAACGTACTCGACTTCGGGGTCAGCTATGTCAGCGCCAAACAGCAGGCTGACCAGCGCCTGATCGTCGAGGAACGCCGGCGCAAGGTCATCCATACCATCACTCAGGACGTGCGCTCTGCTTACTGGCGCGCCGTAGCCGCCGAACGGCTACTCAAGCAGATCGACAGCCTCATGGTTCGGGTCGACAAAGCGCGCGCCGATAGCCTTAACCTGACCACCCAGCGCATTGGCGACCCGATTCAGGCGCTGAGCTACCAGCGCGCCCTGATCGAGGCCACCCGCCAGCTGGAAGAACAGCGTCGTGCACTATCCCTGGCCAAGACCGAGCTGGCCGCGCTGATCAACCTGCCGCTGAACACCGACTTCCAGTTGGCGGCCAACAATGACTACAGCGTGCCAGAACTGAAGGTCGAATTCGCCCAGTTGGAGCAACAGGCCCTGGCCAGCCGCCCGGAACTGCGCGAGCAGGACTATCAGGCACGTATCGGTGCTGCCGAGACCCGCAAGGCCATGCTGCGACTGCTGCCAGGCCTGGAGTTCTCCGCCGGTGGCCACTATGACAGCAACAGCTTCCTGGTGAACCAAAGCTGGGCCGACTATGGCGTGAAGGTCACCTGGAACCTGTTCAACGTACTCTCCGCACCGGCCGCCATCGATGTAGCCAAGGCTGGCCAGGACGTCACTGTGGCGCGTCGTCAGGCGATGTCCATGGCCATTCTGGCTCAGCTCTATGTGGCCAACGCCAACTACGCCGAAGCCCGCCGTCAGTTCCAGACCAGCCAGCAACTGGCCGACCTGGACGGGCAGATCGCCGAACAACTGCGCAACCGCTATAGCACGCAGAGCATCGGTGAACTGGAGCTGATTCAGGGCGAACTCAACACGCTGCAGGCCCAGCTCAAGCGTGACCTGGCCTACGCCGACCTGCGCAATGCCTATAACCAGGTGTTCGTCAGCGCAGGCGTCGATCCACTACCCAACGCCCTGCCAGACACTCAACTGAGTACCCTTGCCAACGCCCTGGCCAGCAGCCAGGAGCGCCTCGAACAGGGCGATATCAGCCCGGCCAAGTAACAGCTACAAAAAAGCCCCACAGGGTCGCAGTAAAGCGATCCTGTGGGGCTTGGCTTTTTCCAGGAACTATCTTGAGGGTAGTTCCGTCAGCGCCTTCGCGAGACGCCAACCACCCACGGCACAAGTCAGCGTGGTGCGACAGGGCGCGGCTTCTTCTTCCCACCGGTGCCCTTGCCAGCCCCCTTCTTCTGCTCCTGCAACTTGGCGAAGGCTGCGGCCTTGGCCTGCTCGCGCTTGTCCCAGGGTTTGCTGCCGTCACTGGCGCGTGGAGGCAGGCCGTTATGCTGGGTGAGTATCTTGCCACCGGCGGCCCCCACCTTCTTGCTGCCAGCCGGCGTCGAGTTCTTGCGCCGCGCGCTCTGATACTCGTCGGTCTGCGGCTGGTAGGTGGGGATCAGGTGGTGCTTGCCGTTGCCGATCAGATCGCTACGGCCCATGCGCTCCAGCGCTTCGCGCAGCAGCGGCCAGCCCTTGGGATCGTGGTAGCGCAGGAAGGCCTTGTGCAGGCGACGCTGCTGCTCGCTCTTGACGATCTCGACGCCATCGCTCTTGTAGGTGACCTTGCGCAGCGGGTTCTTGCCCGAGTGGTACATGGCCGTAGCGGTGGCCATCGGCGACGGGTAGAAGGCCTGCACCTGGTCGGCGCGGAAGCCATTGCGCTTGAGCCACAGGGCGAGGTTCATCATGTCCTCGTCGGTGGTGCCCGGGTGCGCGGCGATGAAGTACGGAATCAGGTACTGCTCCTTGCCCGCCTCCTTCGAGTACTTCTCGAACATCTGCTTGAAGCGGTCGTAGCTGCCGATGCCCGGCTTCATCATCTTGTCCAGCGGGCCACGCTCGGTGTGCTCCGGGGCGATCTTCAGGTAGCCGCCAACGTGGTGGGTGACCAGCTCCTTGACGTACTCCGGCGACTCCACGGCCAGGTCGTAGCGCAGGCCGGAGGCGATCAGGATCTTCTTCACGCCCGGCAGCGCGCGGGCCTTGCGGTACAGTTCGATCAGCGACGAGTGATCGGTGTTGAGGTTCTCGCAGATGCCCGGGAATACGCAGGACGGCTTGCGGCAGTGCTTCTCGATCTCCGGATCCTTGCAGGCGATGCGGTACATGTTGGCGGTCGGCCCGCCGAGGTCGGAGACCACGCCAGTGAAGCCCGGCACCTTGTCACGCATTTCCTCGATCTCGCGGATGATCGACTCGTGCGAACGGTTCTGGATGATGCGGCCCTCGTGCTCGGTGATCGAGCAGAAGGTGCAGCCGCCAAAGCAGCCGCGCATGATGTTCACCGAGAAACGGATCATCTCGTAGGCCGGGATCTTCTCCTTGCCATAGGCCGGATGCGGCACGCGCGCATAGGGCATGCCGAACACGTAATCCATTTCCTCGGTGGTCATCGGGATGGGTGGCGGGTTGAACCACACGTCCACCTCGCCATGCTTCTGCACCAGCGCACGGGCGTTGCCTGGGTTGGTTTCCAGGTGCAGCACGCGGTTGGCGTGGGCGTAGAGCACCGGGTCGTTACGCACCTTCTCGAACGACGGCAGGCGGATCACCGTCTTGTCGCGGGTCATGCGCGGGCTTTCGAGGATCTGCACGACCTTGGCTTCATTCGGGTCTTCGACCGGCCCCTTAGCCTGCTCGATGGCACAAGCTTCCATGTCCTGGGTGTTGACGTAGGGGTTGATGATCTTGTCGACACGGCCGGGGCGATCGATACGGGTCGAGTCGACCTCGAACCAGCCCTCGGGCGTATCACGGCGGACGAATGCAGTACCGCGCACATCGGTGATGGCTTCGACCTTCTCGCCTCGCGACAGGCGCTGGGCGATTTCCACCACGGCACGCTCGGCGTTGCCGTAGAGCAGGATGTCGGCGGTGGCGTCCATCAGGATGGAACGACGCACCTTGTCCTGCCAGTAGTCGTAATGGGCGATACGGCGCAGGGAGGCCTCGATGCCTCCAAGAATCACCGGCACATGGGTGTAGGCTTCCTTGCAACGCTGGCTGTACACCAGGCTGGCGCGATCCGGGCGCTTGCCAGCCAGACCGCCAGGGGTATAAGCGTCGTCGCTGCGGATCTTCTTGTCCGCGGTGTAACGGTTGATCATCGAGTCCATGTTGCCCGCCGCGACGCCGAAGAACAGGTTCGGCTCGCCGAGCTTCATGAAGTCGTCTTTGCTGCGCCAATCCGGCTGGGCAATGATGCCGACGCGAAAGCCCTGGGCTTCGAGCAGGCGACCGATGATCGCCATGCCGAACGAGGGATGATCGACGTAGGCATCACCGGTGACGATGATGATGTCGCAGCTGTCCCAGCCGAGCAGATCCATTTCTTCCCGGCTCATCGGCAGGAAGGGCGCGGGCCCGAAACACTCGGCCCAGTACTTGGGATAGTCGAACAGCGGCTTGGCGGCTTGCATATTTTTTGATCAGCGGGCTATCACGGGGGGGCGCGGATGATAGCACAAATTTTAACCAAACCAGACTAATACGCTGGGTTTATCCGCCCATCAACGCCAGGCAACAGAGCGCTCAAGCCTGCGGCTGCGCATTGTTTCTGGCGGCCACCAGCAGCCCTGGTCGACGACGCAATAGCCCATAAATCAGGCACTTCGCGCACTAGCCATACGCCATATTTGTTTTCGTTCGAGAACAATCCTGTGCATATACTCAAGCATCTGGTGACCCTGTTCAGGATACCTATGCTGCAGCGCCTCATCTTATCCTTCATTGTTCTCCTGGGGCTGGGCGCCACATGCCAGGCCGCGCCCCCCGTAGTGCTGAGCGACGCCAGCAGCGGCATGCCGCTCAACGCGCACATCGAGCTGCTGGAAGATCCTCAAGGCACCCTGACCATCAGCGACATCGAGTCGCCCGAACAACAGGCTCGCTTTCAGCCAGGCAACGGCCGCGCCAGTGTCGGACAGAGCCTGCATCCCTGGTGGATCAAGCTCAGCCTGCAGCGCGCACCCGATGCGCCGTCGAAATGGGAGCTGGAGGTCGGCTCGGTGACCCAGCTCGATCTGCAGCTTTACCTGCCGGACGGTCAGGGTGGCTGGCACCTGCGTCAGGCAGGCGAGCGTGTCGCGTTCAGCGAAAGCCGGGATCATCCCTATCGGCGCATGGTGTTCGATCTGCCCAACCTCGACGAACGCCCCCTGACGCTGTACCTGCGCGCCTTCGATCCCGCCGGTAATTCCTTCCCGCTGCGTATCTGGCAGCTCGACGATCTCACGCAACTGGCGACACACGAAAACCTCGGGCTCGGCGCCATCTACGGCGTGGTCTTCGCCCTGCTGCTGTACAACCTGTTCATCCTCATCTCGCTGCGCGACCGGGCATATTTCTGGTACGTACTGACCACTGCCTTCGCCCTGCTGTTCATCATGAGCATGACCGGCCACGGCGCGCAGTACCTGTGGCCGAACCACCCGGTTCCGGCCTGGATCGACCGCATCACCCTGCCCTCGCTCTGGGGGCTGTTCGCCAGCCGCTTTACCCAGACGCTGCTGCAGACGCGCATCTACGTACGCTGGGCGCACCACCTGCTGAACATGGCCTGCGCCATCTACCTCGCGGCTATCGTGCTCAACCTGTTCGAGCAGCGCTATCTGGCTGCCTGGGCCATCGCCCTGCTGTCATTGACCAGCATTCCGGCGGCACTGGGTAGCGCCGTCATTCGCTGGCGCCAGGGGTTCTTCCCCGCACAGCTGTATCTTTATGGTTACGGGCTGGTGCTGGGCAGCGTTTCCATCCTGCTGCTGCGCACCACTGGCGTGCTGCAACCAGCGCAATGGAATGCCTATGTCTTCCCCTTGGCAGTCGCTGCCGAATCCATCCTTTTCTCCTTCGCCCTCGCCTATCGCATCCAGATGCTCAAGCAGGAGCGCGCGGAAGCCTTGCAGCAGGCCGACCGCGAGAAAACCGCGCGCCTGGCGCAACTGCAGGCGAGTGCCGACGAACTGCAAACGGCAGTAAACCTGCGCACGGCAGAGCTGGCCGCCACCAACGAACAACTGCGCGCCCGCGAATGCGAGCTGCAGCATGCCGCCTTCCATGACCCACTGACCGAGCTACCCAATCGCCGCTATTTGGTGGAGCGCTGCGAATCGGCCCTGGCTCACGCCGAACGGCATCAGGAAAGCGTGGCCTTGCTGCTGATCGATCTGGATCACTTCAAACCGATCAATGACCGCTTCGGCCATGCGGCGGGTGACCTGATGCTGCAGGTCATCGCCAAGCGTCTACGCGAGCATGTGCGTGCAGGTGATGCGGTGGCACGCCTGGGCGGTGACGAGTTCGCCGCACTGATCTGTGGCAGCGACGCCGAAAGCCAGGCGCGGGAGATCGCCCAGCGCCTGCTGGCGGAGCTGTCGGAAGCCGTGCATTTCGGCGCCGAACGCCTGCGCGTGACCATCAGCATCGGTGGCGCACTCTATCCACGCCATGCGCGTCACTTCACCGGCCTGTACAAGGCGGCCGATCAGGCGCTGTATCGGGTCAAGGAACTGGGCCGCTCAGGCTCACGTATCCATGGCGACGATGGCGAACTGAGCGAACAGGCCTGTCTGCAACTGGATGTGCTGAAAGTCCCCAGCGGCCTGGGCAGCCGTACCTAACCGACGTAGCGGCGCGGCACCCGCGCCGTGACCTTGCTCAGCAACTCGTAGCCGATGGTGCCGCAGGCGTTCGCCACCTCGTCCACCGGCAGGTTCGCGCCCCACAGCTCGACGGCACTGCCCACCTGTACGTGCGGCAGATCCGTGACGTCCACCGCCAACATGTCCATGGAAACCCGTCCGGCCAACGACGCCCGCTGGCCATCGACCCACACCGGCGTGCCACTGGGCGCGTGACGCGGATAACCGTCAGCGTAGCCACAGCTGACCGTGGCGATACGCGACGGCCGCTGCGCTACCCATGCGGCGCCGTAACCGACACTCTCGCCATCCGCCACCTCGCGGATGGCGATGACCTGCGCCGCCAGCGTCATCGCAGGCTCAAGCCCCAGATCATGGGCACTCAGATCAGCGAATGGCGTTGCCCCGTAGAGCATGATGCCGGGGCGCAGCCAGTCCATATGGGCCGCCGGAATGGTCAGCACGGCAGCTGAATTGGCCAACGAACGCTGGTTGAAATCGAGATCGAGCAGATCGAGAAAACGCTCGACCTGTAGCTCGGTCAGGGCATGACCACGCTCATCGGCACAAGCGAAATGGCTGATCAGGTTGAGCTCGGCGACCTGACCGGCATCCTGCAGACGCGCATGCCATAGACGCAACTCGGCGGACTCGAAACCCAGACGGTGCATACCCGAATCAAGCTTGAGCCAGACGTTCAGTGGTCGGCATAGCTCGCTGGCAATCAGAACTTCGGCCTGCGCGGCACTCTGCACGACCAGATCCAGTTCGAGCTGGGCAGCAATGGCGTACTCGCTGGCCTCGAAGCAACCTTCGAGCAACAGAATGCGCGCCTCGCCATGCATGGCACGCACCTCTGCCGCCTCCTCCAGACAGGCCACCGCGAAGCCGTCGGCACTGTCGTACAGAGCCGTCACCACCTCACGTACGCCATGCCCGTAGGCATTGGCCTTGACCACCGCAAACGCCTGGCGTCCAGGCGCACAGCGCTTGGCAATGGCGTAATTGTGAGCGATGGCGGAGAGATCGACGATGGCGGCAAGCGGACGCATGGCAGGGGCCTGAAGGAAAAACGGGCGACCATCTTAACCGTTGGCCGCCCGTTTTCATTGATCTGTGCCGCTGCACCGTTGCCGCGAAAAGCGCAGCGCACGTGGACGCGATCTATTCGTCGTCGAACTGATAGCTACCCGGTGCCAGGTTCTCGAAGCGCGAATACTTACCAAGGAAGGCCAGGCGCGCGGTGCCCAGCGGGCCGTTACGCTGCTTGCCGATGATGATTTCGGCCACACCCTTGTACTCGGTCTCCGGGTGGTACACCTCGTCGCGGTAGACGAACAGGATGATGTCGGCGTCCTGCTCGATCGCCCCGGATTCACGCAAGTCGGAGTTGATCGGGCGCTTGTTGGGGCGCTGTTCCAGGCCACGGTTGAGCTGAGACAGGGCAATAACCGGGCAGTTGAACTCCTTGGCCAGGCCCTTGAGCGAGCGCGAGATTTCGGAAATCTCGTTGACCCGGCTGTCGCCGCTGGAGCCGGGAATCTGCATCAGCTGCAGGTAGTCGACCATGATCAGGCCGATCTCACCGTGCTCACGGGCCAGACGCCGCGTACGCGCACGCATCTCGCTCGGCGAGATACCGGCGGTATCGTCGATGAACAGCTTGCGATCATTGAGCAGGTTCACCGCACTGGTCAGACGCGGCCAGTCGTCGTCGTCGAGCTGACCGGCACGTACCTTGGTCTGATCGATGCGCCCCAGCGAGGCGAGCATACGAATGACGATGGACTCCGAGGGCATCTCCAGCGAGTAGACGAGAATCGCCTTGTCGCTGCGCATCAGCGCGTTCTCCACCAGGTTCATGGCAAAGGTGGTCTTACCCATCGACGGACGGCCGGCGACGATGATCATGTCGGCTGGCTGCAGGCCGCTGGTCAGGTTGTCCAGATCATCGAAGCCGGTGGACAGACCGGTGATTGCATCGCCGTTGTTGAACAGCTCGTCGATGCGGTCGATGGCCTTGACCAAAATGTCGTTGATGCCAACCGGCCCACCGGTCTTGGGTCGATCCTCGGCGATCTCGAAGATCTTGCGCTCGGCCTCGTCGAGAATTTCCTCGCCGGTGCGGCCTTCCGGGGCATAGGCGCTGTCGGCGATCTCGTTGCTGATACTGATCAGTTTGCGCAGCGTGGCGCGCTCGCGAATGATCTGTGCGTAGGCCTTGATGTTGGCGACCGAGGGCGTGTTCTTCGCCAGCTCGGCCAGATAAGCCAGCCCCCCCACCTGCGACAACTGCCCTTCCTTGTCCAGCTGTTCGGACAGCGTCACCACATCGAACGGCTCGTTGCGCTCGGCCAGCTTGAAGATTGCGCGAAAGATCAGGCGATGGTCATGACGATAGAAGTCACCATCGGACACCCCGTCCAACACCCGTTCCCAGGCGTTGTTGTCCAGCATCAACCCGCCCAGCACCGCCTGCTCGGCCTCGATGGAGTGCGGCGGCACTTTCAAGGCAGCGGTCTGCAGATCGTATTGCTCGGGGATGCTGATGTCGTTCATAGGCTCGGGGCGAAAAAATACGGCGGTAGAAAAACAACGGGCACGTCACCGCTTGCGCAATGACGTGCCCGATTTTGGCAGACCCGCACCGCAGTGCAAACCTGCCATGACCACTGCGGATTAGGCAGCGACCACGATCACTTTTACAGAGGCTTCAACGTCGGTGTGCAGGTGCAGCGCAACGTCGTACTCGCCGACCAGACGGATGGTACCGTTGGGCAGGCGAACTTCAGCCTTGGCCACTTCAACGCCGGAGGCGGTCAGGGCGTCAGCGATGTCGTGGGTACCGATCGAACCGAACAGCTTGCCTTCATCGCCAGCAACGGCGGTGATGGTGACTTCCAGCTCAGCCAGTTGAGCAGCGCGAGCTTCGGCGGACGCTTTCTTGTCGGCAGCGGCTTTTTCCAGCTCGGCGCGGCGGGCTTCGAACGCAGCTACGTTTTCAGCGGTAGCAGCGGTGGCCTTGCCTTGCGGCAGCAGGAAGTTACGGCCGTAACCGGCTTTAACATTCACTTTATCGCCCAGGTTGCCCAGGTTGGCGATTTTTTCCAGCAGGATGACTTCCATTTGGGTCTTACCTCTTAACTTTTAACCTTCACCGTTCGTGGGGCCGCTCTTGCGAGCAAGCCGACCACGAAAATCAAACAGACTGTCGATAACGGCCAGTAAACAGATCAGGTTCATCGCTACCAGCAGCGCTACATAGAGGCCAATCGACCAGAAGCTGGACAACTGCTTCATGGCGATCAACCCGTGCCCCAGCGCCAGACCAGCCAGCATCAGCGGCAGCATACAGACCAGCGTGACCGCCCAACCCGCATCGCCCAGCAGCGCCGGTGCCAAAAGCACACCTGCCAGCAGAGCGATCGCCAATAGCGCCGGCAGGCGAATCTGGCGGAACTCCTCGCCAAAACCGCCCGGGTTGTACAGCAACGCTTGCCAATACCTCGCAAGAACAAGACCGAGAACGCTGGTACTCAACCAGAAGAACGTCATCATGCCCTGCAAAAACGGCAGCAGCGGTACCCGTTGCATGTTCTGAATCTGCTCGTCGGTCGCCCCGCCTGCAGAGCCGGCGGGCAACTCGGCCAGTGCTTGCTTGAACACCTCGACATAACTCTCGAGGACACCCGCAAACACCGTATTGGCCAGCAGCATGAAGACGATGCCAAGCGGAATGCACGCCATCAGCACGCGAATCCAGGAGGTAGTCGTACGCAATACGTGCGCCAACACCAATGTCCCCAGCATCACCAGCAATACACTCGGCTCGCCGAGGTAGCAGATGTAAAGCGCCGGAAACAATGCCCAGACCAGGATGCCCAATGCATCACTCAGCCCTCTGCGCAGCAATACCAGACTGCTCGCAGCAGCACCGACCCAGAACAACAACGGTAAAACACTCGAACCTGCCACCACGAGGGTGGCCTGCATGCGGCCGCGCATGATGTATTCAGCCAGGGCGCGCATGCGATCTATTCCTTAACGCTTGTCGACTGTCCGATCTCAGCGGCCGTGGCTGTCGGTGTAGGGCAGCAGGGCCAGGAAGCGGGCGCGCTTGATAGCGACGGCCAGCTGACGCTGATAACGAGCCTTGGTACCGGTGATACGGCTGGGAACGATTTTGCCGGTTTCCGAGATGTAGGCTTTCAGAGTGTTGAGATCCTTGAAATCGATCTCTTTCACGTCTTCAGCGGTGAAACGGCAGAATTTACGACGACGGAAGAAACGTGCCATGTGATTGGCTCCTCAATAGATCCGTGGATTACTCGTCAGCGTTGTCGCTGTCGTTGCTGTCGCTGTCATCGCTGTCATTGCTTTCAGCGTTTTCAGGACGTTCACGACGCTCGCGGCGCTCACTGCGGTTTTCTTCGGCCTTCAGCATCTCGGACTGGCCAGTGACAGCCTCGTCGCGACGGATGACCAGGTTACGGATCACGGCGTCGTTGTAGCGGAAGTTGTCTTCCAGCTCGGCCAGGGCCTTGCCGGTGCACTCTACGTTCAGCATGACGTAGTGAGCTTTGTGGACGTTGTTGATGGCGTAAGCCAGCTGACGACGGCCCCAATCTTCCAGGCGGTGAATCTTGCCACCGTCTTCTTCGATCAGCTTGGTGTAACGCTCAACCATGCCGCCGACTTGCTCGCTCTGATCCGGGTGAACCAGAAAGATGATTTCGTAATGACGCATAAATGCTCCTTACGGGTTGTAGCCTGCCAACTTAGGTGGTCAGGCAAGGAGTGGGTTTTTCTCGTGATGAGCTTGCCAGGCGGTAGGCGCGAAAAGGCCTGCCGTCACGGCAAGGGGCGCCATTCTAGAGAAGCCCCCTGCCGCACGCAAGGTGGATTGGTGAATATTTGAACAGAAGCTGCAAGGGGGTGGCCGCTCCCTGCAAGCTGCAAGCGAATCAGTGCGCTTGCAGCTTCGGGCTTTTACTTGCAGCGTGAGACTATGCCTGGCGGCTGCGTCTCTGGCGCACCGCCTCGAACAGGCAGACACCGGTCGCAACCGAGACGTTGAGGCTACTGACACTGCCGGCCATGGGCAGCTTGACCAGATAATCGCAGTGCTCGCGGGTCAAGCGGCGCATGCCCTTGCCCTCGGCGCCCATGATCAGCACCGTTGGCCCGGTCATGTCCTGCTGATACACCTCCTGCTCGGCCTCGCCGGCCGTACCCACCACCCACAGGCCGCGCTGCTGCAGCTTCTCCAGACTGCGCGCCAGGTTGGTCACCGCCACCAGCGGAATCACCTCCGCGGCACCGCAGGCCACCTTGCGCACCGTGGCGTTGAGTGTGGCCGATTTGTCCTTGGGGATGATCACAGCCAATGCACCGGCTGCATCTGCCGTACGCAGGCAAGCCCCCAGGTTGTGCGGATCGGTCACACCGTCGAGCACCAACAGCAAAGGCGGGCCTTCGCAGCGATCGAGCAACTCCTCGAGCATCGCCTCGCCCCAGACCTGACTGGGGCTGACATCGGCAACCACGCCCTGGTGCACGCCCTCGACCCAGGCATCCATCTCACGGCGCTCGCACTGCCCCACCTTAACGCGAGATTGCGCAGCCAGCTCCAGCAAGGGCTGCACCCGAGGATCACTGCGGCCATCGGCCAGCCAGACCTGCTTCACCCGCTTGGGGTGATGACGCAACAGGGCTTCTACGGCATGTACGCCGTAGATCTTTTCCAGATCACTCATGACTTGGCCTTACGCTTGCGCGGCTTGCTGGCAGATGACGGGGCACTGTCGCCACGCCCGGATCCCTTGCGCGAAGTGCTGCTCGGCTTGCTAGCCGACTTGCCGCCAGCCCCCTTGCCTGCCTTGGCGCCAGCCAACAGCGCCTTCTTCACGTCCCGGCTCTTCTGCACGTCGGTATTACCCATGCCACTCGACTTGCCACCGCGACGCGCCTCATCGCCCTTGCCGGCCTTGGTCTGGCTCAGCTCGAAATCGATCTTGCGCTCGTCCAGATCGACGCGCATCACCTTGACCTCGACACTGTCGCCGAGACGGAAGTTGCGGCCGCTACGCTCACCGGACAGGCGATGGTGAACCGGATCGAAGTGGTAATAGTCGGCCGGCAGCGCGGTAACGTGCACCAGCCCTTCCACGTAGATATCGCGCAGCTCGACGAAGATACCGAAGCCGGTCACAGCGGTGATCACGCCGGCGAAGGTTTCACCGACACGATCCTGCATGAACTCGCACTTGAGCCAGTTGACCACGTCACGGGTCGCCTCGTCGGCACGGCGCTCGGTCATCGAGCATTGCTCGCCGAGCTTCTCCAGGGCCGCCTCATCGTATGGATAGATACGCGCCTTGGGCATGACCGCCGCGCCCGCGCGCTCCACATGCTTGGTTTCACGCTTGGAACGCACCACGCTGCGAATGGCGCGGTGCACCAGCAGATCGGGGTAGCGACGGATCGGCGAGGTGAAGTGGGTATAGGCCTCGTAGTTGAGGCCGAAGTGTCCTTCGTTCTGCGCGCTGTATACCGCCTGACTGAGCGAGCGCAGCATCACGGTCTGAATCAGGTGATAGTCCGGACGCTCGCGGATGCTTTCCAACAGGCGCTGGTAGTCCTTGGGCGACGGACCGTCCTTGGACTTGCCACGCTGCAGCGAAAGCCCCAGCTCGCCAAGGAAAGCCTTGAGCTTCTCCAGGCGCTCCGGCGGTGGGCCATCATGCACGCGGTACAGCGACGGAATATCGTGATCCTGCATGAAGCGCGCGGTGGCCACGTTGGCCGCCAGCATGCATTCCTCGATCAACTTGTGCGCATCGTTGCGCTGGGTCGGACGGATCTCGTCGATCTTGCGGTCGGTGCCGAAGACGATACGGGTTTCCTGCGTTTCGAAGTCGATCGCACCGCGCTCGTGACGCGCCGCAACCAGCACCTGGTACAGCGCATAGAGCTGGTTGAGATGCGGCAGCACGTCCTTGTACTCGCTGCGCAGAGCCTTGCCCTCGCTGCTCTTGGCATCCTCCAGCATCAGGCTGACCTTGTTGTAGGTCAGGCGCGCGTGGGAATGGATCACCGCCTCGTAGAACTTGTAGTCGACCATCTGGCCGCTCTTGGACATGGTCATCTCGCAGACCATGGCCAGGCGATCGACATGCGGGTTGAGCGAGCACAGGCCGTTGGACAGCTCCTCCGGCAGCATCGGCACGACGCGCTCGGGGAAGTACACCGAGTTGCCACGCTCGACCGCCTCGGCATCCAGCGCCGAACCAACCTTGACGTAATGCGACACGTCGGCGATGGCTACGTAGAGCTTCCAGCCGCCAGAGAACAGCTTCCAGCGGCTGCTGTTCTTCTCGCAGTACACGGCATCGTCAAAGTCACGCGCATCCTCACCGTCGATGGTGACGAAGGGCAGGTGACGCAAGTCGACGCGCTTCTCCTTGTCCTTCTCTTCCACCTCGGGCTTGAGCTTGCGCGCTTCCTTGACCACGGCCTCAGGCCAGACGTGCGGGATGTCGTAGCTGCGCAGCGCCACGTCGATCTCCATGCCCGGCGCCATATAGTTGCCGATCACCTCGACGATATCGCCCTGCGGCTGGAAGCGCTGAGTCGGCCAGTGGGTGATCTTGATCTCGACGAACTGACCGATACGCGCACCTGCAGTGCGCCCCGGGGTGACCAGCACTTCCTGCTGGATCTTGGGATTGTCGGGGATGACGAAACCGATACCGTTTTCTTCGTAGTAGCGACCCACGATGCTCTCGTGAGCACGCTCGATCACCTCGACGATGCCGCCTTCACGACGACCACGGCGGTCGAAGCCTGCCACGCGCACCAGGGCGCGGTCGCGATCGAATACCAGGCGCATCTGCGCCGGGCTGAGGAACAGATCGTCACTGCCATCGTCCGGCACCAGAAAACCGAAGCCATCGCGGTGACCGCTGATGCGCCCGCAGATCAGATCGAGCTTGTCCACCGGCGCGTAGGTGCCGCGGCGGGTATAGATGAGTTGGCCGTCGCGCTCCATGGCGCGCAGACGGCGGCGCAGCGCTTCGAGCTGGTCTTCGGTGTCGAGACCGAACTCTTCGACCAGTTGCTCACGGCTGGCAGGCGAACCACGCTCGGCCAGATGGGCCAGGATCAGTTCGCGACTGGGGATGGGGTTGTCGTATTTTTCCGCCTCGCGGGCGGCCTCGGGATCGAGGGATTGCCAATCGGCCATGTAGGAAGGATTACCTATGCTTATGTATAAAGGTGTATGCCATTTGCCTATTGAAGCGCGAAAACGCCATTCGCGGCAGCTTTTCCGGCGACAATAATTTTTTTGCGGTCAGGGGTTTACAAGGTAAATGCCCGCCCGTATAGTTCGCGCCCACAGCGTCGAGCAGACGTTGTAACACGAAGCAGATGATGATTCATCGGTTTCTGTGCCCAGGTGGCGGAATTGGTAGACGCGCTGGTTTCAGGTATCAGTGACTTAACGGTCGTGGAAGTTCGAGTCTTCTCCTGGGCACCAAATTCGTGAAGTGGATTGATAACCCATTTTGCAAATAACGGATGCAACGCTCCGTGTCGGTAACGACGAACATTGCTGCAGTGCCCAGGTGGCGGAATTGGTAGACGCGCTGGTTTCAGGTATCAGTGGCTTAACGGCCGTGGAAGTTCGAGTCTTCTCCTGGGCACCAAATTTCAAAAAACCGAGTCGAATGGCTCGGTTTTTTATTGCCTGAGAAAAAGCAGCGACAGACTGGCAACACGGGGCGACAGGCTGTTCGCTCCTGCCTGCCGCCCGCAGCCTGCTGCCGTTTCAGACCCTGAACTGTCCCAGACTCGCCTTCAGTTGCGCCGCCAGCTCATCCAGTGCGCGCGCGTTACCGGCAATCGCTGCCACGGCTTCGGCCGCATGCTGCGCTTCGGCGTGAATGACCTCGACACGCCCACGCACCGCCCCCGCCCCTTCTGCCTGATGAGCCGCCGCCTGAGTCGCAGCATTGATGGCGCCATGCACGTCATCCACCGACTGCTGCACCGACTGCTGCAGACGAGCACTGTCGCGCAGCACCTCAAGCCCATCGCTGCCCTGCTCGCCCGCCTGAGCAATCGCGGCCACCGCCTCCTGCGCCCCACGCTGCAGCGCGACGATGTGGGTCTGGATATCGCCGGTCGACTGCTGCGTCTTGCTCGCCAGGGCGCGCACCTCATCCGCCACCACGGCAAAGCCGCGACCGCTTTCGCCGGCACGCGCCGCTTCGATGGCGGCATTGAGGGCCAACAGATTGGTCTGTTCGGCGATGGATTGAATCACCGTCAGCACCACTTCGATCTGCTCACTCTGCTTGGCCAGACGCTCGATCACTGCCGAGCCGTCCGCGACCCGCGCCACCAGCCCCTCGATCAGCGAAGACAGGCGCTGAGCAATAGCGCCGTTCTCGCGCGCCGCAGCACGAATCGTCTCCACACGCTGCAGCGCTTCCTGCATCGCCTGACTCTCGGCCTGTGCTTCATCGGCCATCCGCTCCAGCGCCTGCAGGCATCCCGCCACTTCGTCACGCTGACGACCAGCCGCCGACTCGGCAGCGCCGCCGCGCTGGGTCAGGCTGCGAATCTGTTCGCCGGTACGCAGCGCCACTTCGCCCGATTCGCGCACGATGGGCTGCAGCTTGTCCATGAAGCGGTTGACCGCACTTGCCATCTCCCCCACTTCGTCCTGACTGTGAATCTCTACACGCCGGGTCAGGTCACCTTCACCGGCGGCAAGGTCATTGAGCGCATCACTGAGCAGACGCAAACGACTCAGCACCCGCCAGCCCAGCACGAGCGCCACTACCACGAGCGCCAACAAGCCAACCAGGAGCAGACCCAGCGCGATATTCCAGCGCAAGCCGTCCGCCGCCTCGCGCACCGACTCCCCACCGTTACGCGCCATCTCCTGGGTGTAACGCTCAGCCGATTGCAGGCGCTCACGCAGGGTTCGCGTGGCCTCCTCCGAAGCGCCCGAGAGGCTGCTGTCGACCAGCTTGCCAGCGCCATCGACCAGTGTATTGAAACGGCCATCGAGCGCCTGCAGCTCACGCTCGACCACGTCGAGCGACAGCCCCATCTGAATCTTGCCGATGGACGCCCCCATCGGATTGATGTCCGCCTCGACGATGTAGACGTTCGGGCTATGCGAGGCGGCATCGACCAGCTTATCGAGCGGCGAATCCCCCTGCCCAGTGGCAATCAGCGCGCGCACCTGCTCATTGCTGCGATTGAAGTTGCGCGTCAAACGCTTGCCCTCGGCATCGTAGATGACGGCGAAGAGCACAGCTGGGTCCTGCTGTGCGATGCGGGTCAGGGCAGTCAATGCCGGGATATCGAGATCCCAGATCGACTTGGGCGCAACCCCGGCCAACAGTTGTGCGAGGGACTGACCCGACTGTTTGAGACTGCCCTCCAGCACGCTGCGCAATTGCGCCTGCTCACCCTTGAGCTGAGTCGTGAGCCCTTCAGCCAGACGCGAGCGAGTGTTTTGCGAAAGCGCGGCGAGCCCCTGACTCATCTCCTGCTGTGCGACGTTCAACTCCTGTCCCAGACGCAGGCTTTCGCCTCCCAGGCGCTGGGCAAGATCCTCGACCATGTCGTTCACCGAGGCGCGCATCAACCACACCGCCAACCCCACCTGCACCAGCATGGCCAGGCCGAGCGCAATGAACACCGGACGCAACAGACGACTGCGTAACATCGAGATAATGGCGAACACTGGCGACTCTCCTCACGAACCTGATCGCTATAACGGCAACTTTGACGATTTATTGAGCGCACGCAAGCTTCATGCCCGTTATTCGGAAACAAAAAGACCGCCCGGAGGCGGTCTTTTGGCGGATCGAGCGTTCTCGATCAGGCGAACGGATGACGCAGGACGATGGTCTCGTTGCGATCCGGGCCGGTGGAAATGATGTCGATCGGTGCACCCACCAGCTCTTCCACACGCTTGATGTAGGCGCGGGCAGCAGCCGGCAGCTCTTCCAGGCTCTTGGCACCCAGGGTGGACTCGCTCCAGCCCGGCATTTCCTCATACACCGGCTGCAGACCGATATAGCTGTCGGCATCGGTCGGCGCATCGACCAGCACCTGGCCGTTGGCATCCTTGTAACCGGTGCAGATGCGGATGGTTTCCAGACCGTCGAGCACGTCCAGTTTGGTCAGGCACAGACCGGAGATGCTGTTGATCTCGATTGCGCGACGCAGGATCACGGCATCGAACCAGCCGCAACGACGAGCACGACCGGTGGTGGCACCGAACTCGTGACCGCGCTTGGCAAGGAAGGCACCGACGTCGTCGAACAGCTCGGTCGGGAACGGACCGGAACCGACACGAGTGGTGTAGGCCTTGGTGATGCCAAGGATGTAGTCCAGGTACAGCGGGCCAAAACCGGAGCCAGTGGCGATGCCGCCAGCAGTGGTGTTGGAGCTGGTGACGTAGGGGTAGGTACCGTGGTCGATGTCCAGCAGGGAGCCCTGAGCACCTTCGAACATGATGTCCTTGCCTTCACGACGCAGATCATGCAGCACGGCTGTCACGTCAGCCATCATCGGCTTGAGCAGTTCGGCGTACTCCATGCACTCATCCAGGGTTTTCTGGAAGTCGATGGCCGGCTCTTTGTAGAAATTGACCAGCTGGAAGTTGTGGTAGTCCAGCAACTCACCCAGCTTGGCGGCGAAACGCTCACGGTGGAACAGGTCACCGACGCGCAGACCGCGACGCGCGACCTTGTCTTCGTAAGCCGGGCCGATACCGCGACCGGTGGTACCGATCTTGGCGTCGCCACGCGCCTTCTCGCGCGCCTGATCCAGCGCCACGTGGTAGGACAGAATCAGCGGGCAGGCCGGGCTGATGCGCAGGCGCTCGCGCACCGGCACACCCTTCTCTTCCAGCTTGGTGATTTCACGCATCAGGGCATCGGGGGCGACGACCACACCATTGCCGATCAGGCACTCGACGCCTTCACGCAGGATGCCGGACGGAATCAGGTGCAGGACGGTTTTCTCACCGTCGATCACCAGGGTATGGCCAGCATTGTGGCCGCCCTGATAACGCACGACTGCTGCGGCCTGCTCGGTGAGCAGGTCGACGATCTTGCCCTTGCCCTCATCACCCCACTGGGTGCCCAGGACGACGACATTCTTACCCATAAACTTGTCCTCTTCGCGCAAGCTTCGATGCCGGCTACGGGCCGGCGAAAATGAATTCAGGACGCCAGGGGCGCCACCTGCCAACGTCCATCGCGCAGCGTCAGCAGGCGGTCACAGCCTGCTTCGCGCGCATCCGCCTCGCTCTGCCCGGGCAGCGCCTGTACCACGCGCTCGCCCTCACCACGCAGACGACGAACGGCCTGCCACAGATAGAGATCATGATTGTCTGGCGCCCAGACGCCGCTGACCGTTTCGTCCAGACGCATATCACCCAGGGTCACCAGGGTCTTCAGGTCGGTGGAGAAGCCGGTCGCCGGGCGGGCGCGGCCGAAAACGGCACCGGTATCGTCGTAACGACCACCCTGAGCGATGGCACCACCCTCGCCCGGCACGAACGCGGCGAACACCACGCCCGTGTGGTAGTTGTAGCCACGCAACTCACCCAGATCGAAATACAGCGGCAGCTCGGGATAACGCAGCTCCAGCGCGTCGGCGATCGCCATCAGCTCGTCCAGTGCGGCGTGCACGGCCTCCGGCGCCTCGACCAGAGCGGCTTGCGCCAGATCCAGCACTTCGCGGCCGCCACAGAGTTCAGCCAGCGAACGCAGCATGCTGCCGAGACCTGCAGGCAAGCCCGAGGTCAGCGCCTCGATCTCGTCCATGGCCTTGCGCTGCAGCGCATCGAACAGCTGCTGCTCGGCTTCGCCGGAAAGTCCGGCAGCCTGTGCCAGGCCGCGGTAGATGCCGACATGCCCGAGATCCATGTGCACATCAGGTACGGCCGCCAGCTCCAGGGTTTCCACCAGCAGGCTGATCACTTCGATATCGCTGGCCGGGCTGGCATCGCCATACAGCTCGGCGCCCAACTGGATCGGGCTGCGCGAGGTGGTCAGCGCGCGCGGTTTGGCGTGCAGCACGCTACCGGCATAGCACAGACGGCTCGGCCCTTCGCGACGCAGGGTGTGCGCGTCGATACGCGCCACCTGCGGCGTGATATCGGCACGAAAGCCCATCTGCCGCCCCGATAACGGGTCGGTCACCTTGAAGGTACGCAGGTCGAGATCCTGTCCGGCACCGGTCAGCAAGGATTCCAGGTATTCGATATGCGGAGTGACGACGAACTCGTAACCCCAGCGTTGAAACAGATCCAGCACCTGACGGCGGGCTGCCTCGATGCGCGCCGCCTCCGGCGGCAGTACTTCTTCGATGCCATCTGGCAGCAGCCAGCGGTCTACCGTTGCCATTTCGCCATTCCCCTCTCGATCCGGGCGGCACAAGCCTTCAGTGAAGCAAATAAAGGAGCGCTGTTCCCAGCAACATGCTGGTCAGCCCCATCAGGCGCAGTCGGCGGTCGGGCAGGCGAGCTGCCAATACAACCGCTCCACGCCATTGGCGCGGATAGAGGAAGGGCAGGATGCCTTCCAGCACCAGTACCAGACACAGTGCGATGCCGAGTTCCTGCCACATGATTCCCACAGACGCAAAAAAGCCGGGATTTTCCCGGCTGCCGCATGATACCACGCTAAAACATTCAGGCCACAAGCTTGAAGCGACAAGTGAACACCAGGCGTCACTTGTCGCTGTCTAGACGAGCTCAGGGCTTGGACTTCTCCAGATAACGGAAGAAGTCGCTGCTCGGGTCGAGCACCAGCACGTCACGCTTGTCGGCGAAGCTCTCGCGGTAGGCTTTCAGGCTGCGATAGAAGCCATAGAACTCCTGATCCTGACCATAGGCCTTGGCATAGATAGCAGCCGCCTGGGCGTCACCATCACCGCGCAACTCTTCGGACTGGCGATAAGCCTCGGCGATCAGAACACGGCGCTGACGGTCAGCATCGGCACGGATACCCTCGGCCAGCTCACGGCCCTTGGCACGGTGCTCACGCGCCTCACGCTCACGCTCGGTGCTCATGCGCTCGAACACACTGCGATTGACCTCGCGCGGCAGATCGATGGCCTTGACCCGCACATCCACCACCTCGATACCCAGCTCACGCTCGGCAGCACGATTGAGGGTTGCGGTCACGTCCGACATCAGTGCATCACGCTCACCCGACACCGACTCGTGCAGGGTGCGCTTACCGAACTGGTCACGCAGCGATGCCTCGAGACGACGCGCCAGGCGCTCGTCAGCCACTTGCTTCATACCGGAGGTTGCCTGGTAGAAACGCTCGGCATCCTTCACTCGCCACTTGGCATAGGCATCGACCATCAGCGCCTTCTTCTCCAGGGTGAGGAAGCGCGAGGACGTCGAGTCCAGCGTCAGCAGGCGACCATCGAAGATACGCACCTGGTTGACGTAAGGGATCTTCATATGAAGACCCGGTTGCACGTCAGGATTGACCACACGGCCGAACTGCAGCAATACCGCACGCTCGGTCTGCGCCACGATGTAGAAACTGTTCCATGCCACCAGGGCCAGAACCACGGCCACGATCAGGCCGATCAGGGACTTGTTGCTCATCAACGGCTCTCCCGGCTACGCAGGTTACGTTGGGACAGATCGCTGCTCGCAGGTACGGCTGGATCGCGGGCCATGTTGCCAGTGCCACCCGCCTGGCTGGCGCTGGAGGAACCGGCACGGCTGTCGATCATCTTGTCCAGCGGCAGGTAGAGCAGGTTGTTCTGCCCCTTGTCGCCGGTGACCAGCACCTTGCTGGTGTTGCTCATCAGCTCCTGCATGGTGTCGAGGTACAGGCGCTCGCGAGTGACCTCGGGTGCCTTGCGGTACTCGGTCACCAGCTTGGTGAAGCGGTCAGCCTCACCCTGAGCACGGGCAATGACCTCATCACGATAACCGTTGGCCTCTTCCAGCATGCGCTGCGCCTGGCCGCGCGCCTCTGGAATCACACCGTTGGCATAGGATTCAGCCTGGTTCTTCTCACGCTGCTCGTCTTCACGCGCACGAATCACGTCGTCGAAGGCTTCCTGCACTTCACGCGGCGCAGCAGCACTCTGGATGTTGACCTGAGTGACGGTGATACCCGTGGCGTAGTTGTCGAGGAAGCGCTGCAGGCGCTCACGCACCTCGCTGGCCATCAGCTCACGACCTTCGGTGAGCACCTGATCCATCTCGGTGGAACCAACCACGTGACGCACGGCACTGTCGGTAGCGTGCTGCAGGCTGACCTCGGGCTGATCAACGTTGAGGACGAAATCCTTCAGATTGCTGATGCGGTACTGCACCGTCAGCGGCACCTCGATGATGTTCTCGTCCTCGGTGAGCATCGCCCCCTGCTTGCTGTAGGCACGCTCGCGGGTGACGTTCTCCTGATACTTGCGATCGAACGGCGGGAAGTAGATGTTCAGGCCCGGGCCGACAGTCTCATGGTACTTGCCGAAGCGCAGCACCACGGCCTGCTCCTGCTCGTCGACGACATAGATGGCGCTGTACAGCCAGATCACGGCCAGCAGGCCGAGGCCGACCAGCAGCAGGCCGAAGCCACCGCCGCCACTGCGACCGGAGTCGCCGTCGTTCTGCTTCTTGCCACCGCCGAACAAGCCATTGAGGCTCTCTTGCAACTTGCGGAACGCTTCGTCGAGGTCTGGCGGGCCCTGCCGACCACCGCCTTTTTTGCGGCCGCCCCAAGGGTCTTGATTGTTCGAGTTTCCACCCGGCTCATTCCAAGCCATAGCGTTCTCCGTACTGATAAAGCGAAGGCGCGCCCACGGCGCGCCGGCCAATGCTACCCAAAGCCCTGTATCGACAGCAAAGCAAGCGTCCCAGGCTTTATTGCAAAGTATGTTGCTCGATGAACGCCTGTGGCTCCAGACCTTCACGACTGACCAGACGATTGAGCTCAACCCTCGGCAGCCTTACCGACAACAGACTCTGCCCCTGTTCATCATGCCCTTCGTTCTGCACCGCTCCGAGAGCGAAGAACTGCGCTCGCAGGCGCCCGAGTCGTTGCGGCAACTGCAAGGTACCGACGAACAGATCGTCACCGAGCAGCTCTGCCACTGCCTGTCGCAGCAAGTCCAACCCACGCCCTTCACGCGCCGACAGCCAGACACGCACCGGCTTGCCGTCACCATCACGCTGGATCTGTGGCTCGACACCTTCCAACAAATCCAGCTTGTTGTATACCTCGAGCATCGGCAGCTCATGAGCGCCGATTTCCTGCAGGACGTTCTGCACCTGTTCGATCTGCGCCATGCGCTCGGGCTCATGGGCATCGATCACGTGCAACAGCAGGTCGGAATTGCTCGACTCTTCCAGCGTAGCGCGGAAGGCCTCGACCAGCTTGTGCGGCAAGTGACGAATGAAGCCCACGGTATCGGCCAGAACGATCGGCCCGAGATCATCCAGCTCGAGGCGACGCAAGGTCGGGTCGAGCGTGGCGAACAACTGGTCGGCCGCGTACACCTCAGAAGTGGTCAGGGCATTGAACAGCGTGGACTTGCCGGCGTTGGTGTAACCCACCAGCGAAACCGATGGAATGTCCGCACGCTTGCGCCCGCGACGCGCCTGCTCACGCTGGCTGCGCACCTTTTCCAGCTTCTGCTTGATCTGGCGAATACGCACGCGCAACAGCCGACGGTCGGTCTCCAGCTGGGTTTCACCCGGGCCACGCAGACCAATACCGCCCTTCTGCCGCTCGAGGTGAGTCCAGCCACGTACCAGGCGCGTGCTCATGTGGTCGAGCTGAGCCAGCTCCACCTGCAGTTTGCCTTCGTGGGTACGCGCACGCTGGGCGAAGATATCGAGAATCAACCCGGTGCGATCGAGCACACGACACTCGAAAGCGCGTTCGAGGTTGCGTTCCTGACTGGGCGTAAGGGTGTGATTGAAGATGACCAGATCAGCCTCGAGGGCCTTGACCTGATCGCGCAGCTCTTCGACCTTGCCGCTACCGATGAGGTATTTGGCAGTCAGTCGAGTGCTGGGGACACTGAAGAAAGCGGCCATGTCAGCACCTGCCGACATGGCCAGTTCCTGAAACTCCTGGGGATCTTCGCTCGCCTCGGAGTCCTGGCCCTCCAGATGCACCAGAATGGCCCGTTCACCGCCTTCATGACGTTCGAAGAACAATGCAGCCCCCTAATCAGGCGTTACCCAGATCACCCTCGCCCTGCTCGGAATCACCTGCGCTGGGCAGACGAACCGGACGGCTCGGCACGACGGTGGAAATGGCATGTTTGTAGACCATCTGGCTGACGGTGTTCTTCAGCAGAATGACAAACTGGTCGAAAGATTCGATCTGGCCCTGCAGCTTGATGCCGTTGACCAGATAGATGGAAACCGGGACGCGTTCCTTACGCAGGGTATTGAGGTAAGGGTCTTGTAGCGAATGCCCTTTTGACATGTGCCGCACTCCTTTCGAGGATCAAATTTCAATAGTTTTAGTAGGTGAACAATGGCTTCAGGTCGCCCATCTTCTAGGATAGACGGCAAGCGGCAAGGTCTCATTCCAATATGGAGACGCTCGCCAGGTATTTCAAGGCGCGAGGCAGATTGTCGCAGGCCAGGCTGTCCAGCCACTGCAGATCGCCCCAGCCACGCAACCAGGTGAATTGACGCTTGGCCAACTGACGCGTCGCGATGATGCCGCGCTCGGTCATTTCTGCCCGGGACAGCCCGCCATCCAGATACTCCCAGACCTGGCGATAGCCCACCGCTCGTATAGACGGCAATCCCGCGTGCAAGTCACTTCGCTTGCGCAAGGTTTCGACCTCTTCGATGAAGCCCTGTTCCAGCATCGCGTGAAAACGTTGCGCGATACGTGAATGCAGAATCTGCCGTTCGACCGGAGCGATAGCAAGCTGCGCAACAGTATAGGGCAATTGTCCTGAACCGAGCGTGTCTGAGTCGGGGTTTCCAGCTTGCTGCCGGCGACGATGCTCGCTCATGCTCAGGCCGCTGACGCGATACACCTCCAACGCCCGCACCAGACGCTGCGGATCATTGGGATGAATACGCGCCGCCGACTCGGGATCGACCTCAGCCAGCTCGCGATGCAGCGCATCCCAGCCCTCCACCGCAGCGCGCGACTCCAGTTCGGCACGCACGGCCGGATCGGCGCTGGGCATGTCGGCCAACCCCTCGAGCAAGGCCTTGTAATAGAGCATGGTGCCGCCAACCAGCAGCGGGATGCGGCCACGGGCGGTACTTTGCGCCATCGCCACCAGAGCATCGGCACGGAAATCTGCTGCCGAGTAACTTTCAGACGGGTCGCGAATATCGATCAGAGCGTGAGGAAACTCGGCAAGCACGGCCTTGTCCGGTTTGGCCGTGCCGATGTCCATGCCTCTATAGACCAACGCTGAGTCGACGCTGATCAGGTCGCACGGCAGCACGCGCGCAAGCTCCAGGGCCAGATCGGTCTTGCCGGCGGCGGTCGGCCCCATCAGAAAGATTGCGGGAGGAAGGGAAGACATCGGCATGACTCGAAACACGAAAAGGAAGAAGCCCTGACGACAGGGCCTCAGTAGTTCAATTACTGGCCGCGCATGAACAATTTGTCGAGCTGATCCATGCTCAGCTGCGTCCAGGTCGGGCGCCCGTGGTTGCACTGGCCGCTACGCTCGGTCTGTTCCATGTCGCGCAGCAGTGCGTTCATTTCCGGCAGGGTCAGCCGCCGATTGGCACGCACGGCACCGTGACAGGCCATGGTCGCCAGCAACTCGTTGAGGTGGGCCTGGATGCGGTCACTGGTGCCGTATTCGAGCAGGTCGGCAAGCACATCGCGCACCAGTTGGGTGGCCTGTGCCTGCTTGAGCAACGCCGGAATCTGACGAATCGCCAGGCTTTCCTCACCCAGACGCTGCAGCTCGAAGCCAAGGCGCTGGAACCAATCGGCGTGTTCCTCGGCACAATCGGCCTCACGCTGACTCAAGGCAATCGACTCCGGCACCAGCAGCGGCTGGCCGCGCAATCCTTCGCTGGCCATGGCCTGCTTGAGGCGCTCATAGGTGATGCGCTCATGCGCGGCGTGCATGTCCACCACGACCATGCCCTGGGCGTTCTCGGACAAGATGTAGACACCCTTGAGCTGCGCCACCGCATACCCCAGCGGCGGTATGTCGCCCTGCTCCTGCGGCAAGGCCTGCATCGGCGCCGTAGGCAGGGGCGCGTAATAATCCCGATAAGCCGCCTGCGCCTCGGCAGCCGGCACACCTGAATTGCTGACAGAGGCCTGATAACCCGCACCAGCACCTCGCCAAGCCGGCTGAGGGTTGGCCACCGGAGCCTCCAGCACGCTGGCTGCGAGCCCCATTTCACCCTGAGGGCCGAACTCACCCGCCGCCGCACCGGTTGCACGCACCACCGGCGCCACGGCAGCCGGCGCCGCAACCTGATCGTCAGGACGCACATCAGCCAGCGCTCGGTGCAAGGTGCCGTAGAGGAAGTCGTGCACCATGCGGCTATCGCGAAAACGCACCTCATGCTTGGTCGGGTGCACGTTGACGTCGACCGTGCTCGGGTCGATCTCGAGAAAGAGCACGAAGGTCGGGTGCCGACCGTTGAACAGCACGTCGCGATAGGCCTGACGCACGGCATGGGCGACCAGCTTGTCGCGCACCATGCGGCCGTTGACATAGAAATACTGCAAATCCGCCTGGCTGCGTGAGAAGGTCGGCAACCCGACCCAGCCCCACAAACGCAGGCCGCCACGTTCGATCTCGATGGGCAACGCCTGTTCGAGAAAGGCCGGGCCGCAGACCGAAGCCACACGCCGCGCGCGGGTCATTTCATCACCCGCCTCATGCAGAGCGAACACGGTCTTGCCGTTGTGGCGCAAATGGAAGGCCACATCGAAACGCGCCAGGGCCAGGCGCTTGATCACTTCCTGCAGGTGATCGAATTCGGTTTTCTCGGCGCGCAGGAACTTGCGCCGCGCCGGGGTATTGAAGAACAGGTCTCGCACTTCCACCGAGGTGCCGACCGGATGCGCCGCGGGCTGCACACGCGGCTCCATGTCGCGTCCTTCGGTCTCGACCTGCCAGGCCTGCTCGGCATCGGCCGTGCGGGAGGTCAGGGTCAGGCGTGACACCGAGCTGATCGAAGCCAGCGCCTCACCACGAAAGCCCATGCTGAGCACGGCCTCGAGGTCTTCCAGTTCGCGGATCTTGCTGGTGGCATGACGCGCCAGCGCCAGCGGCAGGTCATCCGGGGCAATGCCACTGCCATCGTCACGCACCTTGAGCAGCTTGACGCCACCCTGCTCGACTTCGACGTCGATACGCCGGGCACCTGAGTCCAGGCTGTTTTCCAGTAACTCCTTGGCGACCGAGGCCGGGCGTTCGACGACCTCACCGGCGGCAATCTGGTTGGCCAGGCGCGGGGTCAGCAGGTGGATGCGACTTGGTTCACCCATCATTGAGCAGCCAGCGCAGTGGCAGGAATCTGCAGGGTCTGGCCGACCTTGATCACGTCACTATTGAGGTTGTTGGCGCTGCGCAGGGCCGACAAGCTGACCTGATAACGCTGAGCGATCAGCGCCAGGCTTTCACCGGACGACACCCGATGCTCGCGCGGGCCGATGGCCAGCTTGCCCTCGTCACGCAGCCAGGCGACGTACGTTCCTGGTGGTGGATTCTCGTGGAAGAACTGCTTGACCCCGCTGGTGATGGAACGCGCCAGCGCCTGCTGGTGACCGGAGCTGTGCAGCTTCTTGGCTTCATTAGGGTTGGAAATAAAGCCGGTTTCCACCAGGATCGAGGGAATATCAGGCGACTTGAGCACCATGAAGCCCGCCTGCTCGACACGCCGTTTGTGCAGCGGCGTGACGCGGCCGACGTTGTTCAGAACTTTCTGGCCGACGTTCAAGCTGGATGTCAGCGACGCGGTCATGGACAGATCCAGCAGCACCCCGGCAAGCATCTTGTCCTTGTCATCGAGGCTGACGTTGCCCGCGCCGCCGATCAGGTCAGACTGGTTTTCGGCGTCGGCCAGCCAGCGCGCGGTTTCCGAAGTGGCACCGCGCTCGGACAACGCATACACCGAGGCGCCGAACGCGGACGAACGCGGCGCGGCATCGGCATGGATGGAGACGAACAGGTCAGCGCCCTTCTTGCGGGCGATCTCGGTGCGTTTGCGCAGCGGGATGAAATAGTCCCCGGTGCGCACCAACTCACCCCGGAAACCCTTCTCAGCATTGATCTGCCGCTGCAGTTCCTTGGCGATGGCCAGGGTCACGTTCTTCTCGTATTGCCCCTTGACCGGGGCCAGCGCGCCCGGATCCTCACCGCCGTGTCCGGCATCGATGGCGATGACGATGTCACGCTTGCCACTGGGCACAGGGGTGAGTTTTGGCGGTGCCTGGGTCGGGGTCACCGGCAGTGGCGGCTCGCTGGCCACCGGGGTCGGAGGCTGCGTAGCCGATGCTGCCGCACTGGGCTGATCGAACAGATCGACGACCAGGCGATTGCCATATTGCTGATTCGGCGCCAGGGAGAAGCTTTTCGGCGTGACCGCGGCGGAAAGATCGATCACCACGCGCAGGTTATCTGCATCACGTTGCGCCGAGCGGATGCTGGTGATCGGGGTATTGGCAAGCGAAAGCTGTTCGAGGTTGGTCGCCAGCTTGGCTCCGGAGATATCGATGACGATGCGATCCGGCGCGGCGAGCGTGAACACACTGTGCTGAACCGGGCCGGACAGGTCGAACACCAGGCGGGTGTTGTCCGGCGCGCGCCACAGACGCACGCTGCGCACATCGGAAGCAGCCAACGCCTCGGCAGCCAGGGCCGCCCACAACAGCATCACAGCGGTAACCAGCGCGCCTATGCGCATAACCAACCCCATCGAATCTTCTCTATATCTTGCTGGCCAGCGCGTTGCACCAGGCATCCCCGCGTGCCCCATGCCCTTGCAGCAATAGCGAGCGGCCGCTCGCTTGGGGGCTAATGGTAATGTCCATGTCCGGCTTTGGCAAAACGCCCGCACCACGCTGGGGCCACTCGATCAGGCACAAGGCATCGCCTTCGAAGTAATCGCGAATGCCGAGAAACTCCAGTTCCTCCGGATCGACCAGGCGATACAGGTCGAAGTGAAAGGCTCGCACATCGCCGATCTCGTAGGGTTCCACCAGGGTGAAGGTCGGGCTCTTGACCGCCCCGGCATGCCCCAGGCCGCGCAGAATGCCGCGTGACAGCGTGGTCTTGCCGGCGCCGAGATCACCGTGCAGGTAGATGATACCGACGCCACCACTGACCTCGGCCAGGCGCGCTCCCAGCTCCAGCATGGACGCCTCGTCGGCGGCCTGCAGCCTCAATTCAGACAAGGACAGAACTCCTCCAGTAATAGACGAATGGTTGTCGGCAGATCAGCCGCTGCCAGACCGCGCCCCTGTGCGCCCAGTTGCTCACCGGCGCCGGCATGCAGCCATACGGCCAGGCACGCGGCCTCAAAAGGCTGCATGCCTTGCGCCAGCAACGCACCGACCAGACCGGCCAGCACATCGCCCAGCCCGGCTCCGGCCATGGCGGGATGCCCGCGATCACAGAGCGCCAGGCGACCATCAGGCGCGGCAATGAGGCTGCCGGCGCCCTTGAGCACGACAACCAGGCCATAACGTGCGGCCAATTGGCGGGCGGCGTCTGGACGGTCGGACTGCACCTCGGCGGTAGAGATCCCCAGCAGACGTGCCGCCTCCCCCGGATGCGGCGTGATCACCCCGAGCACCGGGGCGCGACAACGCCCGGCGGCCAGCAGATTGAGCGCGTCAGCGTCCCACACCTGCGGCATCTCGGTGGCGGCCATCACCGACAGCAGGCCGAGGCTCCAAGCGCCCTGCCCCAGGCCGGGCCCAACCACGCCGACATCGGCGCGCTGCGCCAACGGCAGCAACTGATTGGCGGAGAGCATGCCCTGGGTCATGACTTCCGGCCGGCGAACCAGGGCCGCCGCAACATGCTCGCTGCGTGTCGCCAATGACACCAGGCCGGCACCGGCACGCAGCGCACTTTCCGCGCTGAGCAGCCCCGCGCCGCCCATCCCCAAGTCGCCTGCAACCACCAGCACATGGCCGCACTGGCCCTTGTGCGTGGTAGGCGAGCGCGGCGCCAGACGCGGCAACACGCCAACGTCCAATCGCTGCGCCACACTCGGCGCCTGTGCCAGCAAATCGGGTTCACCCTGCAGATCATCGAATTGCAACGTACCGGTGCAGGCTGGCCCTTCGCCCGTCAGCAGGCCGATCTTCAAAGCAATGAAGGTCACCGTCAGTTGCGCGCGCACCACGCTGCCGAGCACGGCACCGGTATCGGCATGCAGGCCGGATGGAATGTCTACCGCCAGCACAGGCAGGCCACTGGCGTTGATGGCGGCGATGGCTGCGGCATAAGGCTCACGCACGACACCACTGAGGCCAGTGCCCAGCAACGCGTCGACCACAACACCCGCCTGAGGCAGATCGGCCCGCCAGGACAGCACCTGCACGCCCGCCGCCACGGCCTCATCACGCGCCAGCGCAGCGTCGCCAGCCAGCCGAGCAGGATCGCCGACAGCCAACACACGCACACGCCAGCCGGCACGCTGCGCCAGCGCGGCGATCAGGTAACCATCACCCGCGTTATTGCCGCATCCGGCGAACACGGTGACCTCACCCGCGTCGGGCCAGCGCCTGCGTAGCGCACGCCAGGCAGCATGGGCGGCACGGGTCATCAATTCGAAGCCGGGCGTGCCGGCGGCGATCAACTGAGCATCGAGCTGACGTACCTGTTCGGCACTGTGCAGGCTGCAAGGTAAGGACGTGGATTGCGGATGCATGGCTCGCTCGCGGCGGATGTCTGGCAGAATTATACGCACCTCCACCGTCCGCGCCCGCCCCATGTCCTTATCCAACCTCGACCTCGATACCCTGGCACAGTCCATCAAGGACTGGGGACGCGAGCTGGGCTTCCAGCAGGTCGGCATCGCCGATGTGCAGTTGGGTGAGCACGAAGCGCACCTGCAGCGCTGGCTGGACGCCGGCTTCCAGGGCGAGATGGACTACATGGCGGCCCACGGCAGCAAGCGTTCGCGCCCGGACGAACTAGTGCCAGGCACCCTGCGCGTGGTGTCACTGCGCATGGACTATCTGCCCGGCGACACGCAGATGAGCCAGCGCCTGACCCAACCCGAGCAGGCCTATATTTCCCGCTATGCCCTGGGCCGCGACTATCACAAGCTGATCCGCAAGCGCCTGCAGCAACTGGCCGAGCGCATTCAGCAGGCCATCGGCCCGTTCGGTTATCGCGCCTTCGTCGATAGCGCGCCAGTGCTGGAAAAGGCCATCGCGGAGAAGGCCGGGCTCGGCTGGATCGGCAAGAACACCCTGGTACTCAACCGCAAGGCCGGTAGCTGGTTCTTTCTCGGCGAGCTGTTCGTCGACCTGCCGCTACCAGTGGACGCCGCCCACGGCAGCGAGCATTGCGGGCGCTGCAGTGCCTGCCTGGATATCTGCCCGACCGACGCCTTCGCCGGGCCTTATCGCCTGGACGCACGGCGCTGCATCTCCTACCTGACCATCGAACTGAAAGGCCCGATCCCAGAGGAGTTGCGTGCGCCCATCGGCAATCGCGTGTTCGGCTGCGACGACTGCCAGATCGTCTGCCCGTGGAACCGGTTCGCCCGACCGACCGAACAGGACGACTTCCAGCCGCGCCACGGCCTGGACAATGCAGGCCTGGCCGAGCTGTTTCTATGGACGGAAGATGAGTTCCTCAGCCGCACCGAGGGCTCGCCACTGCGCCGCGCCGGCTACGAGCGCTGGCTGCGTAACCTGGCGGTCGGCCTGGGCAATGCACCCTCGACCATTGTGGTGCTGGAAGCGCTCAAGGCGCGCCGCGAGCATCCCTCGGAGCTGGTGCGCGAGCATGTGCAGTGGGCGCTCAACCAGCATGAGAAAATCAGCAGCAAGTAGAGGCCTTATAGCCCGGCACGCATGACACGCCGGGCTCGCTCATTCACACCTTGAGGAAGTGCTGGCGGTAATGCCGCAGCTCGGCGATGGACTCACGGATATCGTCCAGCGCCTGGTGGGTGGCGGTTTTCTGGAAGCTGTCCTTGACCTCGGGCGCCCACATGCCGGCGAGAATCTTCAGTGTCGACACGTCCAGGTAGCGGTAGTGGAAGTAGGCTTCCAGCGCCGGCATGTACTTGTAGAGGAAGCGTCGATCCTGGCCGATGCTGTTGCCGCAGATCGGCGACTTGCCTTTCGGCACCCACTGCTCGAGGAAGGCGATGGTCTGCGCTTCGGCCGCCGCGGTGTCGATGCGGCTTTCGCGCACACGCTGGGTCAGGCCGCTCTGGCCATGGGTACGGGTGTTCCACTCGTCCATGCCGGCCAGGGTTTCGTCGCTCTGGTGGACGGCGATCACCGGGCCTTCGGCCAGCACATTCAGCTCACTGTCGGTGACGATGGTGGCCATTTCGATGATCACGTCGCGCTCCGGCTCCAGGCCGGTCATTTCCAGGTCGATCCAGATCAGGTTGTTGGGGTTCTGCATGATGGGAGGCTCCTTGGCTCAGGCGCCCAGTCTAGCGGATATCCACCCCCTTCATCTGCCACAACAGCAACTGAGTCTGCCGCCCTTCGTTGATGGCGAGTGCACGATCAGTCGGCACACCGGGAATTTCGAAGCTGTTGCTGATCAGCCAGCTCCCAGGCTGCATCTCGGCTTGCGCCTTGGCCCACAGGCGCGGCATGGGCACCGGCGAGAGAAAGCAATAAACGACATCGAATGCCGCCAGATCCACCTGCCAAAGGCTGACGTAGCGAATCTGGCAGTTGTCCTGCAGCAGACAACGCAGCCATGCGCAGAGAAATACCAGCGGCGCGGTCTCCACCCCGACGAACTGCCCGCGCGGAAAGCGTCGCGCCAGCGCCAGCAAGGTGCCGGCGGTGCCACACCCCAGGTCGACGAAACGCAGCGGCGGCTCGCATTCGCTCAAGAACAACTGCAGTTGCTGTTGCGCGCGACGCCCCGTCAGATACAGCGGCACCTGCTCGCGCAGGCTGTTCCAGTTGACCAGCAGCAACACGACGAAGCCCAGCAGGTAGACCCAGCCCGGCAACCCGACCTGCTGCGCCACGAACAGCGCCGGCAGGAAGGCGAAGTTGATCCATGACCACCAGCGCGACAGCCCCAGGCGCCAGCCGATCAGCGCTGCCAGCGCCCCCTGCAGCAAGGCCACCGAGAACAGCGACAGTCGCCACGGCAGCAGCGCCAGCAGATAGACCGTCACCACCACCAGCGCGAGCGCAATGCCCTGCGCCAGCAGCGCGCGCAACAGCGGTAAGCGAATGAAGGCTGAATGTGCGTCGTTGTGCATGGTGCAGTCCAGGCGGGAGGAGAGCGAATGGGCAGCGAGCCGCCATGCTAAACTCGCCGCGACAGACACTCCACCACCCGGATGCTCCATGGCCAAACGCCAACTCAACCGCCGCCAGAGCTGGCGCATCGAAAAGATCCAGGGCGAGCGCGCTGCCCGCGCCGCCAAACGCGAATCGCGGGCCGTCGAGGCACTGGAAGGTGGCGACCTGGGCCCGGAGCAAACCGGCCTGGTGATCGCTCACTTTGGCGTTCAGGTGGAGGTCGAGGCGCTGCAGGGCGAAAGCATCGGCCAGGTGTTTCGCTGCCACCTGCGCGCCAACCTGCCGGCACTGGTGACCGGCGATCAGGTGGTCTGGCGCGCAGGCAATCAGGGCGATGGCGTGATCGTCGCGCAACTGCCGCGCAACACCGAGCTGTGCCGCCCGGACATGCGCGGCCAACTGAAACCGGTGGCCGCCAACGTCGACCAGATCGTCATCGTCTTCGCGCCACTGCCCGAGCCGCACGCCAATCTGATCGACCGCTACCTGGTCGCTGCCGAGCACGCCGGTATCGAACCGCTGCTGCTGCTGAACAAGGCCGACCTGATCGATGCCGGCAACAGCCAGGCGCTCAATGCCCTGCTCGGCGTCTATCGCCAGCTCGGCTATACGCTACTGGAAGTATCGGCCCACCAGGGCGACGGCATGGAGCAACTGAAGAAACGCCTGGACGGCCACGTCAGCGTCTTCGTCGGCCAGTCCGGCGTGGGCAAGTCGTCGCTGGTCAACGGCCTGCTACCAGGCGTCGACACCCGCGTCGGCGCACTGTCGGAACTGACCGGCAAGGGCACTCACACCACCACAACGGCCCGTTTGTTCCACTTCCCCGGCGGCGGTCAGTTGATCGACTCCCCCGGCATCCGCGAGTTCGGCCTCGGCCATGTCAGCCGTGATGACGTGGAGGCCGGCTTCATCGAATTCCACGACCTGCTCGGCCGCTGTCGCTTCCGCGACTGCAAGCATGACCGCGAACCCGGCTGTGCGCTGTTGCAGGCACTGGAGGACGGCCGCGTTCAGCCGCAGCGCATGGCCAGCTACCGGCACATCATCGCCAGCCTGCCCGAAGACGATTACTGACGATTAAGCTGGTCGAGCGGGCTCTTGCTGCTCTCGAAGATATTCAGCCGCTGGCGCAACTGATCCGCCGGCAAGGCGTCAGCATCCGGCGCGCCACTGGCCGGCGTGGCGCCGTCCGCGCCAGCGGGTGCAGCTGGTGCCGCACCACCCTCGGCGGGCGGTGTGTCACCGCCCTGCTCACCTTCGATGTCGCGCTGGGCACGCTTGGTCAGCACGACGATATCGATACGGCGGTTGACCGGATTGAGCGGATCTTCGCGGTCGAACAACGCCGACGAGGCATAACCCACCACGCGCGCCACCTGCTCGTCCGGGTAGCCACCGGCGACCAGCGTACGCCGCGCAGCATTGGCACGGTTGGCCGATAGCTCCCAGTTGCCGAAATCTCCGCGCCCGGAAAACGGCTTGGCGTCGGTATGGCCGCTGACGCTGATCTTGTTCGGCACTGCCTTGATGGTATCGGCCATGGCCAGCAGGATGTCTTCGAAGTAGGGCTGCAGCTCGGCACTGCCGAGGGCGAACATCGGCCGGTTCGCCGCATCCATGATCTGAATGCGCAAGCCATCCTGGGTGATCTCGAACAGGATCTGATCCTTGAAGCGCTGCAGCTCCGGATTTTCCTCGACCTTGTTCTGCAGTTCCTGCAGCAAAAGCTCCAGACGCTCGCGCTCCATCTTGTCAGCCAAGGTCTCGACCTGATCGGCACTCACTGCCGTCTCGTCCGGCTGACTTTCCGGCGTTTCGGAGATGTCCGGGTTGAGCGTGCGCTCCGGTGCTGGAGTCGGCGTGCCTCCCAGATCGATGGCGTAGGGGCTGGCGCTTTCGGTGAAGCCGATCGGATCCTGGAAGTAGCCGGAGATCGCGCGCTTCTGCTCCGGCGTGGCCGAAGACATCAGCCACATCACCAGAAAGAACGCCATCATGGCCGTGGCGAAGTCGGCGAAGGCGATCTTCCAGGCACCGCCATGGTGCCCGCCCGCGGTCTTCTTGACCCGTTTGACGATGATGGGTTGGTTGTTTTCCATCGCTTAGCTGCCGCGCATGGCCTGTTCGAGCTCGCTGAAGCTCGGACGATGCGCCGGGTACAGCACCTTGCGACCGAACTCCACCGCCAGGCTCGGCGGCATGCCCGACGCCGAAGCCACCAGGCTGGCCTTGATCGCTTCGTAGAGGTTCACCTCTTCCTTGGCGTCATGTTCCAGCGCCGCCGACAGCGGGCCGAAGAAGCCGTAGGACGCGAGAATGCCGAGGAAGGTACCGACCAGCGCGGTACCGACCTTTTCACCGATCTGCGCGTTGTCCGCCTCGGCCAGGATCGACATGGTGATCACGATACCCAGTACCGCTGCCACGATCCCCATCGCCGGCATACCGTCAGCGACCTTGGCCACCGCATGAGCCGGGTGCTCCAGTTCTTCCTTGAGGCTGGCCAGCTCCATGTCGAACAGGCCCTCCAGCTCATGCGGCGCCATGTTGCCGGACGACATGATGCGCAGGTAGTCGCAGATGAACGCGGTCATCCGCGCATCCTTGAGCACACCGGGGTATTTGCTGAAGATCGGGCTGGCGTTGGGATCCTCGACGTCGGCCTCGATGGCCATCATGCCTTCGCGCCGGCTCTTGTTGAGGATCTCGTAGAGCAGCTTGAGCACCTCGAGGTAGTAGGTGTGGGTGAAGCGCGTGCCGAACATGCTCAGCGACTTCTTGAACACCAGCATGAACATGCTGCCCGGGTTGGACTGCAGGAACGCACCCAACGCCGCACCGCCGATGATCATGACCTCGAAGGGATGCACCAGGGCCATCAACTGACCACCAGACAATATGAACCCGCCGAATACGCAGCCGAAAACGACGATGATGCCTATGATTTTTGCCATAAAGGAACGCTTGTAGAGCCAGGAAAACGGGTTATTAAAAACAGCTCTTCTAATTATCGGAACTTATACGCCAGACTATAGCCAGTTAAGGTCAAAAGCCAGTTTGGCTCAACTTCACCATGCCGATCACCACGCCCATGCCACGCAGTCTCGATGCCTGGTTGCAACAGCTGGGCCAACTGTGCCTGCCAATCGAGCAGGAACAGCACACTCGCCTGCGTCGTACGCTCAGCGACGGGCGCAAGAACTGGCGCGACATCGCCGACCAGATCGAACTCTGCCCCACCTTCGCCCTGCAAGTGCTGCGCGAGGCCAATCAGTCCTCCAGCAGCCTGAGCGAACCCGCGGACAGCCTGGAGATCGCGCTGGCACGCCTGGGCCTGAAACGCTGTGAAGCCCTGCTGGCGCAGACACCGGCGCTCCCCGAGGCAGAGATTCCCCTAGCGCTGCGGCAGATCCTGCTGATCAGCCGCCATGCCAGCCAGCAGGCACGCGGCCTGTTCGGCTCACGCCTGGCGCGGCTCTGGAGTGAACTGCATGGTTGCAGCCTGCTGTTTCTTGCACCCTTGTGGCCACTGCTCGGCAAATACCCGCATCTATTCGAAACCTGGGAACAGCGCGTACTGGTCAAGGGCGAAGCACCGGCCAAGGTCGAGCGCGAGCTTCTCGGCGTGCCCCTGATTCAACTGTGCCTGAAGCTGGCCGAACGCTGGCGCCTACCGGAATGGATCGTGCGCAGCTATCAGTTGCTGGCGCGCGACCGGCGGCAACTGGTCAAGGCGCTGCACATCGCGCGCGACAACGAACACCCGCTGCACCAACAGCAGATGCTGGACGCCAACGTCCCCTTGCGCCACTGGCTCACCCATCCCGGCAACTGCGTGCTGCTGGCCAATGGCCTGGCCGTGTCGGCGCACCAGGCGTGGAACACCGACCACAGCCTGCGCTGGCAGCGTCTGGTAGGCCTGTATTTGCAGATACCACTGAGCGAGGTGCAGCAGGAAGTGCACCAGCACGCCGTCAGCAGCGCCCGCCTGCTTCATGACCCGGCCCTCTGGCATCCGGCGCAGTCGCTACTCTGGCCCTGGTCGGCGCGCCGCCTGCGACCCAGCAAAGCCGCAGAACGCCCCTCAACACCACCGGCGCTGGAGACCTGGCGCCAGCACTGCAAGCGCCTGCTCGCCGAGCCGAGCGACTTCCCCAACGTGCTGCAACTGACCGCCTGCGCCCGCGACGCGCTGCAGGACTGCGGCATGCAACGCGTGCTCCTGCTCCTCGCCGACCGCCAGCACAGCCGCCTGCAGGTTCAGCAGATAGCTGGCCTGGATAAAGCCGCCCTGGCTCTGAGCCTGGATCCGAGCAATAGCCAGATCCTCCGGCGCCTGCTTGCCCAACCCGGGCAACTGCGCCTGAGCCCGGAGAATGCGGCGCAGTATTCGGCACTGCTGCCGGGTAGCCTAAAAGCCCTGTTCCCCAGCGAACATCTGCTGCTGCGCTCGATTGCCAGCAACGGCCGCGTGGTCATGCTGGTGGCCGCCGATCAGGGCGGACGAGCGTTCAACGACATCAGCCTGCAGGCCTTCACCAAGACGGTGCAGTGCATCGAGCGCGCGCTGAGCCATTTTGCCAAGCGCCCGCGCTGACGGCAGAGAGCACCTGCATCCGGGCTTTCCGCTACAATCCCCAGCTTTCCAATCGAGGAGGCTCCATGTCCGCCTTCGCCACGCTGCCGCTGGTCATCGAACCAGCCGATCTTGCCGCCCGCTTGGACGCAGCAGAACTGATCCTGGTCGACCTGAGCAGCGCCGCGCGCTATGCCGAGGGGCATATTCCGGGCGCCCGCTGGGTCGACAGCAAGCGCACCCAATTCGGCCAACCACCGGCTCCCGGCCTGGTGCCGGAGCTGCAACAGCTGCAAGCGCTGTTCAGCGAGCTGGGGCATCGCCCTGACGCCACCTACGTGGTCTATGACGATGAAGGCGGTGGCTGGGCCGGGCGTTTCATCTGGCTGCTGGATGTGATCGGCCACCCCCGCCATCACTTCCTCAACGGCGGGCTGCGCGCCTGGATGGGCGAGAACCGCCCCCTGTCTACGCAGGTGCCGGCAGTGCACGACACCCCCGCGCAACTGACCCTCAGCGAAGCGCCCACCGCCACGCGGGCTTACCTGCAAGCACGCCTCGGCGCGTCCGACCTGGCCATATGGGACGCGCGTGGCGCGGACGAATACCGCGGCGAGAAGGTCAGCGCCGCGCGTGCCGGCCACATCCCGGGCGCCATCAACTTCGAGTGGACCGCCGGCATGGATGCCGCGCGCGACCTGCGCATCCGCGCCGATATCGCCGAGGTTCTACGTGATCTCGGCATCACCCCGGACAAGGAAGTGATCACCCACTGCCAGACCCACCGCCGCTCGGGCTTTACCTACGTCGTCGCCAAGGCGCTCGGCTATCCCCGAGTGAAGGCCTACGCCGGCTCCTGGTCGGAATGGGGCAACCTGCCCGACACCCCGATCGAGCACTGAAACCTCAAGGAAACACGATGAAACAACGTCTCTTCATTCTCAGCCAGTACCTGCTGCCGCATCACCTGCTGTCGCGCCTGATCGGCTGCGTCGCCGAATGCCGCATCGGCTGGCTGAAGAACCCTCTGATCAAATGGTTCGCCAAGCAGTACCAGGTGAACATGAGCGAAGCCCAGATCGAAGACCTGCAAGCCTTCGAGCATTTCAATGCGTTCTTCACCCGCGCCCTGAAAGAAGGCGCACGCCCGCTGGACCCAACGCCGGGGGCGATCCTCTGCCCGGCCGACGGCGCCATCAGCCAGCTCGGCGCTATCGAGCATGGCCGCATCTTCCAGGCCAAGGGACACAGTTTCAGCGCCGTCGAGCTGCTGGGTGGCGACACCGAACGGGCAGCGCCTTTCATGGGTGGTCAGTTCGCCACCGTGTACCTCTCGCCCAAGGACTACCACCGCGTGCACATGCCGCTGGCCGGCACTCTGCGGGAGATGGTCTACGTGCCGGGTCGGCTGTTCTCGGTAAACCAGACCACGGCGGAAAACGTGCCCGAGCTGTTCGCCCGCAACGAGCGCGTGGTGTGCCTGTTCGACACCGAGCGTGGTCCCATGGCCGTGGTGCTGGTGGGTGCCATGATCGTCGCCAGCATCGAAACCGTCTGGGCCGGCCTGATCACCCCGCCCAAGCGCGAGCTGAAGGTCACTGGCTACGACGCCGCCGCACGCGCGCCGATCGAACTGGATAAAGGCGCCGAAATGGGTCGCTTCAAGCTGGGCTCGACGGCCATCGTTCTGTTCGGCCCGCAGCAGGTCGAGTGGGCCCGCGAACTGACCGCGGGCAGCACCGTACGCATGGGGCAATTCATGGGCGCGCCCAGCAACGACGCATGACACCACGAGCACCCCGGCGAGAGGCTCGCCGGGATGCAAAGCGCTCATTCGCCGCGGCACCCCATCTCCAGGATGGGCTGCCACAGGCGCCAGATGCTGCTAGAGTTCGGGAACCAGTGGGTCACCAGCCCTGAAGTCGCCCGCCTTATTGTGGCCCGGAGCCTCCGAGTTTGATGGATAGACAGAGTTCCAATTTGCTTTCGTTACGCGTTCCCACCCCAGACAAGCAAAGCCTGAGCTTCTGCGACGGTACGCCGCGTGACCTCAAGCGCTGGATCTCGGCCCTGCCCAAGGCCAACATCGGCGAAACCGCTCGCCAGCTCTACCAGAGCCTGGTCGAACTCAATCAACTGCAGACGCCCTTCGACAATCGCCTGCAACAGCTGGAACTGCTGCGCCCCGAGGTTTACTTCGTCTGTCAGCATCTGGAGCGCCACTTCCTCAACCAGGCCATCGTCCTCGACGAACGCCCGCGCAAGGTCGCCAACCTCTGCCAGGCGCTGCAGAATCACCTGGCGATCGGCTACAAGCTGATCATCACCCAGATCATCGACCGCACCGGCAAGGATCGCGACCAGTTGCTGGCGGTTGCCCTGCAGCGTGCCATGCACAGCCTGTGCGCCCCGCTGATCCGCGCCAGCCAACTGTATTGCCCTGTTCCTGAAGGTCTTTGGCTTGAACTGCACCAGCTCTATCGGATCGCCACCCAGCAACGCCTGCAGCGCCAGGCGATACGCGACCCCTTGGTGCGCCATGTGCAGGGCCTGAGCCCGGAGCAGACCTACATCATCGCCCTGCTGCTGGGCTGCGCACGCACCAACCAGATGCGTCAGAGTGGCATCGCGCGCCTGGCCGAGGCACTGGAGTCCTGGAGCGGACTGGTTCGACTGCAGTCGGGGGATCAACCCAGCAGCCTGTTCGTGCTCGCCCCGCAAGTCGATGGCCCGCCACGCTACAAGTCGCTCTACCAGAGCGGCGAGCTGCACAACCTGCTCGGCATCGATCCCCAACCGCTGGTCGAGGCCCTCAAGAGTTATCTGGCACTGCCCGAGGATCAGCGCAGCAGCGCCTCGCTGCCAGTGCCCGAAGGCGTGAGTCTGGATCTGCTGCAACATGTGGCGGCGGCCTGGGGCGATATCGCCGAGCGCACCTTCCAGCGCACGCCGGCACAAGGCAACCTGACCCTGTGCATCGGCATGACCGCCCTGCATTTCTTCCTGGCCGGCAACCGCTCTTTCGCCGAAGTACTGAAGCGGCCTGTCGAAGTGGGCGCGGCCGTGTTCAAGCCGTCGACCGGCGAACCTGATATCTGGTCGGGTGCATTCGATGCACAGCGCACCTCGACCGAAGAGATCCATTTCGAGGAAATCCAGTACTCCAAGGTCACGCCGGGCGAGCAGCAGGAGCAGGTCGACACCAATACCGAGAGTTATCCCACCTACCCGCTGGCCATCGTCAATCACAGCCCCGGTGGTTACTGCCTGTCGTGGCCCAAGGAAGTCCCCAGCCAGCTGCAGGCCGGCGAACTGCTCGGCATTCAGGACAGCCCCAGCCAGGGCTGGAGCGTGGCCATCGTGCGCTGGATCCGCCAGGTACGCGGCGGCGGCACGCAGATGGGCATCGAGCTGATCGCACCCCACGCGCAACCCTGCGGTCTGCAACTGGTGCGCAAGGCGGAACAGAACAGCCAGTACCTGCGCGCCCTGCTGCTGCCGGAAATCGCCGCCATCTCGCGCCCGGCTAGCCTGATCACACCGCGCCTGCCGTTCCAGGAGGGCAGCAAGGTGCTGATCAACAATCAAGGTGACGAGCACCGCGCCGTGCTCACGCGCAGGCAGGTCAGTACCGGCAGTTTTAGCCAGTTCGAATACCATCGAGTGGGCAGCGACGAGGGCGTTGCCGGGAAGCCTGTCACAGCCTCGCAAAGCCAGAAGCCGGCTGGGGAGGAAGATTTTGACTCGCTCTGGAAGTCGCTGTAGGCTGCCGAAACTCCACCTTTCGTCGCCTTTTCGCGCCCGCTCGGCGCGGTATTGACCCACTTCTATGGCAATCGACAAGAAAACCATCCGTCTGCTGATTCTTGAGGATTCGCAGAACGAGGCCGAGCGCCTGGTCAGCCTGTTCCGCAATGCCGGCCATGCCACGCGCGTGCACCGACTGACCTCCAGCGAGGACCTCGCCGAAGTCCTGAAACAGAGCTGGGATCTGCTGATCTGCGCCCCCAGCAGTGAGCACCTCGAACCGAGCGAAGCGATCAACGCCATCCGCCGCCAGGCCAAGGACATTCCGGTAATCCAGCTGGTGGAGGGCAACGACTCCGAAGCCATTACCGAAGCCATGCTGTTCGGCGCCCAGGACGCCCTGCCGCAGGGCGAGGACGAGCGTCTGGTGCTGGTGGCCAAGCGTGAGCTGGCCAGCCTTGAGGAGCGCCGCGCCCGCCGCGCCGCCGAAGTTGCGCTGCGCGAGGCGGAAAAACGCTGCCAGTTGCTGCTGGAAAGCTCGGTGGACGCCATCACCTACGTGCACGATGGCATGCATATCTACGCCAACCGCGCCTATCTGGAGCTGTTCGGCTACGAAGATGCCGACGAGCTGGAAGGCATGCCGATGATCGACCTGATCGCCAGCGCCGACCAAAGCAGCTTCAAGGACTTCCTCAAGCACTACCAGAGCGTGGACGGCAACGCCGACCTCAACTGTCAGGGCGTACGCGCCGACGGCAGCAGCTTCGCCGCGCAGATGAACTTCTCGCCAGCAACCTACGATGGCGAACCCTGCATCCAGGTGGTCATCCGCGCAGAAACCTCGAACGCCGAACTGGAAGAAAAGCTGCGCGAGATCAGCAGCCAGGATCTGGTCACCGGACTGTTCAACCGCACGCACTTCCTCGAGCTGATGGATGCCGCGGCAGAGCGCGCAGTCAACGCCAGCCAGCCGTCTACCCTGGCCTATATTCGTGTCGATCGCTACACCGGCCTGCAGGGCGAGATCGGCCTGGCCGGCATCGACCTGCTGCTCACCGACCTGGCTGGCCTGCTGCGCGCGCACTTTCCAGCCGAGACGCAACTGGCCCGCTTCGGTGACGACCTGTTCGCCGCCCTCCTGCCGGGACGTACGCCCGAGCAGTGCGAGGCCAATCTCAGGGAGTTGCTGAAAAAGGTCGAAGGTCATCTGTTCGACATCAGTGGCCGCACCGCTCAGACCACCCTGTCCATCGGCGTGGCCGGCCTCAGCGAAAAGACCGCCAAGGCCCAGGTCGTGCTGGATCGCGCTCACCGCTGCGCCGACGAGATCGCCGAGGGCAACAGCGTCAAACTGTTCAACCCGGCCGAAGAGCTGGCCGCCGCTGCCAACCGTGGCAACCTGCTGGCGATGGTGCAGCAAGCGCTGGAAAACAACAGTTTCCGCCTGCTGTTCCAGCCCATCATCAGCCTGCGCGGCGACGCCAACGAACATTACGAAGTGCTGCTGCGCCTGCTCAGCCCGCAAGGTGAGGAAGTACCACCGGCGCAGTTCCTGGCGGCCGCTCGTGATGCAGGCCTGGGCGAGAAGATCGACCGTTGGGTGATCCTCAACTCCATCAAGCTGCTCGCCGACCATCGCGCCAGAGGCCACAACACCCGCCTGTTCGTCCACCTGTCGTCCGCCAGCCTGCAGGATCAAACCCTGCTGCCCTGGCTCAGCGTGGCGCTCAAGGCCGCGCGTCTGCCGTCCGATTCATTGGCTTTCCAGTTCAGCGAGCCGGATGCCATCGCCTACCTGAAACAGGCCAAGGCGCTTACCCAGGGCCTGGCGGAACTGCACTGCAAGGTCGCCCTGAGCCAGTTCGGCTGTGCGCTGAATCCGTTCAATACGCTCAAGCACCTGCATGTCGACTTCGTCAAAGTCGATGGCTCCTTCACCCAGGATCTCAGCACGGCTGACAGCCAGGAAGCGCTGAAGACGCTGCTCAGCAGCTTGCATGCCCAGGCCAAGCTGACCATCGTGCCGTTCGTGGAAAGCGCCAGCGTGCTGGCGACGCTGTGGCAGGCCGGGGTCAACTTCATTCAGGGTTACTACCTGCAAGGCCCCAGTCAGTCGATGGACTACGACTTCTCCGCGGGCGACGAATAAACCCTTGCCCAATAAAAAGCCGCCTGTTCAGGCGGCTTTTTCGTTGCCGAAAGAACGTGGCGCTTATTCCTGCCCCTCGCGATCACGGAAGCCGAGCAGATAGAGAATGCCGTCCAGGCCGAGGGTGGAGATGGCCTGTTTGGCCGACTGCTTGACTAACGGCTTGGCGCGGAATGCTACGCCGAGGCCCGCCAGCCCGAGCATCGGCAGGTCGTTGGCGCCGTCGCCCACAGCGATGGTCTGCTCCAGCTGCAGCCCTTCCTTCTCGGCCAGTTCACGCAGCAGATCGGCCTTGCGCTGCGCGTCGACGATGGGCTCGACAGCAACGCCGGTGACCTTGCCGTTCTCGATCTGCAATTCGTTGGCGAATACGTAGTCGATGCCCAGCTTGGCCTGCAACTGCCGAGCGAAATAGGTAAAGCCACCGGAGAGAATCGCCGTCTTGTAGCCCAGGCGCTTGAGCTCGGCGAACAGCACTTCGGCACCTTCGGTCAGGCGCAGCGAGGCGCCGATTTCTTCCAGCACGTCTTCCGACAGCCCTCGCAGCAGGCCCAGGCGCTCCTTGAAGCTGGCACGAAAATCCAGCTCACCACGCATCGCGCGCTCGGTGATCTCGGCGACCTGCTCGCCCACGCCAGCAGCCTTGGCCAACTCGTCGATGACCTCGGCCTCGATCAGCGTCGAATCCATGTCGAACACGGCCAGGCGGCGATTGCGGCGGAATACCGAGTCGCGCTGGAAGGCGATGTCGACGTTCAGCTCCTGCGCCACGCTGAGGAACTCGGCGCGCAGCGCCACCGGGTCGGCCGGCTCGCCGCGCACGGAGAACTCGATGCAGCCCTTGCCCTGCTCGGCCGGCATGTCCAGCGGCATGCGCCCGGAGAGACGGTCGATATGGTCGATGTTCAGGTCGTACTTGGCGGTGATCGCGCTGACCCGCTGCAATTGCTCGGCACTGACCTTGCGCGTCAGCAGGGTGACGATATGGCGCGCCTTGCCCTGGCCATTGACCCACTGGTGATAGTCAGCTTCGGAGACCGGGGTGAAACGCACCTGCTGATCGAGTTCGTAAGCGGTGAACAGCAGATCCTTGAGAACCGACTGCGAACGGCCATTATCGGGAATCTCGATGAGAATGCCGAACGACAGGGTGTCATGGATGACCGCCTGGCCGATGTCGAGGATGTTCACCCCGCCCTGCGCCAGGACGCCGGTGATGGCTGCGGTGAGCCCGGGGCGATCTTCGCCGGTGATGTTGATCAGGACGATTTCGCGCAAGGCGCACCCTCCAAGGCAGATGTTTGAGGTGAGGCCGGGCCGCACAGGGGTGTCTCTAAAAACGTAGACGAGGCAGTCAGCGCAAGGCAAAAACAGGCGAAGAAACGCAGTTTACGTGTTGTAAATGAGCATTCTGATCGGACTCGCGCACGAGCCTGTTTTTAACGCCGCGCTGGCAACGCAGGTAGTTTTTAGAGGTGCCCCCAGGGCGTCAACCGACGAAAAGGCGCACATTCTAACCAGATTACCCCTGCTGCGCGCAGCCGCGCGCTTTGCCCATCCAAGGTCGCTCGCTATACTGCGCGGCAACTTCAGTCGACAAGAGCCGTGCTCTGTGAACCGGCCCGCGCCCGTCAAACCCGATAACTTCTTCCTGATGATCTTCCACGCGCTGCGTCAGCGGCGGGTGCCCTTGGTGCTGCGCATCGCCAGCCACAGCCTGTTGCTGGTGGCCCTGGCCATGGTCATCTATGCCTGGGTCATGGGCATGCAGTTCAAGCAGGCCATGCAGCAACAGGCCGACGCCCTGGGTCAGGCCCTGATCACCCAGACGGCGGCTTCGGCCACCGAGTTGCTGGTGTCCAACGACATCCTCAGCCTCAACGTCTTGCTCAACAACCTGGCGAAGAACCCGCTGGTGGCGCATGCCGCCATCTACAGCGTGGACAACCGCATCCTCGCCGAAGCCGGGTCGCGCCCGACACGCAGCGTGCTGGGCGAGAGCGAAGGGCTGTACTCCACGCCCATCACCTTTCAAGAGGTGATGGCCGGGCAACTGCGTGTCAGCCTGGACATGCGCCAGTTCCAGCAACCGATGACCATCAGCCTGCAGAGCATGGGCATTCTCAGCCTGATCCTGCTGGCCCTGACCTTGTCGCTGAGCATGCGCCTGGGTCGACACATTTCCACCCCGCTGCTGCAGTTGCGCCTGTGGTTGCGCGACCCGGACGACCCGGCACCGGGCGCCGGGCGCAACGACGAACTCGGGGACCTGGCTCGCCAGCTGCAGGCCCGCCTGGTACCGCCGCGCCCGCAGCCCGAGGTGCAGGAAGACGACTTCCCCGAAGAGGATGCCTTCGCCGAAGAGCAGGATGCTCCGTTCGCCGCCGACAGCCTGGCCCGCGCACAGACCGCTCCGACATTCGACGAAGACGCCCCGGCACGGCCACAAGCGGCGCAGGATCTGCCCTGGGATGAGCACGACGACGATCCCTTCGCCGACCTCGCCGAAGAACCCGCCCTACCGCAGCAGCCCACAGCACCGGTGCCTTCGCGCGCCAGCGCCGTACTGGCTATCCAGCTCGGTGGCCAGGAGCAGCTGCGACGCCTGCCACGCACGCGCCTGCTGGATCTGCTGCAGCGCTATCGTGACTGCCTGGAGCAGGCTGCCGCGCTGTATCAGGGCGAGTTGCACACGCTCAAGGATGGCAGCAGCTTGATGCTGTTCCACGAACGCGACTGCGCCGAGGACTACCTGACCCACGCCATCTGCTGTGGCGAACTGATGCGCGCTCTTGGCCATGCCCTGCAGATCGAGGTGGCCGACAGCGGCCTGACCCTGCAATTGCAACTGGGGCTCACCCTGGGTCGCGACCTGGAAGCGCTCGGCCAGGCCGACCTGCTGCTCAGTGACAGCGCCCTCAATGCTCTAGCCCTGTCGCAGCACAGCCGCAACCTGCTGCTGGTGGAGCAAAGCGTGGCGGCCGACATGCTGATCCGCCAACGTGCGCGCATTCGCCCCATCGCCAGCCCCGAGGGCGCGAGCTGCGTGGAGCGCCTGCTCGACCCTTACCCGGCACTGCTGGAGCGCCAGCTCACGCGCATGCATGAAAGCCGCGTGAACTGATCTCAGCCCAGGCGGCGTTGCGCTGGCGGTACAGCGTAACGCTGCTGCCAGTCCTTCCAGCGCACGCGCTCATCACGCACCAGCCAGCCTTCCTGCTCGGCAAAACTCTCCGACAACCAGACACCACGCGTACTGGCCGCCGTGAGTTGCCCAGCGCGCAGGGTGAACAACTCGCCCGTGGGCTGGCCCTTGTGCAACGCCAGCAGATACAGATCGGGACGTCGTCGCTCCAGGCGCGCCACCAGGCTACCGCCTTCGAGGCGCTCATCGACGTGGAAGAGGCTGGGCGCGCGGATGTCGCGCGGCAGCTCCAGATTCAGGTCATAGACCAGCTGCAGCGAAGCAGTAGGCAAGTGCACGTAGGCGCGCGGACGCTCGAGCAGGGTCAGGTTGCCGCACTGCACCGGGCGCGCGGCTCCGGACAGCGGGCTGAGGCGAAAATGGCTGGTCTCGCGATAGCGCAGCGCCTCCTGATAAGGCGTCGGTAGCCAGGTGTCGCCAAAGCGACCGCTGAGCCAACTGCCCTCGCTTTCGATCAGACACTCCTCGGCCACCTCCTGGATCGCCGTAAGCAACGGCAGGTTCAGCTCATGCGCCGGCACGTAGCCCGAAATCAGCTTGAGTACGGTATCGCCACGATCCGGGCGACGCTGGCGCACCAGCACCCAGTAGTCACGCCCCTGCAGCCGCAGAGTCAGGCGTACCGACACTCCAAGATTGGCCAGTTCAACGGCAAAACGCTGGCTGTCGGCGACCTCCAGCGGACGTCGCCGTTCGAGCATCTGACGGAAATTCAGCGGCTGGCCGAGGCTCTGGTAGCTCAGCCCATCGGGGCTGGCCTCGACGAACAATGGCAGGGTCTTGAAGCGACTCGGGTCCTTGCGAATCAGCGTACGCGACATCTCGACTCCTCATTGACTCGTGCCAGGCAGCAAGCACCCGGCGAGGTTCAGGGCGAAACAGACGGCTAGGCTGCCTCAGGCCAGGCAACAGGCACAACCCGATCCTGTAAAGGAACGTAACTTCAGCCCCGTTCGCGGATCACCGCCGCAGCCGTGGCCACGTTAGCCGCCAGGTGTGACGGATTGATGGTGCCAACGATGGCACTGCTGACGCTGGGGTGGGCGAAGATCAGCTCGAAGCTGGCGCGCACCGGGTCGACACCGTCGGCCAGGCAGGCATGCCCGCTGGCCAGGGCCTTCTTGATCAGGATGCCTTTGCCGTGACTGGCAGCGTAGTCCAGAACCGGCTTTTCGCCCTGCTCGGCCAGGTTGTAGGTGACCATGGCGCAATCGCCCTGCTGCAATGCCAGCAGTCCACCCTCGACGGTCTTGCCGGAAATGCCATAGCCCAGAATCTTGCCTTCGCGCTTGAGCGCCTCCAGCGTCTCGTAGACGCCCGTGTCGCGCAGCACGGCCAAGTCGTTGCCATCGGAGTGCACCAGCAGCAGGTCGATGCGATCGGTTTCCAGGCGTTTCAGGCTGCGCTCTACCGACAGCCGGGTGTGCGCGGCGGAGAAGTCGAAATGCGACTGGCCCTGCTCGAATTCCTCGCCAGTCTTGCTGACGATCACCCATTCATCGCGCTGACCACGCAACAGCGGGCCGAGACGCTGCTCACTGACGCCATAGGCCGGTGCGGTGTCGATCAGGTTGATACCCAACTCACGCGCCTGATGCAGCAAAGCGAGTGCCTGGGCATCGTCGGGAATGGTGAAACCATTGGGGTATTTGACGCCCTGATCGCGGCCCAGCTTGACCGTACCCAGGCCCAGTGGCGAAACACGCAGGCCGGTGCTCCCCAGCGGGCGATGCAGATCGTGCAGGCTCATGGCAGCAGGGTCTCCCACACCGGCAGGGCAACCGGCGGACGTGGCAGCTCGGGCAGCGGCGTCTGAGTGCCAGGTTGCACGCCATCGCGAGCCAGGGCTTGCAGCACGCGGTCAGCGAAGTCCGGCGACAGCGCCAGCTTGGTCGGCCAGCCCACCAGCAGACGGCCCTGCTCGGCGAGGAAGGCGTTGTCCGGGCGCACCAGGCCGGACTGCGCCGGTTCGGCACGATCCACCCGCAGCGTGGCCCAGCGGGTCTGGCTCTGATCGGCCCAGGGCAGCAGCGCGGCGACTTCCTTTTGCGCGGCCTGAATCTGCGCAGCCTCATCACGCGCCACACCCTCGGCCTCGGCCAGGTCGCCACCCAGGTACCAGACCCACTGGCCGTCGGCGGCCGGGTGGGTGGTCACGGTCACCCGCGGCTTCGGCCCGCCCCCCAGGCAATGGGCATACAACGGTTTCAACGCCGGCCCCTTGGCCAGCACCATGTGCAGCGGGCGCAATTGCTGGCGCGGCTGTTCGATACCGAGCGCGACCAGCAACTCGGCATTGCCTGCTCCCGCGCTGAGCACCACGCGTTGCGCGCGAATCTCGCGACCATCGACGCGCAGGCCAACCAGTTCACCGGCTTCGCGCAGCGGCTCGATCTGCTCGCCAGCCAGCAGGCTGTCACCGGCCAGCTCGGCCAGGCGTGTGATCAGGCTGGGCACGTCCAGCACCAGCTCGTTGAGCCGATAGACCTTGCCCTTGAACTTCGGATCACGCAGCGCTGGCGGCAACTGATCGCCCTTGACCGCATCGACCCGCGTGCGCATGGCCTTACTGGCGAAGAAGCTGGTCAGATTGCCGGCCAGAGTGCCGGGCGACCACAGGTAATGCGCATCGGAAAGCAGACGCACACCGCGCAGATCCAGCTCGCCATCGCCGGCCAGCGCTTCGCGCCAGCGCCGTGGCATATCGCCGATGGCCTCGGCCGAGCCGGTCAGCGCGCCATGCAGAGCGTACTTGGCGCCGCCATGAATGATCCCCTGCGACTTCACGCTCTGCCCGCCGCCCAGGCTCGCCGACTCCACCAGGAGTGTGGAGAAGCCCTGGCGACGCAGACGGGCATTGAGCCAGAGGCCGGCGATACCGCCGCCGACGATCAGGACATCGGTGCTGAGAGCTTGGGACATGAACGGGCCTCGAAGAAAAACAGGGGCGCAGTATAACCCGTGTGCCAGGCGCGCCCGCAGCCGATCAGTGCCCGGTCGACTGCGAGAACAGCTGAATCACCACCACGCCACTGACGATCAGGCCCATGCCCAGGATGGCGGGCAGATCCAGCTTCTGTTGGTAGAACACCAGCGCAGCGATGCTCACCAGCACGATGCCCAGCCCCGCCCAGATGGCGTAGGCGATGCCCACCGGGATGGTGCGCACCACCAGAATCAGCATCCAGAAGGCGATGGCGTAGCCGCCGATCACCAGCAGCAGCGGCAAGGGTTTGTTGAAGCCGTCGATGGCCTTCATCGAGGTGGTGGCGATGACTTCGGCGGCGATGGCGATTGCGAGATAGAGGTATCCGGGCATGGCGGCGGCTCCTGAACGATGCCGCCGATTTTAGTCCTCGCAACGATGGGATAAAGTCATTACCCATCTGTCTGGGAGATAGGTTATGAACTGGAACCTCGATCAGCTCAGCCTGTTCGTGCGCACCGCCGAGAGCCGCTCGTTCTCTGCCGTGGCCCGCGAAACCGGGCGCGCGCAGTCAGCCGTGAGCACCGCCATCGCGCTGCTCGAAACGGATCTGGGCGTCGCCCTGTTCGAACGCAGCAGTGGTCGCCAGCCGCGCCTGACCGAAGCAGGTCGCGCCTTGCTGGAAGAGGCGCGCAGCGTGCTGCAGCAATGTCAGCGCCTGGACGGCCGCGCCCTCGGTCTGGCCCGTGGCGAGGAGGCCCGGTTGCGCCTGGCACAGGACGAAGCCATGCCCTATCAGCCGGTGCTGGCCAGCCTGGAGGCATTGGCGCAGGCCTTTCCCCTGATCGAGGTGCAATTGTCCAGCGGCGCGCAGGGCGATGTGGCGCGCAAGCTGGTGCAGCGCCAGGCCGACCTTGGCCTGCTGTTCCACCACGAGCAGATGCCCGCCGAACTGGAAAGCCAGCGCCTGGGCACCATCGAGATGGTCACGGTGTGCAGCCCGCAACACCCACTGGCCGGACGCACCAGCGTGGAACGGCGCGACCTGGCCGAGCATCGCCAATTGCTGATGACCCCGCAGGACAGTCATTACCCCGGCGGCGAGCAGATCAGTCCACTGCTGTGGCGCGCCGACAGCTTTTACGTCATGGCCGAGCTGGTGATCCGCGGCCTGGGCTGGGCCTGGTTGCCGCGCCATGTCGCGCAGTACCCGACCTACCAGGGCCACCTGCAGGAACTGCGCAGCGACTGGGCGCCGTTGCCGCTGGTGGTAGAGCTGGTCTGGCGCCGCGACGGCGCGCTCGGCCCGGCGGCCAGTTGGCTGGCCGATTGCCTGGCGCAGGAGCTGCTGCGCCCGCAAGCCTGATCGCACTTCCAGGCTCGGGCCGGCGACGATAAGCTGCGCCCCCATGAACAGACACCTCTATACCCTGCTGCTGCACCTGGCCCTGCCCCTGATCGCCCTGCGCCTGGCCTTGCGCGCACGCAAGGCGCCAGCCTATGCGCGGCGCATCAGGGAGCGCTTTTCCTTCGGCCTGCCGCCGCTGCAAACCGGCGGCATCTGGGTGCATGCCGTCTCGGTCGGCGAAAGCATCGCCGCCGCGCCGATGATCCGCGCCCTGCAGGCACGTCACCCCGAACTGCCGATCACCGTCACCTGCATGACACCGACCGGCTCGGAGCGCATCCAGGCCTTGTTCGGCGACAGCGTGCAGCATTGCTACCTGCCCTACGACCTGCCCTGGGCGGCGGCGCGCTTCCTCAATCGTGTCAAGCCGCGCCTGGCCGTGGTGATGGAAACCGAGCTGTGGCCGAACCATATCCACCAGTGCACCAAACGCGGCATACCGGTGGCCCTGGCCAATGCCCGCCTGTCAGAACGTTCGGCGCGCGGTTATGCACGCTTCGGCAAGCTGACCGCACCGATGCTCGCCAAGCTGTCGCTGATTGCCGTGCAGACCCAGGCAGAAGCGCAGCGCTTCCTGGCGCTTGGCGCCCGTCCCGAGTGCGTGGACATAACCGGCTCGATCAAGTACGACCTGAAGATCGATGCCGAGCTGCCGCAGCGCGCGGCCGAACTACGCCGCAAGTGGCAGACCGAGCAGCGCCCGGTGTGGATCGCTGCCAGCACCCATGCCGGTGAAGACGAGATCATCCTCGCCGCCCATCGGCAGTTGTTGAAGGCCCGAACGGACGCCCTGCTGATCCTGGTGCCACGCCATCCCGAGCGGTTCGAGGCGGTTCATGAGCTGTGCCTGAACCAGGGTCTGACCACGCGCAAGCGCTCCACAGGGCAAGACGTACAGGCAGGTGATCAGGTGCTGCTCGGCGACACCATGGGCGAGCTGCTGTTTCTCTATGCCCTGGCCGATATCGCCTTCGTCGGCGGCAGCCTGGTGGCCAATGGCGGGCACAACCTGCTGGAGCCTGCGGCACTGGGTAAACCGGTACTGAGCGGGCCACACCTGTTCAACTTCCTCGAAATCGCCGCGCAACTGCGTGAAGCCGGCGCCCTGAGCGAAGTGGAAAACGCCGAGCAACTGGCAGGCAGGGTTGCCACGCTGCTGGACACTCCCACAGAAATGCAGCGCATGAGCCAGGCGGGCCTGGCCGTGCTCAAGGCCAACCAGGGCGCGTTGCAGCGCCTGCTGACAGGGCTACAACGCCTTCTGTAGCCGGATGCAATCCGGGGATATTGCAGCACGGCGCTTGCCCCGGATTGCATCCGGGCTACGACGGCTCGATCACCCCGCATCTCGGAGTTGCCGCACCTGAAAGCAAAAGCCCGACTGACGTCGGGCTTTTGCGTATCGGGCTTTCAATAGTCCTGATTGTTCTTCAGGCGCGCCTCGGCGGCAGAAGCCAGATCCGGCGGCAGGAAGTCCTTGTCCGGGTTGTAGTCCGGCTTGAGGAAGCTGCCCAGCGCTTCCAGGTCAGCCGGGCTCAGCGTACCGGCAGCCTGCTTCAGGCGCAGGTTGTTGAGGATGTAGTCGTAGCGCGCGTCGTTGTAGTTGCGCACCGCACTGTACAGCTGGCGCTGGGCATCGAGCACATCGACGATATTGCGGGTACCGACCTGATAGCCGATCTCGGTGGCTTCCAGTGCGCTCTGGTTGGAGATGATCGACTGCTTGCGCGCCTGCACGGTTTCCACGTCGGTGTTGACCGCACGGAACAGGTTGCGCGTGTTCTGCACCACCTGGCGACGTAGGCTCTCGCGCAGTTGTTCGGTCTGGCCCAGGCGCTGATAAGCCTCACGCACCTGCGAGGTGGTCAGGCCGCCGCTGTACAGCGGGATATTCAGTTGCAGGCCGATGGTGCGCTGGGAAACGTCACCACTGTACCCCTGCGACAGCGGCGAGCCCGAATTGGTGAAACCCAGGCTGTCGTTGTCGCCCTTCTGGTAGCTGGCCACGGCATCCAGGGTCGGCGCATGGCCGGCCTTGCGCTGGCGCAGATTTTCTTCGGCAGCGGTCACGGCGTAAAGGCTGGCCTGCAGGTTGAGGTTCTGTGCGGCTGCGGTATCGACCCAGGCCTTGGCATCGTTGGGCGTCGGCGCCAGCACCGGCAGCGTGTGGACGATCCCCTCTACCGCCACGTAGTCACGATTGGTCAGGGTCACCAGCGCCTCGAAGGCATCCTCCACGGCACGCTCGGCGAGCAGACGGTTGGCGCGGGCGGTGTCGAAACCGGCCTGCGCCTCGAGCACGTCGGTCTTGTCGGAAAGGCCGACGTCGAAGCGCTCGTTGGCCTGATCCAGTTGACGTTTGAAGGCGGCTTCCTCGGCGCGAGTCGAAGCGAGAGTGTCCTGCGCACGCAGGACGGCGAAGTAGGTTTCGGCACTCTGCAGGATCAGGTTCTGCTCGGTGGCCGACAGCTCCAGTGCCGCCTGCTCGCTGGTGGCTTCGGCAGCCTGCAGCTGGAACCAGCGATCCGCCCGGAACAGCGGCTGGCTCAGGTTGGCCTGGTAGACCAGGCCACTGCGCGAAATGGTGGCGCTGGGCGAGTCGATCTCGGTGCGCGTGTCGCCATAATTGGCACCGGCCGAGAGGTTGGGCAGCAATCCGGCGCGGGCCTGTGGCACCACTTCGCGACGCGCCTTGTAGTCGGCTCGCGCGGCGGCGATATCGGCGTTGTTTCGAGCGGCCTCCTGGTACACGGTCACCAGATCGGTCTTGCTCGACAGCGGCGCTTCTTCGGCGTGAGCCAGGCTCAGCGAAGCGGCGGCCACGGCAAGGGCCAGGGATAGTCTGCGCAACATGGGTGTCGATCCTTGAAAAGGCGGTAATCGGCAAGGCTACGGGCGGCCACTGGCCAGGGTCAAGGGCCGCTCCGGTGCCTTGAGTCTAGTTTGTAAGAAGCTTTGTTGCCCGGCTGCAACAATGCCCGTCCTCGCAGTATGGCGGTCGAGTTCCGACGCACGGGTCGACTTATTTCAGCCACTCGCTTGGTTTTACCTGCGCGCCTTGATTAGACTGCGCGAGTTCTTGTCGGGGTGCCCCATGTGAGGGGCTGAGATTGGCAACTGCCGGATCCCGTTGAACCTGATCAGGTTAAGGCCTGCGTAGGGAACAAGATGTCCTCGCCGCATTCGTGGCGAGTCTCTCGGCACCACCTCCGGTGCGCCCGCGCTCGTACTCCGCCCAGGTTCTACTCCGACATCCAGCCCGGAGAGCCCTGATGAGTACACAACAACAAAAGCACCTGAGCGAAAGCGCCCAGGTCGACCAGCAGTCCGTACAGCCCTTCCCCCGTTCGCAGAAAGTATATGTGCAGGGTTCACGCCCGGATATCCGCGTACCGATGCGCGAGATCAGCCTGGACGTCACCCCCACCGACTTCGGTGGCGAGATCAACGCACCGGTCACCGTCTACGACACCTCCGGCCCCTACACCGATCCGAACGTCACCATCGACGTGCGCAAGGGCCTGGCCGACGTACGCAGTGCCTGGATCGAGGATCGTGGCGACACCGAGAAACTACCGGGTCTGTCCTCCGAGTTCGGCCAGCGCCGCCTGGCCGATGAAGAGCTGACCAAGATGCGCTTCGCCCACGTGCGCAACCCGCGCCGGGCCAAGGCCGGGCATAACGTCAGCCAGATGCACTACGCCAAGAAGGGCATCATCACGCCCGAGATGGAATACGTCGCCATCCGCGAGAACATGAAGCTGGCCGAAGCCCGTGAAGCCGGCCTGCTCAATGAGCAGCACGCCGGCCACAGCTTCGGCGCCGCCATTCCGAAGGAAATCACCCCCGAGTTCGTGCGCAGCGAAGTCGCCCGCGGCCGCGCCATCATCCCGGCCAACATCAACCACGTGGAGCTGGAGCCGATGATCATCGGCCGCAACTTCCTGGTGAAGATCAACGGCAACATCGGCAACTCGGCGCTGGGTTCCTCCATCGAGGAAGAAGTGGCCAAGCTGACCTGGGGCATCCGCTGGGGCTCGGACACCGTCATGGATCTGTCCACCGGCAAGCACATCCACGAAACCCGCGAGTGGATCATCCGCAACTCGCCGGTACCGATTGGCACCGTGCCGATCTACCAGGCGCTGGAGAAGGTCGGCGGCATCGCCGAAGACCTGACCTGGGAGCTGTTCCGCGACACCCTGATCGAGCAGGCCGAACAGGGCGTGGACTACTTCACCATCCACGCCGGTGTACTGCTGCGCTACGTGCCGCTGACCGCCAAGCGCGTCACCGGCATCGTCAGCCGTGGCGGTTCGATCATGGCCAAGTGGTGCCTGGCGCACCACAAGGAAAACTTCCTCTACACCCATTTCGACGACATTTGCGAAATCATGAAGGCCTACGACGTGTCCTTCTCCCTGGGTGACGGCCTGCGCCCCGGCTCGATCGCCGATGCCAACGACGCCGCGCAGTTCGGCGAGCTGGAAACCCTCGGCGAGCTGACCAAGATCGCCTGGAAGCACGACGTGCAGTGCATGATCGAAGGCCCCGGCCACGTGCCGATGCACCTGATCAAGGAGAACATGGACAAGCAGCTGGAATGCTGCGACGAGGCGCCGTTCTACACCCTCGGCCCGCTGACCACCGACATCGCGCCGGGCTACGACCACATCACCAGCGGCATCGGCGCGGCGATGATCGGCTGGTTCGGCTGCGCCATGCTCTGCTACGTCACGCCCAAGGAGCACCTGGGCCTGCCGAACAAGGATGACGTGAAGACCGGCATCATCACCTACAAGATCGCCGCCCATGCGGCCGACCTGGCCAAGGGTCATCCGGGAGCACAGATCCGCGACAACGCGCTCTCCAAGGCGCGCTTCGAGTTCCGCTGGGAGGATCAGTTCAACCTCGGCCTCGACCCGGACACCGCGCGCGCCTACCACGACGAGACCCTGCCCAAGGACTCGGCCAAGGTGGCGCACTTCTGCTCCATGTGCGGGCCGAAGTTCTGCTCGATGAAGATCACCCAGGAAGTACGCGACTACGCCAAGGAGCAACGCATCGACGCCGTCGACCTGGAGGCCGAGCTGGGCATGCAGGCCAAGGCCGAGGAGTTCAAGGCGCAGGGCAGCCAGCTGTACCAGAAGGTGTAGCGACGCACTTTCCGTCAGCCAGGCTTGATCGGCGAGCACTATGCTCGCTAGTGTGATGCGTAACGGGCCGCAGTTCAGACCGTGTGAAACCGTAGCGAGCGAAGGTCAGGCAAGGCGAAAAACGGCGAGAAAGCGCAGTTTACGAGCTGTAAATGAGCATTTTGAGCCGTTTTTTAACGCAGCATGGCCGAGCGCAGTAGTTTTCACACAGTCTGATTTTGGCCCGTTACGACCATCTGGGGGTGCAATGAACAAAGACGACATCGACATCATCGAGCGCGAGAACTGCTTTCGCGGCTTCTACCGGCTTGACCGGATCAAGCTGCGCCATCGCCAGTTCGCTGGCAACATGGGCCCGCAACTGACCCGCGAGCTGTTCGTGCGTCACGACGCCGTCTGCGTGCTGCCCTACGACCCGCAGCGCGATGAAGTGGTGCTGATCGAGCAGTTCCGGGTCGGCGCCATGGACAAGGCGTCCAATCCCTGGCTGCTGGAGTTGGTCGCCGGGCTGATCGACAAGGACGAGGAGCCCGAAGAGGTCGCATGCCGCGAAGCGGTCGAAGAAGCCGATCTGATCCTCGGCCCGCTGTGGCCAATCACCCAGTATTTCCCCTCCCCTGGCGGCTCCGACGAGTTCGTCCACCTGTTCCTCGGTCGCTGCGACAGCAGCGGTGCCGGCGGTGTGCATGGACTGCCGGAGGAAGGCGAGGACATCCGCGTGCACGTGATGCCACTGGCCGATGCCCTGGCCGCCGTGCGCGATGGGCGCATCAACAACGCCGCCAGCATCATTGCCCTGCAATGGCTGGCGCTGAACCGCGACGAAGTACGGGGCATGTGGTCATGAATGCCCTGCGCGAGCGCTATCGGGTCGACCTGGTCGAACTGCAGAGCGCCTGCGAAGCCAACTACGCACGGCTGATGCGCCTGCTGCCGAACATGCGCAGCGGCCACCAGGCCCGCCGCGTGGCGCTCAGCCAGGGCGAGCACCTGCTGGGCGTGCTCAATCTGGAGGTGCAGGAAAGCTGCCCTTACACCACCACCCTGTGCGTGCGCCAGGAGCACAGCCTACCCTGGCTGCCGGTGCCACAGCTGGAGGTGCGGGTTTACCATGACGCACGCATGGCTGAAGTCATCGGCGCCGAAAATGCCCGGCGCCTGCACATTCGCTACCCTTATCCGAACGCCGCCATGCATCAGCCGGACGAGAAGAGTCAACTCAACCTATTCCTCGGCGAGTGGCTGAGCCATTGCCTGGCCTGTGGCCACGAGCCCCAACCGGTCATCTGAGGCCGTCTTCAAGCTTGCACCGCGCTGGCCGATAGCATCGCCTATGCGATCCAATGGCCTCTCCGGCAGTCGCTGCACCGATACCGCATAGACAGGCGCTCCCTTGCAAGCGCCAAATGCAGCGTTTTTCTGTGATGCAAGTCGAGTTCCTGGGTTTTCTCTTTACCGCGCCAGCCACCATAATTCAGTCGATTGCGACCTAGGAGACCGCCTTGCCGAGTCATGCCCCCCTCGCCACCGATTCCTCGGTGTTGCTGGTGCAACTGTCCGACAGCCATCTGTTCGCCGAAGCGGACGGCAAGCTGCTGGGCATGGATACCTGCGCCAGCCTGCAACGGGTGATCGAGCAGGTGCAGCAGGAGCAGCCCGGCATCGATCTGATCCTCGCCACTGGCGACCTGTCGCAGGATGGCAGCCTGGCATCCTACGAGCGGTTTCGCCGCCTCACCGAGGCATTCGCCACGCCCGTACGCTGGCTGGCCGGCAACCATGACGAAGTTCCGCCCATGCAGGCGGCCTGTGCCGACAGCACGCTGCTGGAGCCGGTGATCGATGTCGGCGCCTGGCGTGTCGTCATGCTCGACTCCTCGATCCCTGGCGCCGTACCGGGTTTTCTCGCCGACAGCCAGCTCGAGTTGCTCGAGCGCGCTCTGAGCGAAGCGCCCGAGCGCCATCACCTGATCTGCCTGCACCACCACCCGGTGTCCATCGGCTGCAAATGGATGGAGCCCATTGGCCTGCGCAATCCCGATACCCTGTTCGCCATTCTCGAGCGCCACTCACAGGCCCGCGCCGTGCTTTGGGGGCATATCCATCAGGAGTTCGATCAGCAGCGCGGCAACCTGCGCCTGCTCGCCTCGCCCTCGACCTGCGTGCAGTTCGCCCCGGGCAGCGAGGACTTCCAGGTCAGTAACGAAGCCCCCGGCTACCGCTGGCTGCGCCTGCACAGCGACGGCAGGCTGGAAACCGGCGTCTCGCGCGTTACCGGCATCACCTTCGAGATCGATTACAGCGTCAAGGGCTATTGAGGCCACACGCTGCAGACCTCAGTCTGCAGGAAAACCGCTTTGCGCTTGCCTGTAACCTGCCGCCTGAAGCCTACCGCCGCGTTTTGTAGTAGCCTCCCGCACCATGACTGCGTCCATCCTTTATATCCACGGCCTCAACAGCTCACCCGCCTCGCACAAGGCCAGGCAGTTGAGCCGCGCCATGACGCACCTGCAAATCGCCGAGCATCTACGCGTACCGGCGCTGCATCATCATCCGCGCCAGGCCATGGCCCAGCTCGAAGCATTGGTGGCCGAGCTCGGCTCGCCGCTGCTGGTCGGCAGCTCGCTGGGCGGCTATTACGCCACCTACCTGGCCGAGCGGCATGGCCTCAAGGCCCTGCTGATCAACCCGGCGGTGCGCCCGCACCTGCGCTTCGATGGCTACCTCGGCCCGCAGAAGAATTTCTACAGCGACGAGACCTGGGAACTCACCGAAGATCACATCCACGCCCTGGCCGAGCTGGAAGTGGCGCCGCCACAGGACGCCAGCCGCTATCAGGTGTGGCTGCAGAGCGCTGACGAAACCCTCGACTACCGCGACGCCGAACGCTACTACCGGGCCTGCGCCCTGCGCATCCAGGCCGGCGGCGATCATGGCTTCCAGGGCTTCACCGAACGCTTGCCGGCACTCTTCGCTTTCGCCGGCATTGGCGCCACACTTTGGCGCGATACCGACTTTTCCGCATTCAATTGATGACCAAGAGACCCTATGGCCCAGCAGAACGCCTATAACGCAGACGCCATCGAAGTCCTTTCCGGCCTCGACCCGGTGCGCAAGCGCCCGGGCATGTACACCGACACGACGCGCCCCAACCACCTGGCCCAGGAGGTGATCGACAACAGCGTCGACGAAGCCCTGGCCGGGCACGCCAAGTCGATCCAGGTGATCCTCCACGAGGACAACTCCCTGGAAGTGCTCGACGACGGTCGCGGCATGCCGGTGGACATCCACCCGGAAGAAGGCGTACCAGGCGTCGAGCTGATCCTCACCAAGCTGCATGCCGGCGGCAAGTTCAGCAACAAGAACTACCAGTTCTCCGGCGGTCTGCACGGCGTCGGCATCAGCGTGGTCAACGCCCTGTCGACGCGCGTGGTGGTTACCGTCAAGCGCGACGGCAGCGAATACCAGATGAGCTTCGCCGACGGTTTCAAGGCCAGCGATCTCGAAGTCATCGGCAGCGTCGGCAAGCGCAACACCGGCACCAGCGTGCACTTCTGGCCGGACACCAAGTATTTCGACTCCTTCAAGTTCTCCGTCAGCCGCCTCAAGCATGTGCTCAAGGCCAAGGCCGTGCTGTGCCCGGGCCTGAGTGTCACGTTCGAGGACAAGGCCGCCGGCGAGAAGGTCGAGTGGCTGTACGAGGATGGTCTGCGCTCCTACCTGGTCGATGCCGTCAGCGAATTCGAGCGCCTGCCCGCCGAGCCCTTCGTCGGCAGCCTGGCCGGCAACAAGGAAGCGGTGGACTGGGCGCTGCTGTGGCTGCCCGAAGGTGGCGACGCGGTGCAGGAAAGCTACGTCAACCTGATCCCAACCGCGCAGGGCGGCACCCACGTCAACGGCCTGCGCCAGGGCCTGCTGGACGCGATGCGCGAGTTCTGCGAGTTTCGCAACCTGCTGCCGCGCGGGGTCAAGCTGGCCCCGGAAGACATCTGGGAACGCATCGCCTTCGTTCTCTCGATGAAGATGCAGGACGCCCAGTTCTCGGGCCAGACCAAGGAGCGCCTGTCCTCCCGTGAGGCCGCTGCCTTCGTTTCCGGCGTGGTCAAGGACGCCTTCAGCCTGTGGCTCAACGCCAACCCGGAAACCGGTCTGCAACTGGCCGAGCTGGCCATCAGCAACGCCGGGCGCCGCCTCAAGGCCGGCAAGAAAGTCGAGCGCAAGAAGATCACCCAGGGCCCGGCATTGCCAGGCAAGCTGGCCGACTGCGCCGGGCAGAACCCGCTGCGCTGCGAGCTGTTCCTGGTCGAGGGTGATTCGGCCGGCGGTAGCGCCAAGCAGGCGCGCGACAAGGAATTCCAGGCCATCATGCCGCTGCGCGGCAAGATCCTGAACACCTGGGAAGTGGACGGCAGCGAAGTGCTGGCCAGCCAGGAAGTACACGATATCGCTGTGGCCATCGGTATCGATCCGGGTTCGAGCGACCTGAGTCAGCTGCGCTACGGCAAGATCTGCATCCTCGCCGACGCCGACTCCGACGGCCTGCACATCGCCACCCTGCTCTGCGCCCTGTTCGTCCGGCACTTCCGCCCGCTGGTCGATGCCGGGCACGTTTACGTGGCCATGCCACCGCTGTACCGCATCGACCTGGGCAAGGAGATTTTCTACGCCCTGGACGACGCCGAGCGCGACGGCATCCTCGACCGCCTGGTGGCCGAGAAGCGCCGCGGCAAGCCGCAGGTCACGCGCTTCAAGGGTCTCGGCGAGATGAACCCGCCGCAACTGCGCGAAACCACCATGGATCCGAACACCCGTCGCCTGGTGCAGCTCACGCTGGATGATTTCGACGGCACCCGCGAGGTGATGGACATGCTGCTGGCGAAAAAGCGCGCCAGCGACCGCAAGAACTGGCTGGAGTCCAAGGGCAACCTGGCCGAGGTATTGGCCTGATGCGCAGGCTGATCCTGGCCACCAGCCTGCTGGCCGGCCTGGCGCAGGCGGAGCCGGCAGCGCTGGAAGAGCTACGCCTGAACGCCGAATACCCGGTCGAAGGCATGGCCAACGGCAATCTCTCCGGCCTGGCCAAATGCGGCGAGACCCTGTGGGCGCTCTCGGATCGCGACGACGACCGCGTATTCCAGCTCAACCTCGATGGCGATCACCTGCAAGCCGAAGCGGAAACCTTCGTCGCCCCGGAGCCGCCCGAGAGTCAGCAGCCCTGGGGGATGCGCATGCGCAACTGGGCGGCCAGCCTGGTACGTGGCGGCACCCTGGATTTCGAGGGTTTGAGCTGTGACGCGCAGGGCAATCGCTATCTGGTCAGCGAAACCCAGTCTGCCGTATTGCAACTGGCGCCCAACGGCGCCGCCCAGTGGCTGCGCCTGCCCAATGCCCTGATACGCCAGGCGCGTGCCAGCGGCATGTTGCTGCACTTCAACCAGGGGTTCGAGGGCATCGCCATCGACCCCGCTGGCGAACGCCTGTGGCTGGCCGCCGAGCAACGCCGCCGGGGCCTGGCCGTGCTGCATCGGCAGAACAGCACCTGGCGCTGTACCGGCGGCTGCGTACTGTTCAATGACAGCGGTACGCAGCCATCGCCGGCAGCGTTGGGTGGGCACGACGCGCCGCGCGACTTCTCCGGCCTGAGCTACTTCGAGCACAAACTGTTCACCCTCGAACGCCAGGCCTATCGCATCTGCCGCCGCACGCTGAGCGATGGCGCAGTCGAGCGCTGCTGGTCGTTCGCGGCCGAGGCGCTCAGCGAACCCCGTCGCTACACGGCGGACTATGGCGTGGCCGAGGCCCTGTGGATCGACAAGGACGGCGCCTGGATCGGCGTCGACAACGGCGATCTGACGCGTGCCGATGGCGAACAGCGCCCCATCGTCTGGCGCTTCGCCGCGCCGGCCGGCGGCTGGAGCCAGCGCCAGTGAGCGAGCAGGCTCCGGGCAAGCGTGCCGGACGGGTGATGTGGGTGCTCGCCTGGGGCGCCGGCTTGCTGTTGGCCACGCATTTCTTCGGCAACTGGGAAGACCGCCAGCGCAACCCCAATCAGATACCGCAATCGGTGCATGGCGAGGGCTACGTGGAAATCAGCCTGGCCGGCAACCGCCAGGGCCATTACCTGCTGGACGGGCAGATCGACGGCCAGCCGGTAACCTTCCTGCTCGACACCGGCGCCACCGCTGTAGCCATCCCCGAAGCGCTGGCACGCAAGCTCGGCCTCAAGCGTGGCGCACCGATCACCCTGAGCACCGCCAATGGCCGTGCCACCGGGCACCGCACCCGCCTGGACAGCCTGCGCCTGGGCGACATCGAACTGCGCGACGTGGCCGCGCTGATCGCCCCCGGCATGGACGGCGACGAAGTGCTGCTGGGCATGAGCGCCCTGAAACAACTCGAATTCACTCAGAAGGGCGGCACCCTGGTGCTGCGCCAATCAACCCTGCAATGAGGCCCGCATGAGCGAATCCCTCGATTTGAGCCTGGAAGGCGTGGAGCGTCGGTCGCTGGCCGAGTTCACCGAACAGGCCTACCTGAACTACTCCATGTACGTGATCATGGATCGCGCCCTGCCGCATATCGGAGACGGCCTCAAGCCGGTGCAGCGCCGCATCATCTATGCCATGAGCGAGCTGGGCCTGGACGCCGATTCCAAGCACAAGAAGTCGGCGCGCACCGTCGGCGACGTGCTCGGTAAGTACCACCCACACGGCGACAGCGCCTGCTACGAAGCCATGGTGCTGATGGCGCAGCCGTTCAGCTACCGCTACACCCTGGTCGATGGCCAGGGCAACTGGGGTGCGCCGGACGATCCCAAGTCCTTCGCCGCCATGCGCTACACCGAGGCGCGCCTGTCGCGTTACTCCGAGGTGCTGCTCGACGAACTGGGCCAGGGCACCGTCGACTGGGTGCCGAACTTCGACGGCACCATGAACGAGCCGGCCACCCTGCCGGCGCGCCTGCCCAACCTGCTGCTCAACGGCACCACCGGCATCGCCGTGGGCATGGCCACCGACGTGCCGCCGCACAACCTGCGCGAAGTCGCCGCCGCCTGCGTGCGTCTGCTCGACGAGCCGAGCGCGGGTATCGAACAGCTGATGGAACACGTGCAGGGCCCGGATTTCCCCACCGAGGCGGAAATCATCACGCCACGCGCCGACCTGCTGAAGATCTACCAGACCGGTCGCGGCTCGGTGCGCATGCGCGCCGTATACCGCGTCGAGGACGGCGATATCGTCGTCACTGCGCTGCCGCACCAGGTTTCCGGGGCCAAGGTGCTGGAACAGATCGCCGCGCAGATGCAGGCCAAGAAGCTGCCGATGATCGCCGACCTGCGTGATGAGTCCGACCACGAGAACCCCTGCCGCATCGTCATCATCCCGCGCTCCAACCGGGTCGATGCCGAAGAGCTGATGACCCACCTGTTCGCCACCACCGACCTGGAGTCCAGCTATCGGGTCAACACCAACGTCATTGGCCTCGACGGCAAACCGTCGGTCAAGGATCTACGCACCCTGCTCAGCGAGTGGCTGGTGTATCGCGTCGGCACCGTGCGCCGCCGCCTGCAGTTCCGCCTGGACAAGGTGGAGAAGCGCCTGCACCTGTTGGAAGGCTTGCTGATCGCCTTCCTCAACCTCGACGAAGTCATCCGCATCATCCGCAGCGAGGATCATCCCAAGCCGGTGCTGATGGAGCGCTTCGGCCTCACCGACATTCAGGCCGATTACATCCTCGACACCCGCCTGCGTCAGCTCGCCCGCCTGGAAGAAATGAAGATCCGCGGCGAGCAGGACGAACTGGCCAAGGAGCGCGAAAAACTCCTGGCCCTGCTCGGCAGCGAAGCCAAGCTGAAAAAACTGGTGCGCAAGGAAATCCTCGAAGACGCCGAAAAATACGGCGACGACCGCCGCTCGCCGATCGTCGAGCGCGCTGAAGCCCGTGCCCTGTCGGAAACCGAGCTGATGCCGACCGAACCGGTCACCGTGGTGCTCTCGGAAAAAGGCTGGGTGCGCTGCGCCAAGGGCCACGACATCGACGCCACCGGCCTGTCCTACAAGGCCGGTGACGGCTTCAAGGCGGCAGCGCCAGGCCGATCCAACCAGTACGCGGTATTCATCGACTCGACCGGGCGCAGCTACTCGCTGGCCGCCCACAGCCTGCCATCGGCGCGCGGTCAGGGCGAGCCGCTGACCGGCCGCCTGACACCGCCGCCAGGCGCCAGCTTCGAGTGCCTGCTGCTGCCCGATGACAGTGCGCTGTACGTGATCGCCTCGGACGCGGGCTACGGCTTCGTGGTCAAGGGCGAAGACCTGCAGGCCAAGAACAAAGCCGGCAAGGCCTTGCTGACCCTGCCCAACGGCGCCCACGTGGTCGCGCCCAAGCCGCTGAACAGCCTCGAAGACGACTGGCTGGCGGCAGTCACCACCGAAGGCCGCCTGCTGCTGTTCCCCGTGCGCGACCTGCCGCAACTGGGCAAAGGCAAGGGCAACAAGATCATCGGCATCCCCGGTGAGCGCGTGGCCAGTCGCGAGGAGTACCTGACGGATCTGGCCGTTCTGCCGAACGGTAGCAGCCTGGTCTTGCAGGCCGGCAAGCGCACCCTGACACTCAAGGCCGATGACCTCGAACACTACAAGGGTGAGCGTGGCCGCCGTGGTAACAAGCTGCCGCGCGGCTTCCAGCGGGTCGATCAGTTGCTGGTCGAGTGATCCCAGCCGTCTGACAGACGGCAGTAAGGGCTGGAGTCAAAAGGCGGTTTGACGGATGATACGCGGCTCGGGCTGCCGGTCTTGGCAGCCCATTGGCATGAAATGCTATTGATGTGCAGCCTTCATCCTGGCTGCCGGGATCTGATGATGACCGTAGTACGCCCCCTGGGCCTGTTCCTGGCCTCTCTGCTGACGCTGAGTGGCTGTAGCCTGCTGCAACCCAAGCCGGTACCGCTCTACCAGCTGGATGCCGGCGAAGCGGTGGCACCGAACCAGCAGAACGGCGTTGCAGTTCTGGTCGGGCCCGTCAGCGTCGCCGACTACCTGCGCAACGGCAATCTGCTGCAACGCCAGGCGGACGGCAGCCTGGTGGCCGCCCCCAATGCGCGCTGGGCCAGTGGCTTGGCCAACGATATCGACCAGCAACTGCTGCGTCAGTTGGCCTGGCGTCTCGACAGCCAACGCCTGGTACTGGCTCCAGCGCCCGGTTTCAGCGCCGATGCGCAAGTGATGCTGACCATCACCCGCCTCGACTCTGGCCCCAGCGAGCCCGCCGTGCTGGAAGCGCAATGGCGACTGCTCGACCGCCGCGGCCAGTTGCGTGACAGTCGCCTGATCCACCTGGAAGAGAAACACGACGGTAGCCTGCCGCAGCAGGTCAAGGCGCAGAGCGTTCTGCTGCAGCGCATGGCGGCCGAATTGGCAGTGGCCATCCAGCCGGTGGTAGCGCTGGTCGAACAACCGGCGCCAGTTGTACGGAGGAAGCCAGCCCCCTCCAAACCGGAAGTTCAGGCGCCGCCACAGGTGCCGAAGATCCCGGTGGCCGAGCCCATCAAGATCGATAAGGAAGTTTTCCGCTTCTAAGAAAAAGCCCGCGAATGCGGGCTTTTTCATGGCTATTTCGTCGCTACTTCAGCTCACTCGATCCCTTGCCGAGCAGTCGTCTGGCGACGATCAGCAACTGGATCTGCTGGGTACCTTCGAAGATGTCGAGAATCTTCGAGTCGCGCGCCCATTTCTCCAGCAGTTCGTCCTCCGCATAGCCCATGACACCCGCCAGCTCGACGCATTTGAGGGTGACCTCACTGGCTACGCGCCCGGCCTTGGCCTTGGCCATGGACGCCTCCTTGGAATTGGGCAGCTTGTTGTCGGCCATCCAGGCCGCCTTGAGAGTCAGCAGCCGCGCGGCCTCCCATTCTGCCTCCAGACGATAGAGGGTGGCTTCGGCATGGCTGACACTCAATAGCGGCTTACTGTAATCCAGCCGCATACCAGCCTTGCGCAGCAGCGCACGGGTGCGGTCGAGTGCCGCCTTGGCCACGCCGACGGCCATGCCAGCCACCAGCGGTCGGGTATTGTCGAAGGTTTCCATCACCCCGGCGAAGCCTTTTTGCACGTCTATCTCGGCGTTGCCAAGCAGGTTGGCCGCCGGCACCCGGCAGTCACTGAAACTGATCGAGGCGGTATCCGAAGCCTTGATGCCGAGCTTCTTCTCCAGACGGGTGACAGTCATGCCTGGCGTGCCCTTCTCCACCACGAACGACTTGATCGCCGCCCGGCCGAGGCTGCGGTCGAGGCTGGCCCAGACCACCACCGCGTCGGCACGCTCGCCGGAGGTGACGTAGATCTTCTCGCCATTGAGCACGTAGTGATCGCCGTCCTTGACCGCCGTGGTGCGAATGGCAGCCGAATCCGACCCACAGCTCGGCTCGGTGATGGCCATGGCCGCCCAGGTCTTGCCGAAGCGCGCCAGTTGCTCGTCGTTGGCCACGGCGGCGATGGCGGCGTTACCCAGGCCCTGACGCGGCATGGCCAGCAGCAGACCGACATCGCCCCAGCACAGCTCCATCACGCCGAGCAACGCTGCCATGTTGCCGCCGTTGCGGATGCCTTCCTGCTGCTCGCGGGCGGCCCCGCGCTTGCTCGCCGAACCGGCGCCGACGGCATCCGGTGAGCCGGCGTTCATGCCGTCGAGCAAGGCGGCGAGCATGTCCAGCTCCTTGGGATAGGCATGCTCGGCCTTGTCGTACTTGCGTGAGATCGGCCGCAGGTAACGTGCCGCGACCTGATGAGCCTGATGCTGCAGGCCACGGAATTTCTTCGGGGTTTCCAGGTTCATGCTGGCCTTCCTTTCAAAGGTGCAAACCGCCGGCGAGCACGCCGACACTGCGCAAATCGCGATACCAGCGCTCCACTGGGTGTTCCTGGGTGAAACCATGACCACCGAGCAGTTGCACCGCATCGCAGCCGATCTTCATCGCCTTCTCCGCACACAGCAGGCGGGCTAGATAGGCCTCACGGTGAAATGGCTGGCCACTCTCGGCCAGCGCGCAGGCGCGCCAGAGCATCAGGCGCATGGACTCCAGCTCGATGGCGATATCGGCAATCATGAAGGCGACGCCCTGACGATGGCTGATCGGCTCGCCGAACGCCTGGCGTTCGTTGCAGTAAGGCACCACGTAATCCAGCGCAGCCTGCGCCGTGCCGACGGCCAGCGCACAGAAGGCCAGCGCCGAGTAATCGAGAAAGGCCTGAAAGTCGAAATCGGCGCCCGCCAGGCGCTGGCTGGCCGGCACCTTCACGCCTTTCAACTGGATGCGCGCCAGACCACAAGCCTTGAGCCCCATGGCCGGCTCGGCGCGGCGGCTGACGCCTTTGCTCGCCGCGTCGACCACAAACAGCGCCGGCCCATCCCCCGCTTTGGCCGCGACGATCAGACGGCTGGCCTGCAGGCCGCCGAGTACCAGTGCCTTCTCGCCATCGAGGATGTAATGCTTGCCGCGTTTGCGGGCACGGCTGGCCGGCAGCTTGGGATCAGCCAGTATGGCCGGTTCCGTCACAGCCAGGGCGTAGGCCGGTGCCCCGGCTTCGCCCACGAACGCAGGCAACCATTCGCCCTGCTGCGCCGGCGAACCCCAGCGACGGATGCAATTGGCCGCCGAGAGCGGTATCAGCAACGAGGCAGCCAACGAGAAGTCGCCCTGAGCCAGGCTCTCGGCGATCAGCGCATTGCTCAGCACGGTGCGCTCACTGGCCAGGCCACCCTGCGCTTCGCCGACGCCATAGTGGGCCAACCCCAGCTCCTGCGCCTGATTGAGCAACGCCGCCGGCACTCGCGCCTCGGCATCGGCCTCATGCGCTGCCGGGCGCAATACGTCCAGGGCGAAGCCCTGGAGCATGTCCACCAGCATTTGCTGCTCTTCGGAAAGCGACAAGTCGAAGAGATCATCGGTTCTGGCCGGCGCGGTACGCGGCCGCGTCGACGCACGCTCGGCCATCAGGCGAAAGCTGGCACGGCTGCCGGTAAAGACGAACTTCTCGAAGGGTTTGCGCAGGTTGAGGCGATCCGGCCAGTCGGCCTGGGCCAGCTTGCTCAGTACGCTCAGGGCCTGGCCCTGTACATCGACACTCATGGCATCTCGCTCCTCGCGGGTGATGCCGTCGATGATGCGTCGCCGACTGGCGAGCGCCTATGACCGTCAAGCCGCAGCGCTGCGGCAATCGGGTCAACAGGGGCAGCGCTGCGTTTGATTCGCGATCAATGCGCTGCCAGAGTCACTTGCTGCGAATCTTCTCGACGATTGCGGTGGTGGAGCTGTTCTCCACCAGACCGAGCACGCGCACCTCACCGCCGTATGCCTGGACGATATCGGCGCCGACCACCTGGTCGATGCCATAGTCACCGCCCTTGACCAGTACATCGGGCTGTACCTGCTTGAGCAGGCGCTCGGGGGTGTCCTCGCTGAAGCTCACCACCCAGTCCACCGCACCCAGGCCGGCCAGCACCGCCATACGACGGTCGACAGCATTGATCGGACGACCCGGGCCTTTCAGACGGCTAACCGAGCCATCGTCGTTGATCGCCACGATCAGGCGGTCGCCCTGGGCACGGGCCTGCTCCAGGTAGGTCACGTGACCAGCATGGAGGATGTCGAAGCAGCCATTGGTGAAGACGATCTTCTCGCCGTGAGCCCGGGCGTCCTCAATGGCGATCAGCAGTTGATCCAGGCTCAGCACGCCGCGCTCGGAACCTTCCTCGCGCTGTACGGCGCGGCGCAGCTCTGGCGCGCTGATGGCTGCCGTGCCGAGCTTGCCGACCACGATGCCGGCCGCCAGGTTGGCCAGGGCCACAGCGTTCGGCAGTTCCTCGCCAGCGGCGATGGAAGCCGCCAGGGTGGAGATCACCGTGTCCCCAGCACCGGTGACGTCGAACACTTCACGGGCACGGGCCGGCAGATGCAGCGGGGCATGCCCCGGACGCAGCAGGGTCATGCCATGCTCGCCGCGCGTCACCAGTAGGGCGCCCAGCTCCAGTTCGGTCATCAGCTTGGCACCCTTGCTGACCAGTTCGGCCTCATCGACGCAGCCGCCGACGATGGTTTCGAACTCGTGCAGATTCGGCGTGATCAGGCTGGCGCCACGGTAGATGGAGAAATCCTTGCCCTTCGGGTCGGCCAGCACCGGAATGTTCTTCCTGCGTGCAGCCTGGATCAGCGCCTGATGGTTCTGCAGCGCACCCTTGCCGTAGTCCGACAGCACCAGCACCTTGACCCCATCGAGCAGCGCATCAACATCGCGCGCCAGGGCGGCGGTGTCGGTGTTGAACAGCTCTTCGAAATCCATGCGCAGCAGTTGCTGGTGACGACTCATCACCCGCAGCTTGACGATGGTCGGCTGGTCATCCAACTGCTGGAAATGCGTTTCCACACCGGCACCGCGCAGGCTGTCGCTGAGGCTGTCGGCGGCTTCATCTTCGCCGGTCACGCCGACCAGCAGGGCGCGCGCGCCGAGCGCCGCGATGTTCAGCGCCACGTTGGCGGCGCCACCTGGGCGATCCTCGATCTGGTCGACACGCACCACGGGCACCGGAGCTTCCGGGGAAATCCGCGACGTGCCGCCATGCCAGTAGCGATCGAGCATCACATCGCCCACCACCAGAACGGCGGCTTGGTCATAGCGGGGCATGGTCAGTTTCATGATGGCTCCAGAAGGGGAGAAAAACGGAAAAATCATAGCATGACGAATATGGCAGGCTGCTCAGAGCGGGCGAACCCAGAACAACTCATGCCGGCGCACGGCCTTGCGGAAGAACTCATCTTCGCCCGTGGCCGGCCAGCGGCGCCCGGCCAGGGCCCACTGAATCAGGCGACGCAGACGCCTTTTCAGCGGCAGCGGGCCTTGCAGGTCATGCTGCAGGCCCAGCGCCATGGCCTTGTCCAGTTGCCGCTCGGCATCCAGCGGCGGGCTCCACAGGCGGTCGGCCGGCAGCGCCGTGATCGCCGGCGGCAAGGCGATGCCATTGCCCGCCGGGCCCATCGGCCAGCGATCGTTGTCATGCAGGTGGTTGGCGTAGAGCAAGAGGGTTTGCGGCTTCCAGCCGCTGCACTCGCAGGCTTCGAGCAGGGCACGCGTACTGGCTACATGATCGTGATGCGGATCGAGTTGCGGATGCGGCGTCAGCAGCACTTCGGGGCGGTAATGCTCGATCACCGCCACCAGGTCGGCGATCAGGTTGTTCCAGGTCGGTTGGCCGTCGGCATCGGCCGGCAGAGTCAGCGGGTTGTGACGGCGCACAGGGCGCACATCGCTTTCCCCTGACTCACGGGAGCCGAAGGGCACCTGCGGTTGCTCGGCCATGGCCGTCAGTTGCAGGCAGTAGTAGCCGAGCTGCACGCAGCGCTGCTGCGGCACGCCCCCCCAGAGCGGCGCGGCCAGGCTGTCCCAGGCACGCAGGCGGCCCTTCAGGCGAGCGGCGGCAGCCTGATCCAGGCCGAGGCGCTGATAGTTTTCGGCCTCGATCTCACCCTGAGTCAGGGTGACGATGGCGGTGTCGGACGAGCGGCTGTACTGACCAAAGGCCGCCAGCTCGGCATCGTCGGCATGCGGCGCGATGATCAGCATGCGCTGCGCGGCATAGTCCGGGTTGCGCATGACATGCAGGCGCAGCTCGCCATCGATGCGGCAAAAGCGTGGAACGATGCGCAGACCGTTGGCCTGCAAACCGGACAGATTGAGATAGCGACGCCCGGCCACGCCACGCTCGAAGTCCTGACGATCATCACCCAGCCACACATGGGGATCGAACCAGCGCCCCAGCCAGGTCGCCGTCAGGCGCAGTTCGAGTACCTGAGTGTCATAGCCGTCCAGATCGGCCTCGACCTGCAGCGCCCCCTGCTCGATACGCACCGGCACGCTGAGGCAATCATCGGGGAAGTCGTAGCGGTAATCGTCGCGCGGCGAATAGAACAGATGGTCGGCGAACCAGGCCTCATGCGCCACCCAACCCAGCACCAGCAGCAGAGGCGGCAGCCACCAGGCGACGAGCACACCGAGCACAAGCAAGGCCAGCAGGGCTACCAGCATGGCGATGCGCTTGTTGCGCCGGTGGCGCTTGAGCAGTTGTTGCTTGCGTCCGTTCATGGCCTCACACCTGATAGACCGGTACCCGATTGCACCAGCGATCCTTGTATTCGCGGTCGGCGCGGCCGAAGGAATAGCGCAGCGGCTTGCCCAGCGCCCGCGACTGTTCCCATTCGCTTTGCGTATTGACGAAGCTGAGCACGCTGCCGGGGCTGAACTCACGCTGCTGCGGATCAACCCCGCCGTTGATGTACTCCAGGCTGATCCATTGCGGCGCCTCGACACGGTAGAGCACCTGGATCGCCACCGGCTCGTCGTTCAGATAGATCAAGGAACCGGTCATGAACTCACGCAACAGGCCGAACACCTCCGCCAGATGATCCTTGCCGGTGGCCTCGAAGCCCCAACGACGCTGGAACAGGTCGGCATAGATGCGTGCCTGCTCCTCGGGCCTCAGCTCCAGCATCGGCCGAATCACCCCGCCCGCCTCTTCCAGCAGGCGCTGCTCACGGCGTTGGTTGTAACGGAATTTCTTGCTGTATTGCTCCGGCTCACGGGCCAGCGCCAGGCCTTCGGGCTGCTCGCTGATGCCGATGAGCCCGGCCGCATTGAGTTCGGACAGGTAGCGCACCCGATGGCGCAGCGCAACCTGCGCACCAGTTGCTAGCGGCAGAATGATCTCGGCATTACCCAGATCGAACAGACCGCGCTTGCCCTGCTGCTTGAGCACATCCTTGGACAAGGCCAGATGCCGCCCCCAGGTCGGGATAGCGGCTTGCAGCTCGCCATCGACCTTCCACGCCAGGTAACGCACCGGGATACCGGCCAGATCAGCCAGACGCGCGACCACCTCGGGATGGGTGGCGACGCTGCCGCCAAAACGCGCCCAGGCCTCGGCGTAGTCAGCAGCGGAAATCGGTGCCCAGCCACGCTCACGCCAGAATTGCAGACGACTCAACATCAGGCGTTCTGCTCGGCCACGACGGACTCGTCGCCTTCCTCGAACTGCTTGGCATGCAGGCGCGCGTAGTAGCCGTTCTGCGCCAGCAGTTCGGCGTGGCTGCCACGCTCGACGATCTGCCCCTGATCCATCACCAGAATCAGATCGGCCTTCTCGATGGTAGTCAGGCGGTGCGCGATCACCAGCGTGGTACGGCCCTGCATCACCTGATCCAGTGCTGCCTGGATATGCCGCTCGGACTCGGTATCCAGCGCCGAAGTGGCCTCGTCGAGAATCAGCAGCGGCGCATCCTTGAGCAGGGCGCGAGCAATGGCCAGGCGCTGACGCTGACCGCCGGAGAGCAACACACCGTTCTCACCGACCAGGGTGTCGTAACCTTGCGGCATTTTCTCGATGAACTCGGCGGCATAGGCATCGGCGGCAGCCTGCTGCACGGCCTCGAGCGGTGCACCGGCCAGATCACCGTAGGCGATGTTGTTACGCACGCTGTCGTTGAACAGGGTGACGTGCTGGGTGACCAGCGCGATATGCCGGCGCAGGTTGCGCAGGGTGTAATCCTCAACATCCAAGCCGTCTAGCAGGATCTGCCCTTGATCATGGTGATAGAAGCGCGGAATCAGGTTGGCCAGGGTCGACTTACCGCTGCCTGAGCGACCGACCAGCGCGATCATCTGCCCTGGCTCGGCGACGAAGGAGATGTTCTCCAGCACCGGCTTCTCGGTTCCCGGATAACTGAAGCTGAGGTCACGCACCTCGAGCTGGCCGCTGACACGCTCACGCGTCTGCGTGCCATGATCCACTTCGGGCTCCTCGTCGAGTTGCTCGAAGATGCTTTCGGCGCCCGCAATACCCTTCTGAATGTTCGAACTCACTTCAGACAGCTGGCGAATCGGCTTGGGCAAAAGACCGGCGAGCGTGATGTAAGCCACCAGATCACCCGCCGAGGAATCACCACGTAACCACAGCACGAGGAACATCAACACCGCCATGGCGCTGTAGATCACCAGTTGCAACGACGGCGTATACACCGCACCGGTGCGCACCATCTTCAACTGCTTGTTCTTGTTCTCCTCACTGGCATCGAGGAAACGCTGCTTCTCGTAATCCTCACCACCGAAACTGCGCACCACTCGGTAGCCCTGGATGCTTTCAGAGGTGACATGGGTGACGTCGCCCATGCTGGTCTGGATCTTCTTGCTCTGCTTGCGGAATTTCCGGCTGGTACTGGTCACCATCACACCAATTACCGGGAGGATGGCCAGCATCACCAAGGTCAGCTTCCAGTTCATCAATAGCAGCGTGGCGAACAGGAACACCACCGTCATGCCTTCGCGTACCACCACCTTGATCGCGTCGGTCGCCGCACCGGTGACCATGGTCACGTTGTAAGTGATACGCGAGATCAGGTGACCGGAGTTGTGGTTGTCAAAGTAGCGGTTGGGCAGCGTCAACATATTGTTGAAAAGCGCGATGCGCAGATCCTGCACCAGGCCCATCGAGACCTTGGCCAGGTAATAGTTGCCCAGAAACGAACCGATGCCCTGCCACAGGGCGATCAGCACGATCAACAGCGGCACGGCCTGCAGCAGCTTGAGATGGGCCAGCCAGGGCGCATATTCCAGCAACCAGGGCACGCCGGCGAATAGACTGGCCTCCGGGTTGGACAGACCATCGACGAAGTACTTGAGGATGTAGCCCAGCATTGGCTGGGTGGAAGCGAAGATCAGGAAGCCAAGGATACTGATGGTGAACAGGCCCCAATAGGGAACCACGTAGCGCAGCAATCGCAGATACACCTTCAAGCTGGATTGCTGGTTGGAATTGGCCATTCGGCTTGCCTCATGCGCTGGCAGGGTTAGCAAGAGGCGGATTGTACCAGTAGCTTCCTGTTACGCGCCTCAGCACTCCCTGAAGTTTTTATGCCATGCCCTATAGCAGCCTTGAGCACAATAATTTGACTCAATCGAGTCTCTTTAGCCCGACGCCAGCATCGGCGCGGCGAGCTGCAATGACCAGCGATAGCCCAATCGGTAGCCAGGTGACAAACCACTCTGCTCGTGGGCTGCCCCAAAGGCTGGCAGCATCGAATTGCAGTGCTAAAAAGGAGACCAGAAGACTGCTCAACAAAAGACGACCTTCCCACGAAGTACGTCCCAGCCAGGCAACACGGAAAGCTGCTAGCCACAGCCCACTCCAGAGCAGCAACCCGGGAATACCGAGCTCAATGGCTGCGTGAGTAAAAGCATTGTGTGAATGATCGAAACCTCGGGGGTAATCAGCGGTATATACGCGGTAGTCCGAACCGATTCCCAGACCAAGCAAGGGGCTGTCCATGATCATCTGCACACTGGAGGCGAATATCTCCGGGCGGTAGGAGAAACCCCGCTGCAGAATGAACGGCATGAACAGAACCGCACCAACAACCGCCAGGACGCAGGTAGTCAGCGCGACCAGCCAGGCGATGCGCCCGCCACTCCAAAGTGGCATGGACAGCAGAGACAACGCGAGAGCCAACATGGCACCGCGACTCTGCCCGAGCACGACAAATGCGATCAGCAGGAAGATCAACGCACTCCATACGAGGCGCTGCCAAGGCTCACGAGGTATGAACTGCAGCCCCCACATGACGGCCAACGACATCACATAGGCACCGAGGATGGGATGGCCAGCCTGCCCGATGCCATACAACCTTGCCTCTAGCGGATGCATGCCTTGCACGTAGAACAGATAGAAACTGACCGGACAGGACAGGGCCAGCGCAACAAATGCCAAGCCCAAGCCTTTCCATACTAATGTCGGGCGCAACTCGGCCAGGATCAGAAAGGAAACTAGAAACAAGGCAACGTAGACAACCCGCTTGAGCTCCCTGAGCGGCGCTTCGGCTGCAGTCCAAAGCGTACTCAGAGCCGCCCAGCTCAACAGGGCCAACAACAACCCCAGCAAAATTTTGTTCGCCGACCAGATCGGCCGCAACTGTTTGTGCAGAGCAATCACTGCAACCAGTGCCGGCAGCCACACCAATAACACCAGCCCTTGCTGGTAAAGTTTGTTGCTAGGCGACCAGACAATGCCAAAGAGAAACCACAGATAACCCACGAACAGGACGCCAACGGCCCAGGTACTGCGAGCGCCTACCATCTTCACTCCAGTAAGATGAGCCATCTGACGACAGCCTTGTATTGAGAGGATGGTATTCTACACACCATCAAGATACTGGCTCCCCCCGATGACTCACGCTACACAAATGGTTTACCTGGCTTTCGGTGCAGAAACCTATCAACGCGAAAGCGTGTTCAGCATTGTCAGTGCACTGACGCACGCTAATGAATGCAAACACATCGAGCCTTTCAGTATTCGGGTATTCACTGATGCCCCGAGCTTTTTCAACAATCTCCCGGTGCAGATCAGTGCAATCGATCCGAGCTGGTCCGGCCCGCACCGCTACCACTTCCGTATCAAGCACATGGTGCTCAAGGAGGCCTTGCAGAATTGCGAAAAGGCCGTTCTTATTGACACCGATACGTTCTTTCGCAAGTCACCCGCCGCGCTGTTCAAGCGCATCGCTCCGGGAAAACTTCTTTGCAATGCGATAGGACAACCGCTCAGCGAAGCCTCGTCGCTGCCTGTAGAAATGCTGGCTCGTCTAGAGCAAGCCAAGCTTCCGCTCACGAGTTTGCGCCAGACCAATTCCGGGGTCATAGGCCTCATGCAAAGCGATCAGAACCTTTTGGAGCGCTCCATCGCCTGGATGGATGAGTTGCGCCCCATGGCGCCAGAGCTTTATACCCTGGAAGAGCTTTGCCTGGCCCTGGCCGCACACGGACGGATGGAACTCCATGCGTGCACCGATGTGATTCATCACTACTGGAGCCGTAAGGCACAGTTTCGCGCGAAGGTGGAGTCCTGGTTCAGCAAACATCACATGGCCCCACTCAGCCAGGAGGCAATGCAGGACACCCTCCTTCTGAATGACCGTTTGCCGCGCCCTCCTCACCCATACCGTGGCTGGCAAAAGCTTGTAACCCGACTGGTTCCATGCGAGCGCCGACAATTCTTCCGCGAACTGCTTTATGGCTGCCACAGCTACCCCAACGAGTTCGACCGTGCCTGCGCCAGCGCCTGGTGGGACAAGGCCGTCATCAATGCCCAGGAGCGACTCGGACGACCATTGACTGCCGGGGAGCTGCAGCTATGGCTCAATGAGCCTGTGCTGAAAATGCTGGCCGGAAACCATTATCAGGCCCTGTACTCTCATATACTTGCCCGTTTCGCAGCCAACTGAACGTCCGGCCTATTCATGCCTATCAAGAACATATTGACTAACGACATGCTGGCCAAGCTGACGACCGGCGCGCAGGTAATGGAAGAGGACAGTCTAGGCCCCAAGGTGTATAGGCTGGCCGACGGCAATTTTCTCAAGGTGTTCAGGCGCAAGCGCCTGCTTTCCTCGGCGCTGCTGGTGCCCTATTCGCAGCGTTTCTGGCGCAATGCCAAGCGCCTCAAATCACTGGGCGTACCCACTCTCACACCGCTGGAGCTTTATCAGTTGGAGGCTCCATCACTGAGCGCGGTGCTATATAGCCCGTTGCAGGGTAAAACACTCAAGGACTGCTATCAGAATGACCCGGACGCCTTTTCCGAGCATTTACCGGATCTGATCGTCTTCATTCGGAACCTGCACCGCCTCGGCATCTATTTCCGATCCCTGCACCTAGGCAATATCGTGCGAACGCCAGAAGGCTCACTGGGCCTGATCGACATTGCGGATCTCAGTTTTCAGCGCAGACCACTTTCAAAAGCCAAAGCCAGACGCAACCTTGCCCATTTCTCACGCCCACTCGAGAATCTCGGCATCGCCAAACAGTTCCCGATGGCGGCACTGACCGCGGCTGTTCTGGATAACTAGCGCAATAAAGCCCGATAAAACTCACAGAAGCGCGTCCAGGCGCGCTCGGGATCGAGGCCTGCGCGCTGCGCACGCGCCAATGCACCCAGGTCGCCCGACAGATACTGGTTCAGAGCAACCTCCCAGCTCTGCTGATCAAGGGCAAGCAAGCCGAAGTCACCATCGAGCTGTTCGCGAAAAACCGGCAGATCCGTCGCCAACACCGGCACACCGGCGATCACGGCTTCAGGCAACACCAACCCCAAGCCCTCCTGGCGAGAAGGAATGCACAACAGGTCAAATGCCTGGTACAGGCTGGGCGCATCTGCCACATGACCGGGCAGATGAACTTGCGCGGCGACACCAAGCGCCTCTGCCAGCTTGACCAACGCCTCTCGTTCCGGCCCCTGCCCTACTATCACCAGGCGATCCTGGGGATGCCCCCTCAGCCAGCCAGCTGCTGCTTCGATCAGCAGAGCGAAGCCCTTGTCCTTGACCAGTCGCCCTACAGCACCGATTACACGCCCGCTCGCCACCTCTGCAAGACCCAAAGTCCGCAAGGCCTCTTCTCTCGTTCTGAGCGAAGCAAGCAGCGACGTGGGTTCCAGAGCGATACGCACGCCTGCCACGTTGCGCCCGATCTGGCGCTCCAGATCGCTCGCCAATGTTGCTGAAACCGCGACCAGATCAAGCCTTTTGGAAGGGAAACGCTGCAGAAGCCTGATCTGATCAGGCCTCAGCCGCCTGTGGCCATGGAAAAGCACGATTACACGCGCGCTGCTCAATGCTGCCAGCAATGGAAGCACGTATGCAGCCACACCGATGCCGTCGAGTAGCACCAACCGTGGCTGGCAGACGTCCAGCCTGCCAGCAAGACGGCGGCGATCAAACCAGCGCCTGAGCGCAGCAAGACCCCGCCCTTTGATGCGTGCCGAAGAGAGTTCAAGACGCGAAACCTCGCCGATTTCTGCCAGGGGCTGGGCCTCCCCACCCTGCAACAAGAGACTCGCGACGACCGCACCAGGCTCGACGAACCGCAGAATATCGCGATGTACCTTGTGCACGGAGACGAACGAGCTCCCTCCACCCCACATGATATTCAGGATATCCACGTGCGCCTGCATTAGTAGTGAACACCTATCTTATGCAACTGCCGCTGCAGCCAGGAGGGCTGTCGCGCAGGACGTAACGGCACACGCATGGTCTCGACAATCTGACTCCCGATAGCCGCAAAGCCAAAATGCTGTTCGGCCAGTTGACGCCCCGCCTCGGCGATTGCGGCAGCCCTTTGCGAATCTTGCCGCAACAGGTTCAGCTTTTCGCGCAACTCTGGGACGTTCCGATAGAGAACCAGATTGTGCATATCGACGAAGCCCAACGCTGAGTTCTCCACCTCACCATGATCATAAGCCAGCAGCACACAACCACAGGCCATCGCCTCGAAGTTCTTGATCATGTACTCCCCCATGCCCACGTCCGCACTGACAAAGAAACGGATGCGGTTGAGGGTCTCACAGTACTCCTCACCCGATTTGGTCTTGGTGACGAGCAGGTTCTCGTGGCGCCCCAATTCATCCAACAGCGCCTTGCGACCGCTGTAGGCCACGCTCTTGGTGCTGCCGACGAACGCGAGTTCGATGTCTCGCTCGCGATCAGAGCAGGTCAGCAAGGCCTGGTCATAGCCCTTGGGGACGAAGCAGGCATCGAAGCCCTCTTCGCGCAGGCGCTGGCTGACCTGCGCACCAGAGCTGATGATGCGTACCCAAGGCATGCGACGGTAATGGGCGCTGAACTTACCCGTGTACTTGCACGGAATGTAGTTCTGGTAGGCGTCGTGCTCGAGGATCACCAGATTCGGCAGCGTACGAATGAACCGCCACTGACGCATTTCCTTCTTGAAGCGAAGGAAGAAAAGGATCCGGTCATAATTCGCCAGGTCGACGTGCTCACGAAAATAACGCTTCAGATTGGCCTGCTCATCGCTGCTCAGCCAGCGGATGTCACAGCTATCGCACGCCTCGGCAATGCCTTCATACAGGCGATCCAGTATCGCTCGCTGCTCGGCCTGAACCAGAAAAAGCACCTTCACAGGGTCACCTCGAAAACGCTACTAGAAAGGATCACGGGGCATGACCTGAAACGGACTCGCCCAGCAGCCTGGCCAGACGCTGCCTCTGCTGCCGGCTCAGTATTCTGCTCCAAGGCTGAGTGCTCAGGCTTTCCCCCTCATGCATGGCCTTTCGCCGCAACTCCTGGACATAGCCCTGACCACAAGCCTTGGCATAAGGATCACCAGCGCACAGAACCGTTGCGTAATAGGCCAACTTGGCATTTGAACGCATCCGAGAGGAGAGAACGACACTACGCAAACGAAAGTTCAGGCGATGCCACCAGACAGGTCTGGGCTTATCCGTTGGCACCTCACGAACGGCCTCGACTGCCTTGACAGAGAAGCTCTCGCCATGACGCTGGAAGAATGTAGCAACCATGTGACGCCAGTAGTTCTTCCCGGAAAAGTAATGCTTGATCACCCCTCGAGACTCCGCTGGCCGTCCCAGATGCCTGGCAGCGACGCCCACCGCGAACTGCTCGATGACATGAATTCGGGGAACCATCGGATGCATGATATCGATGAGGTTCAGCGTTTCCTCCATCAGGCATGTGGCGTCCGCCTGAAAGCCCAGAACCCCAGAGTTGATCAGCAGCATGTGCCGGTCGACACCATGGTGTTGCGCCAGATAAGGCGCCAGCACGTCATGCAAATCCTCACCTTCGTACTCGTGCCACACGCCTTCGATTTCATCGACAAGCCACGGAGCCTGTGCAAGTCGCTCGAAAAGTTTCACCGGGGAGGCCAGAAAGAAGGTGTCAGTGTCGATGAAAATGCTTTGCTCGGCATACTGCAATGCATCACGGATGGCAGCAGCCTTACGCCGGTGCAGATAGGCCGCTGGCCCCGTCCAGGCCCTCAAAGTCTCCTGATCGAGCACGACAACCTCAACCGGCCAATCAATGAACTGAGCAGGCTCATCGGTGTAGAGCAGGATGCGTGGGCACGCTCCCTGCGCCTGATGCAATGCAGAAAGAATGCTGTACTTGGCCTCGAGGTGATACTCAGGCTTGCCGCCATAAACCAGATAGACCAGTTGCCTGGATACGCGCTCAGGCATCATCACACCCTCGCCTGCAGAAAGCGCACCACGCCTGGCAGTGACCAGAAACGAGCACGAGCGCCAGCATCGGTGAAACATACCGGCATACCCCCCGCTTGCGGTGGCTCGGTATTCGATGCAGCCAATAAGCAATCAGCAAGCGCCGCATCATCGCCGAAGGCAAACAAAGCCTCCGACTTACCCACCACCTCTGGCGCCCCGCCACAATCGGTCGCAAGCACCGGCACTCCGGCAGCCATCGCCTCCAACAACACCATGCCGAACGGCTCATGATCAGAGGTCAGGGCGAACACATCGAATGCGTTGAAATAGCGGCGTCCATTGGGCACCTGGCCACTGAAGCGCACCGAGTCGCTTATATCCAACTGCAGCGCCAGGGCCTTGAGATCGGATTCCAGACGGCCACTTCCCATGATCACCAGCAGACTACCCGCCGGCAGTTGTGGCAACGCCTGGGCGAAGCCGCGAATCAGCGTGGCCTGATCCTTGTCCGGATGCAGGCGGCCAACATTACCGACCACCCAGGCGTCCTGCGGCAGCCCCAGATGCTCACGGGCCGCTTCGCGGGAAACCTGCTCGGCCTGCACCGCCTCGACGTCAATACGGTTATAGAGGGTCTCGATACGCTCCGCTGGCCAATCCGGCAAACAGCTGCGCATGTCGTCACGCACGGCATTGGAAACACCAAGCAGCATCAGGCGCTTGCGGAAGAAGTTGGCGAACAGTTGGCGAGAACGGCGCTTGTAGTCGCCAAAGGCGTGGTGCACGCCAACCACCGGCAGGTTGCTGCCCAGCAGAGCAACGTAGATCGGCTTGAAACGGTGCGCGATGCACAGGGCGAAGTCGCGCGAGGCGGCGATCCGCCGCAAATCGCGGATGGCACCCAGTTTCAGGCCGCGCACCTGTGCACTGGAGTAATCGAGGAAGATCACCTCGTCGGAAGCCGAGCCGCGCTCGACCTCCTCCGACGGCTTGCCGGTCAGGTAGACCGTACAGACCTTGTAGGGCGTACCTTTGAACAGCACGGCGTACTGCCGGGCGCAATCCAAAAATGGGCCGTCATAGCCATGGCAGAACTGCAGAACCCAGCGCTGCGTTTGGCCATCTGCCTGCTCAGACGCCGTCATACCAATCCTTGCCATCCTTGACCACGAGCACATCTTCCATGATGAGGTACTGCAGATCCGAGCCGTAGAACATGTTCAGCGCGTCGGTCGGCGAGCAGATCATCGGCTCGCCACGACGATTGAGCGAGGTGTTCAGCGACACGCCATTGCCAGTCAGCTTCTCCAGCTCCAGCATCAGGTCATACCAGCGCGGATTGAAGCGGCGCTCCAGCACCTGAGCGCGCGAGGTGCCGTCTTCATGCACCACTTCGCTGACGCGCTCCTTCCACTCCTCGTTCACCTCGAAGGTGAAGGTCATGAACGGGCTCGGGTGATCGACCTTGAGCATCTTCGGCGCCACGGTATCGAGCATCGATGGGCAGAAGGGTCTCCAGCGCTCGCGGAACTTGATCTGCTCGTTGATGCGGTCGGCCACGCCCGGAATACTCGGGCAACCGATGATCGAGCGGCCACCCAAGGCGCGCGGCCCGAACTCCATGCGACCCTGGAACCAGGCTACCGGGTTGCCGTCGACCATGATTTTTGCGATGCGCTCAGCCGTGTTGTCGATGCGTTTGAACACCGGCTGGTTCGGGTGCTTGGCGCAGGCAGCGATGACGTCTTCGTTGCTGTACGAGGGGCCGAGATAGACGTGCTCCATCTTCTCCACCGGCACGCCACGCTTGTGCGAGACGTAGGCGGCGGCGCCGACGGCAGTGCCAGCATCGCCAGAGGCCGGTTGCACGAACAGCTCCTTGACGTCATCGCGGGCGATGATCTTCTGATTCAGCTTGACGTTCAGCGCGCAGCCACCGGCGAAGGCAATCTTGCCGGTCTCACGCAGGATGTCGCCCAGGTAGTACTCCATCATCTGCAGCGCCAGCTTCTCGAACAGCGCCTGCATGCTGGCCGCGTAATGGATGTAGGGGTCGTCGGCGATATCGCCCTCACGCTTCGGCCCCAGCCACTCGATCAGCTTGGGCGAGAAGTAGTAGCCCTTGCCGTTTTCCTTGTAGCGACGGAAACCGATGACGTTGGCGTACTCGGTGTTGATGATCAGCTCGCCGTTCTCGAACTTGGCCAGACGCGAGAAATCGTACTTGGCGGCATCGCCATAGGGCGCCATGCCCATGACCTTAAACTCGCCATCGAGCATCTCGAAGCCCAGGTACTCGGTGATCGCACCATAGAGGCCGCCGAGCGAATCCGGATCGTAGAATTCCTTGATCTTGTGGATCTTGCCGTTCTCGCCGTAGCCGAAGAAGGTGGTGGCGTACTCGCCCTTGCCGTCGATGCCGAGGATCGCGGTCTTCTCCTTGAAGCCCGAGCAGTGGTAGGCGCTGGAGGCGTGCGCCAGGTGGTGCTCGACCGGCTCGATCTTGACCTTCTTCAGGTCGAAACCGAGTTGTACCAGGCACCACTCGATACGCTTCTTGTAGCGTTTGTAACGACGGTTACCGAACAGGATGGCATCCAGGGCACGATCCGGCGCGTAGGCGTAACGCTTGGCGTACTGCCAGCGGGCCTTCTCGAAGATGCTGATGGGGGCGAAGGGAATGGCCACCACGTCAACATCCGCCGGCTTGATGCCGGCCTGTTCCAGGCAGAATTTGGCCGACTCGTAAGGCATGCGGTTCTTCGCGTGCTTGTCGCGCACGAAGCGCTCCTCTTCCACGGCCGCGATCAGCTTGCCGTCGATGTACAGCGCGGCGGACGGATCGTGACTGAGGGCGCCGGACAGGCCGAGAATGGTCAGTGCCACAGGTTTGAGCCTCTAATTCGGGCAGGTGCCAGGCACCTGCGGTAAACGTTGGTCGAGCAACTGGTGCAGAGCGGAATCCGCCGGCCAGTTGCGCAGAAAACGGGCGCGGTCGCGGGCGTAGGCCCGGGCGAAACTGCGCGTACTGCGATGCTGTCGCATGGCGTCCAGGTCGATCAGCGACCAGGCGCCCTGCGCGTCATCCCAGAACAGGTTGTGCCCCTTGAAATCACCATGACTGATGCGTTCACGCTGCATCGCTGCGAACAGTCGATCCAGCGCCAGCAGCTCGGTTTCCGGGGGGGTTGCCTGCTGGTATGCCTCAAAACGGGCGATTATATCCTGACCGCCACAATAGTCGGTAATCAGGTAGGCACGACCGCGCAGCCAGCACCAGCGCCGCTCGATCACGGCCAGCGGCGTTGGCGTGGTCAAGCCGAGCAGTTGCAGACGGTTACCCTCGCGCCAGCTATGCCAGGCGCGGCTGGGCCGCCAGAAGCGCTTGAGCCAGTGCAGCCAGTTCTTGACGTTGTAACGTTTGACCACCAGAGACCGACCTTCCACCTCGACACGTGCCACGGTGGCGGCGCCGCCGGTCTTGTAGATGTGCCCGGCCTCGATGCGAGTGTCCAGATCGGCCAGCAGCGGCTGCAGCGCCGGCTCTGCCTCACGGCGCACCACACGCAAGCCAAAAGCGCCAATCCGCGCGGCGAACAGGCTGCAATCGCGTGCGGTTTTCTTCAGGTAATCGCGCAGACGCCAACGCCGCACCTTGGCGATCTCGGCCTGGAGCATTTCCAGCGGCAGCGCGTGCTCGCCGTTGGCCAGCAAATAGTGGATCAGCAACTCTTCGAGAACGGCATCCAGCTCGGCCGGTAGCTGGGCGAAGAACACGCCGAGGTTTTCCAGCACGCGCGCACGCGACAGCGGCTGCCCTGGCGTTTCGCAGCGCACGCCGCCGCCGTCGATCAGATACAGGCGGCCTTCATGCCGCAGCAGGTTGTCCAGATGCAGGTCGGCCTGCCACAAGCCCTGAGCATGCATCTGCCCAATCGCCCCCAGCGCCTCGGCCAGCACCGCCTGTTGGGCATCGCTCAGCAGCGGCTCGCGTGCTGCCTGACGCCAAGCCTCCCAGAGGCTCTGCGCGCCTTCCAGGTAATCGAACAGCAGCCAACCGCCCTGCCCCTCGACGAAGCCCTGTACCAACAGCTCGGGGGTGACCAGTCCTTGTCCAACCAACAGCTCAGCACCCTCCAGCTCGCGCTGAAAGTGGCGCTGCGCCTTGCTGCCGACCAACAACTTGGCCAACACCTGGCGCCCCTGCCAGCGAGCCATACCGACATAACGCTGTCCCGGCAACACTCGCAGCAGGCGCTCGATGACCAGAGGCTCACCCGCAACCTCCAGTGTCAACGGCAACTCGGGCGTTCGTCCGGCTACCGACAAGTTCCTCAACTGCATCAAGAACGGTTCCTCGACCTGATATGTAGGCTCAAGCGCAACAGTTTACCCAGATAACGCCAGCGCAGCGCCTGCGTGGGGCTTAGTTTAAGGGCACACAGGTAATAACGCCGAGCCTCGGCACGATGATCAAGGCGCCAGGCCGAACGAAAAAGGGACAGGTAACTCTGCGCACGAAAACGTCCAACCAGCGACTGGCACTCGGCAGGCAGACGGGCAAAAACCTCGTCCACCAGACGCATGGTCGCCTGCTCACCCGGAACACGACGACGTACGCTGTCAGCATGCTTGTGGATACGCACGAGCGGATGCGGCAGCGTCACCACACGGGCTCGCGCCAGCACACTGGCGAACACGGGGATATCTTCTCCGGCCTCGAATCCCTGCGGATAGGGATACTGCAGCAGCAGGTCACGCAGAAACAGCGTCGAACCATGGGCAACGCTGACCCACTTGCGCAACAGATAGAGGGAAATCACTTCGCGGGGGCCGAGCGCATGCATCGGTACCGGAAGTTGCACACGACTGCGGCCATCGGCATGGCAGGTGATACGTCCGGCCAGGATCATCTCCACCGTCGGCTGGGCTTCGATCAATGCCTTCAATCGCTGCAAGGCACCGGGCAACAATTCATCATCGGCATCGAGCGGCAGCACGAAACGCCCCTGCGCCGCAGCGATGCCACGGTTGCGCGCCGCCGCAGCGCCAGCATTGGCCTGCGCCAGCACCCGCAGACGCGGCGCACGCAGGCAGAAATCCGCCAGTACCTCAGCCGTAGCGTCGGTGGAGCCGTCATCCACCACGATCAACTCGATATCGTCCGCCAGTTGCTCGCGCACCGACTCGAGTGCACGCGGCAGCATCGAGGCGTAGTTGAAAGTCGGGATGACCACGCTGATCAGATACTCAGACGCACGCTGCGGCACGACCTCATGGACAGGGGCTGTCATGCTGAACCGCCAGAGATGGAAACTACCTGTAACAGCATATGACGCTCAAAAGGACGGGGCGAAACCAGTTGCGGACATGCTCACCGTGCGCCCCTCAGCCAGGCGCGCAGACGTGTGGCTTGATTACGCCAGCGCTGCATGCGCTTGCGCCACTTGATGAGCCGAAGCGACAGCCAGATCGGTCGACGCCACTGCTTTTCCAGCGCGGCGATCAACTCGCGCTCCTCGGGACGATGCTGCTGCAACAAGGCGATGTTCTCCTGCGCGTAGCAGCGCAGGCCATCGCGTGGCAACAACACATTGGCGACCAGCGCCGGCGTCAACGCCAGGGGAAACGCCTCGGCCTCCTGCAACTTGCCCAGCGCATGCAGCGTCGTCATGGTGCGCAGACACTTCTCGCAGCGGCAGCAGTTGTAGGTACCTTCGACACGCCCCCAGCACACTCGCAGGTAACGCAGCGCCAGCGGCTGGTCGGCCAGGGCGATGATCTTGTCGACCCGCTCGGCCTCGCAGGCATCATGCACCACGCTCAGGCGCTCATCGGAGAACAGCGGATCGGTGTCGAGCCAGGAGCCCCAGGGTTTCTGGCCCTTGAGGCTGTGGGTGCCAGGAACGCGGATCTCGCCGAACGCTCCCGCCAGGGCCCGAGCCACGCTCATCAAGGCAAAACCATGCCCATGCAGCGGCCAGGAGCCAAAATCCTCGAGCACCTTGGCCAGGTTGCTTTCCACCTGAACGAAACGCATACCCATGCTCGATGCGACCGCTTCACCCATGCTGGCAATGGCCTGGCGCCTGGGCCAGTCATCCAGGCGCACATCGAAGCCATGGATGTAGATCAGATCGGTCAGTTCCTCGCGCCCCTTGAACAGCGTGTAGAAGGAGTCCACGCCGCCCGAGAAGAACGCGCCACGCCGCTCGCCAGGCATCGCTGCTTCAGCCAGGTAGAGTTCGTCGGCCGTGATATCGACGACCTCGAAGGGCTCGAAGTGCTGCGCGAACAGTGCCATGACCTGCCGCAAGCCATTCAGGAAGGTGGCCGACAAGCGCCCCTCGACATGCAGCGGACGGCGCAGGCTCATCGCCGCGAGCAGCGCCATTGGCACCACGGCCTCCATGCCGGGCTGGCGAACCAGATCGCAGCTGCGGATGAACACGTCATAGTGACGCTCGCCCAGATCGACGCGGTAGACGACCTCGGACGGATGCTGCGGGGCGTCCGACCAGTCGCAGCGCAACTCAGACAATCTGATCGTCATGCGTCTTCCCCATGTACGCGGGCGAAGGCGGTGGAAAAGCCTGCGGCGATCTCCGCCTTCAACGGCTCGATATCCAGCGCCTGTGGCGACCAGTCGATCCGCCGACCCAGCCAGTGATTGCGCAAGCGCGCCAACGCGCCACGCTGATGCACGTAATGAATGCCCACCAACTCGTCGATCAGTTGTACCCGGTAGTCGCCACGACGCTCGATGTCGTAGAGGAAGACCACGGGGATCCCCATGGCGATGCAGGGCATGGCGCAATGAATCTTCGAGGTGATCACCAGTCGCGCCCGCTGTCGATACTGATCGAGTAGTTCGGCCGCCAGGGCACGCTTCAGCTCGCCATTGGTAATCGGCAGACGCACCCGTGCCTGGTCGACAGTCACCGCTCCCCTGCGCAGCGATCTGGGCACGGCCTGGCGGGCAGCAGGTGTAAGGCCGACCAGAAACACCTCGCCCTTCTCCGGCTCGTGTTCGCGGCGCGGCAAGGTCAGGCTGATGCAGCGGCTGTAGTAGGTGTCGATGCCATGCTGGTCGAGCAATGCCTGGGTACCACGGTCGCGGCAGCCAATCGGCTGCCAACGGCGCAGATACTCCAGGCTGGGCGCCGCGCACAACCAATCCTGCGCTTCGGCGGCCAGGTGGAAGGCGTAGAACACCGGCCGCACCGCAGGGGATGGCGGCCAGTTCCGTGTGTTCATGAAGTAGCCATTCATCGGCACGGTACAGGGCGTATCCACGCGATCCAGGGATTCACGATCGACGTAGCCGTCGACTCGCGGTACCAGGCGAGCGACCGCCAGGGTCTGGATATCGTCGCCCAGGTTGAAGCTGTCGGCGAATACCGCCCCGGTGTAATCAAGCAGACGGATCTGGCTCAAGGCCCACTCCCACTTTGTTCAACAGTTTCCTGACACGACGGCGCCATTTACGCCACTTGAGGATCATCCGGTTACGCCATTGCGGCCGCTCGAGCACCTCGCGCCAGGCCTGCGCGAGCGCACTTTCACCCTGACCGCACGCTTGCAACAGACGTAGGTTGTCGTGGGCGAAGGTGGCCAGGCTGGTGTCATGGATGACCAGCTCACGCACCTGTCGACTCTCTACCTGCGTGGGGAAGGTCGCACATTGCCCCAGCACACCGAGCGCCTGCAGGCTGGTCATGGTGCGCAGGCACTTCTCGCAGCGCCCACAGTTGTAGCGCCCCGCGACGCGCTCCCAACATACGCGCAGGTGCTCCAGGGCCAGGGGATCGCCGGCCAGCGCACGGATCTTGTCCACGCGCCCGGCCTCGCAGCCGTCGTGGATGACCTCCAGGCGCTCATCGGAAAACAGCGGATCGGTCAGCGGATGCGATGCCCAGGGCATCAGCTCGGCCGTGGCGAATGACGAGGGAATGTAGATACGCCTCAGGTAGCCGGCCAGGTGGCGCGCCGCGCTGCCCAGACCATAACCGTGCGCATGCGCCCCCCAGCGCCCGAAATCACGAAACAGCCGTATGGCATTGGTTTCCAGTTCGATGAAACGAACGCCACAGGCCTGTTGCAGGGCACGCCCCATGGCGCTGACCTGCTCACGACGCATGCGATCGTCGAGATCGACGTCGTAGCCATGCACGAAGACCAGATCGGTGATCTCGTCGCGATGCTTGAGAAAGGTATAGAAGGAGTCCACACCGCCGGTGAAAAAACAGCCGACGCGCCCTGTTCCAGCCGTAGCAGGACAGCCCTCCCGCAAGGTGCTGGCCACGATGGGCACGAGACGATAACGCTCGAACCATCCGCCGAACACCTGCATGAGTTGTCGCTGGTTCTCCAGGTAACGCGGCGAGATCGGCCCGACCACCTGCAACTCGCGACGCAGACTCATCGCCCCCAGGGCCAGCATCGCCAGGGTGCTCTCGCAGTCGGCCGTCAGCTCAAGTTGCGCACAGTCGAAGTAGACGCGGTAGCGACACTCGGCCAATTGCAGGTCGTAGTCGATGCGCGAACCGTGACGCGTGCCAGGCTCGACCCGCAGCGCCTGGCGTGACGCCTGTTCGGCTTGGCCGTAGCTCATCGCGCCCCTTCCCGGGCGATGACCTCGCAGAAGTAATCGGGATCGTCGATCATGTACGAGGTGCTCTCGGCGCTGGGCCGATAGACCTTTCCATCGGCCGTCAACTGATCGCAATTGAAACAGACACAGGCGCGCGAGCAGCCGCTGATCCAGCACTGAACCTCGCGCACATAGTCGAGCGCGATGCGCTCCATACGGTCGACCTTGTAGGACGCCTTGAGCAGGATCACCTCACCAGCCAAGGCGGTATCGGCAATCAGCCGACGCAGGGCGACGATATCCTCGACCAGAACCAGGTTCGTGCCGAGTTCGTCTCCCTCCAGGGGCTTGATATTGAGCTCTGGATGGCCAAGAAATATGACGCGCTCGGCGTACTGACGAGCCAGCCGATAGGCCTGGCGATAACGGCTACCCTGCGCACCGGCATAATCGGAAAGTTTGCCGATGACGATGGTCTTGCGCGGCACCTGGTGGAACAGATCCATCTGCGCAAACGCAAGATCCAGCGTCGAATAAGGCGCCTTGACGGTATCGCAGATGAAGGTCGGCGCTCCCGGATTGACGTGCAACGAGCAACGCCCCGGCAGTTGCACGAACTGTCGCCCGCGCTCGGCCAGACGCGCCAGGGGAATGCCCGCCTGATGGGCGCAGGCGATGCTGGCCAGCGCCGGCACCAGCAGATGACGCCCCAACAGGGCGAAATCGAACTCGGCCTCCTCCTGCCCAGCCCGGCAACGGAAACGCAGGCGACCAACCTCGGATTGGCGGATATCCAGCGCGCGATAATCGGCACCCTCTGACTCGCCGTAGGTACGCACCTGTGCCGCCGGAATCTGCTCACGCATGGCGAGCACTTGCGGGTCATCGGCATTAAGCAGCACGAGGCCGCCGCGGCGCGCGGCATTGAGCGCAAGGTTGATTTTCTCGCGCGCGGTGGCGCCCGGGTCTCGGAAACTGGTGCGGTGATCGCTGGCGATGACCGTGATGATCGCCACGTCCGGCTGCACCAGCTCGCAGACAGTGTCGAGCACGCCCGGCGCGTGGCCACTGATCTCGAAGACGCCAAAGCGCGCCTGCGCAGGAAACCTGGCCAGGCGCGGTGCAATCATCTGCTCCGTGTTCTCCAGCATGGACAGGGCGGCAGGCTGATCCTCGCTGAGCATGTGAAAGACCAGAGCACTGGTGGTGCTCTTCGCACCACTACCGGTCACACCCACCATGCGTACATCCGGCCGTTCAGCGCGTCGTTTCAGCGCCAGTCGCCGGTGAATATCGGCGCGAGTGAGCTTGCGCCCTTCGAGCAGGCGCGCCTTGAGTTTGATCAGGGAAAAGTAGAGATTCATCAGTGGCTCGGTTCATGACGGACATCATGTTGTTATTGTTTGCCATCACACAGCGCACTGACCGCTAACGCGTGGCCTTGTAGCGGCTGCGCTGCGACAGCTCGTGCAGCCAGCGCTGCATGGATGTCTCATCGCCCAGGTAACTCTGCAGGAAAATCTGCAGCTCGTCGCGCCCCCAGTGATGACCGGCCCGCCTGAACAGGGGCTCGATGTCCTTGATCCGATCACGCCGTCCCAGCAACAGCGGGCGTGTCTTCTCAAGGTCGATCAGTTGCGCCTCGAAGAGGCCGCCCTGTTCACGCAGGAAGATGTGCTTGGGATAGAAACAGCCATGCATCTGTCCAGCTTCGTGCAAGCGGCGCGCCAGATCGCCACAGGCCTGCACGATGGCGGTACGCCGCGGTGGCTCCAGTGCGCCCCAGTCAGCCAGCCAATGGTCGAGATCCTGCCATCCGTCCAGGGCGCGGGTCAGCAGTATGGCCCGGCGCTCACCTGGTACCCGGCGCTCGGCGAAAAATGCCGCTTGCAGGGCCGGGATGTGCAGCTCGGCATAACGCCGGATATTGCGGAACTCACGGGCGAAGGTCGGTTCGCCGAAAGGATGCAGCAACGTACGGGTCAGGTGATTGCTTTGCCGTTTCAGGTAGAAAGCGCGCTCATCCAGCTCCAGGCGATAGACACTGCTCCAGCCACCGCGCTCAGTATTGGGCTCGTCCACGGCTTCCAGCTTCAATGCCCACAACGCATCGAAACCAGCCAGCCCGTGACGTTCGAGCAAGGCACGATCCTGCGCCGCCATGAAATCCGTCATTCACGCCCCTCGAAGAATTTGAGGATCTGCAACACCCGACGCTTGTCACCCTCGCTCAAACGCCTGCGATCGCGGTACTGCAGGTAGAAACGCAGGCGTTGCGTACGCGACAACACGCGCTTGGCGACTTTGTCCAGACACGCCAGATCCTTGATGATGCGATAACGCAGCAACGGCCCCCACCAGAAACTGCCGGTAGGGCAGTCGATAAAGAACAGCTCGGCCTTGTCATTGACCAGAAGATTGCGCCACTTCAGATCGTTATGGGTGAAGTGATGCTCATGCAGGGTGCGCGTTCCCTGAGCCACCTGCTGACTGACATGCAAGACCCATCCACGGTCAGCCAGGCGCTGATCCTCATACTCAACGATTTCGGCCAGATTGAGGGTGTTCTCCAGCTCGCGGGTTACCAGCGCGCCGCGTACGAATGCGCCGGCACTGCGTTCGAGGCCATAAGCCACGATAGGAGCGGTAGGAATGCCCCATTTGGCGAACAATTTCAGGTTCTGCCACTCAGCCTTGACTCGCGGACGCCCCAGGTAGCGGCGCAGACCTTTACCTGCCCCCCGGTAGCGCTTGACGTAATAGCGAACTCCCTCGATTTCCACCCGTATGACTTCGGACAGAGGATCGGAGGTCAACCGCTCACCGTGCAATTCGAAGACGGCTTCCAGGCTACCGAAAGCGCTGAGCAAGGAACCGCTGACGTCATGCTTCCACGCCGACATGACTAAGGCCTCGCCACGGCAGGGAACTCCCGCAGTACACGGCCGAGAGGAATGAAGGGGCGCCAGATCGTTTTCCCCATCCACTTGAATGTGAAAACAGGATGAACGACCTGATTCAACGCGTTAAAACCCGGGCGCCAGGTAAAGTCTGGACGCCGTCGGGTGATGGTGAACGTGCGCAAGCCAAGCAGTGACCCTAGATGACCGCCACCCGAGTCGTTGCTGATGACGATCGAGCAGGTGCGCAGGTAGTCGACCAAGCCTTTGAGGTCTGCAAAGGCATGGACGACAACCTCGGGATACTGCGATTGCAGTGCTGCCTGTTCTGTAAGAGTCCCCACGAACTCCACCTGCCAACCTTTCGCCGCGAGTCTAGCGGCAAGGCGCCTGAAACCTCGGACTGAGTAGTTCTTGCTGGCATGGGGTGTGGTTGGAAAGATCGCCACGCGACGATCGGCATCCTTTGCCGTGTCCGGCAGCGCTTGGAGGCCGGCAGGCGTCGTGGATATATCCAGCCCGAGTACCTCCGCGGCATAGAGATCAATCCATTGCACCATGGTTTTGCCGGCCTTGGGATCACGACAGATCACGTTGTGGGCACCCGCAACGGAGCGCCCCTCCAGCAATACGGGGCGTTGGTCGAGCGAGTATCGGGCAGGCAATTTCTTGCCCGCCAGGTAGGCAACGTTATCCAGGGCCGCAGTGTTTCCAGAGTCTGATTTTTCCACGTACCAGTCGATGGCACAGATCACTAGGTCATGGCATTCAGCCAGCGCAGGCACGTCAGGCTTGCCCCCTCCGATAACGTCTAGCCCCGGAAGATAATCACGCAGAGCGAACAACGATCCAGATGCCAAAACAACCTGCGCCCCGGCGGCCTGCAAGCGCCAGGCGAGCCATAGAAACAACGTGGTATCTCCAAGCGCAGGACACGGCACAAGCGCCACTTTCATACCTGCACGGATCAACACCTTTCTTTCCGACATCTACAGTCGATCTCCATAACGCAGCTTACGCTCATACAGTTTGGCCGCCTTGCGCTCCAGCCAGGCCAGCAGGCTTGCCTCCTCGCGCAGCACCTGACGCAAGGGACCCTGAAAGTAGGTGCGCAGAAAGCGCAGCTTGTCGCGGCGGGTCAGGCCGATGTCCAATGCCGAGAAATACAGGGCGGCCAGATCCTTGTCGCGCCAGCGGCGGGGCACCGCGTCACGCACCTGGGCGCGGTGCAGGTCGATCACCGACAGGCGCAGGTCGCTGGCCTGGATCGGCCGGTCGCTGTGCAGCAGAAAGTGACAGATATAACAGTCGCGGTGGTTGACTCCGGCGCGGTGCATGCCGCCGGTCATCTGCGCCACTCGTTCGATCAGCGCCCATTTGAGTGCCGGCTTGGGCGGTTGCTCGGCCCAGTTGAGGCTGAGCTGCTCCAGGTCGACGGTAGGCGCCAGTTCCTCGGTGACGATGAACGAGTGCTGGCGTGCAGGATTGGCGCCGCGCTCACCATAGGCCACGGCGGTCATGGTCGGCACGCCGGTCTCGGTCAGACGCTGAATCGCCCGCCACTCCTGGCCAGCCCCCAGCACCGGTGCCTTGGCCGTCAGCAGGTTCTTGGCGATCTCGCTCCAGCCAATGCCGCGGTGAATCTTGACGAAGTAGCCACGGCCATCGACCTCGGTGCGCAAGGTGCGGCGCCCCTCCAGCTCACGATAGACCTGGCCCTGCAGCGCCTCGACAGCCTCGAAGGCATCGCGACCGGCCCACAGGCGCTTGAACGGCTCGGCGAGGATCAGCTTCACGCGTGTTTCTCCGCGAGAATCACGTCGGCGGCCTTCTTCGGCATCGAGTACAGGTCGGCGCTGTCCGCATAGGCCAGGCCATTACGCCGCCAGAATGTGCGGCGCTCGGGGTCGGCGAGCATATCGGCGAGCATGCGGTTGAGGTGCTCCTGCTCGAAGGGGCTGGGCACGACCCGGCCGCAATCGGCATCGGCGATGTAATGCGCGTAGCCGCAGACATCAGTGACCAGCACCGGCAAGCCGGACACCAGCGCCTCGAGAAGCACGGTGCCGGTGTTCTCGTTGTAGGCCGGATGGATCAGCAGGTCGGCGCCAAGCAGGAAGCGCGGAATGTCGCTGCGGCCCTTGAGAATCTGCACCTGATCGGACAGGCCCAGCGCCTTGATCTGCAGCAGGAAGGGCTTGGGATCGTCCTGGCCAATGGCGATCAGACGCGTGCGCTTGCGCAGTTCACGTGGCAACGAGGCCAGTGCCTTGAGGCTGCGATCCAGGCCCTTGGTCTTGAAACCGGAGCCGATCTGCACCAGCAGCAGATCATCGTCGGCCAGCTTGAACTCACGGCGGAATTCGGCGCGAATTTCGGCGGCATTGGCCGGCGCACGGCGATCCTGAGCAATGCCCGGCGGCAACAGGTGGAAACGCTGCAGCGGGGTCTTGTAGTGCTTGATGAACAGCGGCTGCTGCACTTCGGAGATCATCAGGATCTCGGTTTTCGACTCCGGCGCGAACACTGCGCGCTCGTACTCGGCGAAGTGCTTGTAGCGGCCCCAACGGCGATAGATCGGGTTGCGCAGAGTCTGCGCCTTATCCTCGAAACAGCCATCGGCGGCGTAGTACACGTCGAGGCCCGGCATCTTGTTGAAGCCGATCACCCGGTCGACCGGGTCGCGCTTCAGATCGGCCTGCAGCCAGGCGCTGAATTTCTCGTTGCGGCGGTGGTTGAACAGCGCCCGCACCGGCGCCACGCGCACGTCGAAGCCTGCAGGGTTATCCCCTTCCCAGATCGGCGTGTAGACGCGAATGGCATGGCCGCGCGCCTGACACTCCAGGGCGATGCGCATGAAATCGCGCTGTAGCCCGCCGAACGGGAAGTATTTGTAGAGAACGAAGGCCAGTTGCATAGCCGCTCCTTAAAGGGTGCCGGGAGGCGCGAGCAGCAGCGCCTCCAGTTCCAGGCCGACGCGCTCGGCGCCGAGGCCATCGAAGCAGGGCTTGTCACGGTCGCCGCAGCCGGCGTTCGGGCCGCTGGCGCACAGGTGAATCTGGCTACGGCCGTAGGCGCCCACCTTGCCGGGCAGGGTCGGGCCGTAGAGGGAAATGTTCGGCACATCCAGCGCAGCAGCCAGATGGCCGAGGCCAGTGTCGACGGAGACGCAGGCGCTGGCGCCAGCGATCACCTTGGCCACACCGGCCAGGTTCAGCTTCGGCAGCACAGCGGCATGCGTCAGGCCGGCCGCGATGCGTTCGGCGCGAGCCTTTTCCGCCTCGTTGCCCCAGGGCAGGCGTACCGCCCACCCCATCTCGTCCATACGCTCGGCCAGCGCACGCCAATCGGCCTCCGGCCAGTGCTTGCTGGCCCAGGTGGTGCCGTGCAGGAACACCAGATAAGGCTGCGCCGGAGCATCCATCATCGCCGCACGGTTCAGCCCGTAATCACCCGTGGCGGCCGGCAAGGGGTAGTCCAGCGCCTTGGCGAATAACTGACGCACGCGCTCCAGCGCGTGCTGATCCTTGGGCACCGCGTAGCGACGGTCGTAGAAACGGCTGGCCAGCGGCTCACGTGCCGAGTCGCGATCCAGCCCGGCCACTGGCGCCGACACATAGCGTGTCAACCAGGCGCTCTTGAGCAGGCCCTGGGCGTCGATCACCAGGTCGTAGCGGGTTTCGCGCAGGCGTTTCTTGAAGCGCGCCCACTCACCACTGCGCCAGGTGCGCAGCGGATGCTTGCGCCAACGACGGACGGCCACGGGAATCACCTGAGAAACCGCTGGGTGCCAGGCGGGAATCTCGGCGAAGCCCTCTTCCACCACCCAATCGAAGCGGATGCCGGGTATCGCACGAGCCGCGTCGGTCAATGCCGGCAGGGTATGCACCACGTCGCCGAGCGACGAGGTCTTGATGATCAGCACCCGCAAATCAGTCGCCCTCGACCAGAATCAGGGCATCGCCGACCAGCCGTTCCAGCGCCTCGATCACGGGCTGCGGCTCAAGCTCACGCAGGCAGTTGTAGTGGCCGTAACGACAGGTGCGCTCGAAGCAGGGGCTGCACTCCAGCCCCAGACGAACGATTTCGACACGGTCGGCCAGCGGCGGGGTGAAGCCCGGCGAGGTGGAGCCGTAGACCGCCACCAGCGGCCGGTTCAGCGCCGCTGCCACGTGCATCAGGCCGGAATCGTTGGACACCACGGCAGTGGCGGCCGACATCAGGTCGATGGCCTCGGCCAGGCTGGTCTGCCCGGACAAGTTGCTGACTTCCTCGCGCAGGCCGGGAATCAGGCGCAGGCGAATGTCTTCGCCACCGGCATGGTCATTCTTCGAGCCGAACAGCCAGACCTGCCAGCCTTCGCGAATCTTAGCCTCGGCTACCTTGGCGTAATGCTCGGCCGGCCAGCGCTTGGCCTCGCCGAACTCGGCACCTGGGCACAGCGCGAGCACCGGGCGATCCAGTTGCAGGTCGAACTTGGCCAATGCCGCGTCGCGGCTGGACTCGTCGATCTGCAAGCGCGGCTGCGGATAGGGCTGCGGCAACACAGCCCCCGGCTCATAGGCCAGCGCCATGAAACGCTCGATCATCAACGGATAGCGAGCCTTGTCCAGCGTGCGGATATCGTTGAGCAGGCCGTAGCGCATCTCGCCTTTCCAGCCGGTGCGCTTGGGGATGCCGGCGAACCAGGGCACCAGGGCGGACTTGAGCGAGTTGGGCAGCAGGATGGCCTGATCGTACTGACCGACCAGCGACTTGCCGATGCGCCGGCGCGTGGCCAGGTCGAGCACACCGTGGCCCAACGGCAGACTCAGCGCGGCGCGCACCTCGGGCATGCGCTCGAGGATCGGCCGGCTCCAGTCCGGTGCCAGCACGTCGATCTCGCAATCGGGATGGCGCTGCTTCAGGCACAGGAACAGCGTCTGCGCCATCACCATGTCGCCTACCCAGCTGGGGCCGATGATCAGTATCTTCATATCTTTTCCAGAAACGACCGGGGAGGCTCAGAGCCCGCCTGCAATCAGCTGCGCGTCGGTCATGCGTCGTTGCAAAGGGCCTCGGGCGTTCATTTACCGCAGTAAACTCACGCCCTCGTCCCTGTTGCGCCTAGCCTGACTCTAACTCACAAGATTGCCGGCGGACTCTTGAGGCCTCCCCGTCGAGCCTTCGAACAATCGCTTATTTAACCAGCGTGCGCCATTCGGCATGCGCGCTGGTCTTGCCGGTCACCAGGTCGAAGTAGGCTTTCTGCAGCTTCTCGGTCACCGGGCCACGGCGGCCTGCGCCGATCTTGCGGCCGTCGACTTCGCGGATCGGCGTGACTTCAGCGGCGGTGCCGGTGAAGAAGGCCTCGTCGCAGATGTACACCTCATCGCGGGTGATGCGCTTCTCGACCACCTTGATACCGTGCTCTTCGGCCAGGGTCAGGATGGTGCTGCGGGTGATGCCGTTGAGGCAGGAGGTCACTTCCGGGGTGTACACCACACCATCCTTGACCAGGAAGATGTTCTCGCCCGAGCCTTCGGCCACGTAGCCTTCCGGATCCAGCAGCATGGCCTCGTCGGCGCCGCCGGAGATGGCTTCCTGCAGGGCCAGCATCGAGTTGATGTAGTTGCCGTTGGCCTTGGCGCGGGTCATGGCGATGTTGACGTGGTGACGGGTGTAGGAGCTGGTGCGCACCTTGATGCCGGCTTCCAGTGCTTCTTCACCCATGTAGGCGCCCCAGTGCCAGGCGGCAACGATCACGTGCACCTTCAGGCCGGCGGCGCGCAGGCCCATGCCTTCGCTGCCGAAGAACACCATCGGGCGCAGATAGGCGCTTTCCAGGCCGTTCTCACGTACCGCGGCGCGCTGCGCTTCGTTGATCTCTTCCTTGGTGTAAGGGATCTGCATGTTGAAGATATGCGCGGAGTCGAACAGGCGGTCAGTGTGCGCCTGCAGACGGAAGATCGCCGTGCCATCCGGGGTGTTGTAGGCGCGGACGCCTTCGAACACGCCCATGCCGTAGTGCAGGGTGTGGGTCAGCACATGGGTGGTCGCATCGCGCCACGGCACCAGTTTACCGTCGTACCAGATCACGCCATCACGGTCGGACATCGACATCTTGCCTGCTCCTCAATTCGCTTCGCGGTTCGGTCATGCTCGGGGCTTGGCCCCTCTCGTTCAATTCAGTTCCAGCTGGCGCCACAGGCGCATCACGGCGCGGCGCTCATCCTGGAACTGATCGCCCGGCACCACCCCGGGCTGCTTCTGCAGCGCCTGACGATGAGCTGCCGAGCGATAGATCTTGTAGACCTCGCGCAGCAGACCGGCATCTTCCGCCGTCATCAATCCAACCCGTTCGAGCCCCTCGAGGATGCGAATGTTGTCGGTGAATTCGAGCAGTTGCGGGTATTGCCACGACCAGGCCAGGGCCGCGTATTGCACCATAAATTCAATATCGACGATACCACCGGCGTCCTGCTTCAGATCGAAGGAGGCCACGGCATCGAAGGCATTCGCCCCGGTACCGGCCACGGTCGCGCGGGTGCCGAGGTTGTCGCGCATCTTCGCCCGCATCTCGCTGACTTCACTGCGCAGGGCCGCCACATCACGCTGACGCCCGAGCACCTCGGCACGCACACGGGCGAACGCTCCCGCCAGGCGCTGACAACCGACCAGCACCCGCGCGCGCACCAGCGCCTGGTGCTCCCAGGTCCAGGCCTCGCTCTCCTGATAGCGCTGAAAGGCGCCAAGGGAACTGACCAGCAAACCGGCCGCACCCGAAGGTCGCAGGCGCATGTCCACTTCGTAGAGCGCACCGGACGTGGTCTGGGTGGTCAGCAGGTGGATGATGCGCTGCCCTAGTCGAGTAAAGAACTGCGCGCCATCGATGGGTTTGGCGCCGTCGGTCTCGGCCTGTGGATCGCCATCATGGATGAACACCAGATCCAGATCCGAACCATGACCGAACTCCAGGCCACCAACCTTGCCATAGCCGACGATGATGAAGTCCGGGTCGCACGGCGTGCCGTCGGCGCGCTGCGGGCGACCGTGACGCTGCACCGTGTGCTGCCAGGCCAGCGCCAGCACCTGATCGAGAATCGCCTCGGCCAGCCAGGTCAGGTAGTCCGAAACCTTCATCAAAGGCAGCGTGCCGGCGATCTCCGAGGCGGCCACGCGCAAGCTGTGCGCCAGCTTGAAATGCCGCAGCGCCTCCATCTGCTGCTCCAGATCATCCTCGGGGATGCGTACCAGCCGTTCGCGCAACTCGGCTGCCAGCTCCGGTGCCAGCGGCGGCGAATAAAGGCGCCCTTCATTGAGTAGCTCATCGAGCAACAGGGGATAACGGGCAATCTGCTCGGCGATCCAGGGGCTGGCGGCGCACAGGGTGATCAGGCGCTCCAGCGCGCCAGGGTTCTCGGTCAGCAGCACCAGATAGGCCGAGCGCCGCGCCACCTTTTCCACCAATGGCAACACGCGTTCCAACACCAGATCCGGCTGATCGTGCTCGACGGTCTGCGCCAGCAGGCGCGGAATAAAGGCATCCAGGCGCTCGCGCCCCAGGCGCTGCATGGCGCGCACCTGCGGGCCATTGCGCAGATCAGACAGGCGGCGGCAAGCCGCAGCGGCCTCACCGAAACCGGCCTCCTGCAACTGCTGAACGGCAGCTTCTTCATCGAGCGCGCCCTCCCACAGCGGCAACCATTCGGCGCCGACAGCGGCCTCGCCAGCCGCGCCATCTTCCTCGTCGGGGTCGGCGATGACCTGCTGAAAGTGCCATTCGATACGCCCGCGCCAGTGCATCAGGCGCTCATGAAAACTCGCCCAATCGGCGAAGCCCATGATCACCGCCACGCGCGCCTGATCCTGCGCGTCGGCCGGCAACATCTGCGTCTGCCGGTCACCGATGCCTTGCAGGGCGTGCTCGGTGTAACGGAGGAATTCATAACCGTCCTTCATCTCGGCGACCACGGCGGGCGGCAGGTAGCCCTGTCCTTCCAGCGTGGTCAGCACCTTGAGCAGCGGCCGCTGCTGCAGGCTGAGGTCGCGCCCACCATGGATCAACTGGAAGGCCTGGGCGATGAACTCGATCTCGCGGATGCCACCAGCGCCGAGCTTGATGTTCTCGCTCATGCCCTTGCGCCGCACCTCCTGCTGGATCAGCAGCTTCATCGCGCGCAACGCCTCGATGGCAGAGAAATCCAGATAGCGGCGATAGACGAAGGGCCGCAGCATCTCCAGCAACTCGGCACCGGCGGCCTGATCGCCCCCGACCACGCGCGCCTTGATCATGGCGTAGCGCTCCCAATCGCGGCCCTGATCCTGGTAGTACTGCTCCAGCGCATTGAAGCTGAACACCAACGCCCCGGAGGAACCATAAGGACGCAGGCGCATGTCGGTGCGGAAGACGAAACCGTCGACAGTGATCGCATCCAGCGCTTTGATCAGCTTCTGCCCCAGGCGAATGAAGAACTCCTGGTTGTCCAGCGGGCGCTTCACGCCTTCGGTCTCGCCACCCTCCGGGTAGCCGAAGATCAGGTCGATGTCCGAAGACAGGTTCAGCTCGTGCGCGCCAAGCTTGCCCATGCCGAGGATGACCATGTGCTGGGGCCGACCGCTGCGCCGGCCAGTCGGCGTGCCGAACTGTGCGCAATGCCGTGGGTAGAGCCAGTGATAGGCCAGATCGATGCAGGCATCGGCCAGATCGGACAGGTCGCGACAGGTCTCCGCCAGCGCAGCCTGACGACTGAAATCACGCCAGATGATGCGCAGTTGCTGACGATTACGGAAACGTCGCAGACAACGCCCGAGCGCCTCTTCATCGGCGCACTCGGCCAACAGCGCATCGAGCTGCTGACGCAACTCGCCAGGCGCCAGACTGCGCTCAAGCTCGCCCGATTCCGCGAGCGCGAGAAAGGTCTGCGGGTCACGATGCGCGTGCTCTGCGACAAAATCACTCAGGGCCGCCACCTGCCGCCAGGTGGCCAGGCGCTCGGCCGGCCAGGCTTGCCACAAGGCCTGCAATTCAGGCTGTTCCGCGAGGGCGGCGGTGAGGAACTGGTCGGCACGATCAGCGAGAGGATCGAAGGAGGCAGGCAAATTGAGCAGCGAGGGCAGGCTCATGGTCTATCCTTTTTGGCGGTCTGCCGGCCGCTCGTCGGGACATCCGAAGTCCCGCTACCGCTGAGTATCCGCGGCATGCAGCGCAGCTCACTGTAGTTTTACTACGAAAGATTTGTAGCGGGAGAGCTGAATCCGTCGTCGAAATGTAGTAAAACTACACGCCGGCCGGCCCTACCCCCGGTACATCCAAGAATTCAGCTCGCCCGCCCAAAAAGCCGGCGAGACCCACTGGCCTCCGATTCTGGAAGCCTTTCCGCCCTGGAGCAAGCCATGCAAGACCTCGATCCGATCGAAACCCAGGAATGGCTGGACGCCCTTGAATCCGTCCTCGACCGTGAGGGTGAAGACCGAGCCCACTACCTGATGACCCGTATGGGCGAGCTGGCCACCCGCAGCGGTGCGCAACTGCCCTACGCGATCACCACGCCGTACCGCAACACCATCCCGGTCACGCACGAAGCGCGCATGCCCGGCGATCTGTTCATGGAGCGACGCATCCGCTCGCTGGTACGCTGGAACGCCCTGGCCATGGTGATGCGCACCAACCTGGAAGATCCGGATCTGGGCGGCCACATCTCCAGCTTCGCCTCCTCGGCGACTCTCTACGACATCGGCTTCAACTACTTCTTCCAGGCCCCGACCGAAGAACACGGCGGCGACCTGGTGTTCTATCAGGGCCACGCCAGCCCCGGTGTCTACGCCCGCGCCTTCATGGAAGGCCGCCTGAGCGAAGACCAGATGCAGAACTTCCGTCGCGAAGTCGACGGCAAGGGCCTGTCCTCCTACCCGCACCCCTGGCTGATGCCGGACTTCTGGCAGTTCCCGACCGTTTCCATGGGTCTGGGCCCGATCCAGGCGATCTACCAGGCACGCTTCATGAAGTACCTGGAAGCGCGCGGCTTCATCCCCGCCGGCAAGCAGAAGGTCTGGTGCTTCATGGGTGACGGCGAGTGCGACGAGCCGGAATCCCTCGGCGCCATCGCCCTGGCCGGCCGCGAGAAGCTGGACAACCTGATCTTCGTCATCAACTGCAACCTGCAGCGCCTCGACGGCCCGGTGCGTGGTAACGGCAAGATCATCCAGGAACTCGAAGGCGTGTTCCGTGGCGGCGGCTGGAACGTCAACAAGGTCGTTTGGGGTCGCTTCTGGGATCCGCTGTTCGCCAAGGACAAGGACGGCGCCCTGCAGCGTCGCATGGACGAAGTGGTCGACGGTGAATACCAGAACTACAAGGCCAAAGACGGCGCCTACGTGCGCGAGAACTTCTTCAACACGCCGGAACTCAAGGAGATGGTCAAAGACCTTTCCGACGACGAGATCTGGAAGCTCAACCGTGGCGGCCACGACCCGTACAAGGTCTACGCGGCCTACCACCAGGCCGTGAACCACAGCGGCCAGCCGACCGTGATCCTGGCCAAGACCATCAAGGGCTACGGCACCGGCGCCGGCGAAGCGAAGAACACCGCGCACAACACCAAGAAGGTCGATGTCGACAGCCTGCGTCAGTTCCGCGACCGTTTCGACATCCCGATCAAAGACGAAGAGCTGGAAAACCTGCCTTTCGTACGTCCGGAGCCGGGCAGCGCCGAGTACAAGTACCTGCACGAGCGCCGCGCCGCGCTGGGTGGCTTCGTACCGCAGCGTCGCGCCAAGAGCTTCAGCATCCCGACCCCGCCGCTGGATACCCTCAAGGCCATCCTCGACGGTTCGGGCGACCGTGAAATCTCCACCACCATGGCCTTCGTGCGCATCCTCGCGCAACTGGTCAAGGACAAGGACATCGGCCAGCGCATCGTCCCGATCATCCCGGACGAAGCCCGTACCTTCGGTATGGAAGGCATGTTCCGCCAGCTCGGCATCTACTCTTCCGTAGGCCAGCTGTACGAGCCGGTCGATAAAGATCAGGTGATGTTCTACAAAGAGGACAAGAAAGGTCAGATCCTCGAGGAAGGCATCAACGAAGCCGGCGCCATGAGCTCCTTCATCGCCGCGGGTACCTCGTACTCCTGCCACAACCAGCCGATGCTGCCGTTCTACATCTTCTACTCGATGTTCGGCTTCCAGCGTATCGGCGACCTGGCCTGGGCCGCTGGCGACAGCCGCACCCGTGGCTTCCTGATCGGCGGCACCGCCGGCCGTACCACCCTAAACGGTGAAGGCCTGCAGCACGAAGACGGTCACAGTCACATCATGGCCGCGACCATCCCCAACTGCCGCACCTATGATCCGACCTACGGCTACGAGCTGGCGGTGATCATCCAGGACGGCATGAAGAAGATGACCGAAGAGCAACAGGACGTCTTCTACTACATCACCGTGATGAACGAGTCCTACCAGCAGCCGGCCATGCCGGAAGGCTCGCAGGCAGGCATCATCAAGGGCATGTACCTGCTCGAAGAAGACAAGAAGGAAGCCGCGCACCACGTGCAACTGCTGGGCTCCGGCACCATCCTGCGCGAAGTACGCGAAGCGGCGAAGATTCTCCGCGACGAGTACAACATCGCTGCCGACGTCTGGAGCGTCACCAGCTTCAACGAGCTGCGCCGTGACGGCCTGGCCGTGGAGCGGCGCAACCGCCTGCACCCGGGCCAGAAGCCGCAACAGACCTACGTCGAGCAGTGCCTGGGCGGCCGCAAGGGCCCGGTCATCGCGTCTACCGACTACATGAAGCTGTTCGCCGAACAGATTCGCCAGTGGGTACCGAGCAAGGAATACAAGGTGCTGGGCACCGACGGCTTCGGCCGCAGCGACAGCCGCAAGCAACTGCGTAACTTCTTCGAAGTGGATCGCAAGTGGGTCGTGCTGGCAGCGCTGGAAGCACTGGTCGACCGTGGCGAGATCGAAGCCAAGGTCATGGCCGATGCGATCGCCAAGTTCGGCATCAACCCTGACAAAGCCAACCCGCTGGACTGCTGAGGAGCGTAGCGATGAGTGAACTGATTCGCGTACCCGACCTCGGTGGTGAAGGCGAGGTCATTGAACTGCTGGTCAAGGTCGGCGACCGTGTCGAAGCCGACCAGAGCATCCTGACCCTGGAGTCCGACAAGGCCTCCATGGAGGTGCCCGCACCCAAGGCCGGCGTCATCAAGGAACTGAAGGTCAAGATCGGCGACCGCCTGAAGGAAGGCGACGAGCTGCTGGTGCTGGAAGTCGAAGGTGCTGCGCAAGCCGCGCCGGCGCCGAAAGCCGAAGCCGCACCAGCCGCCGAAGCACCGAAAGCGGCTGCTCCGGCCGCCGCGCCTGCCGCTGCCGCAACCAGCAGCGTGCAGGACGTGCACGTGCCGGACATCGGCACCGACGGCAAGGTCAAGGTCATCGAAGTGATGGTCAAGGCCGGCGACCGTATCGAAGCCGACCAGTCGCTGATCACCCTGGAGTCCGACAAGGCCTCCATGGAAATCCCCGCGCCGGCTGCCGGCGTGGTGGAGTCGGTACAGGTCAAGCTGGACGATGAAATCGGCACCGGCGATCTGATCCTCAAGCTGAAAGTCGAAGGGGCCGCCCCGGCCGCCGCTGCTCAGGCTCCAGCCGCCGCACCCGCACAAGCTGCCGCACCTGCAGCAGCCCCGGCACCGGCCGCCGCAGCCAGCGGCAGCAGCGTGCAGGACGTGCACGTCCCGGACATCGGCTCCAGCGCCAAGGGCAAGGTCATCGAGATCATGGTCAAGGCCGGCGACAGCATCGAAGCCGACCAGAGCCTGCTGACCCTGGAATCCGACAAGGCCTCCATGGAAATCCCCTCGCCGGCTGCCGGTGTGGTGGAAGAAGTGCTGGTCAAGCTGGATGACGAAATCGGCACTGGCGATCTGATTCTCAAGCTCAAGGTAGCCGGCGCCGCACCTGCCGCCGCACCGGCGCAAGCCAGCCAGCAAGTGCACCGTGTGCCGGAAGGCGCCGCACCGGAAGTGGCCGCCGAAGTGCGCGCCATCGCCTCGCTGTCGGCCGCTGCTGCCGACCCGGCCAATGCACCAAAGCGCAGCAGCGCCAAGGTGCACGCCGGCCCGGCCGTGCGTCAGCTAGCGCGTGATTTCGGCGTGGAACTGGCGGACATCGCCGGCACCGGCCCGAAAGGTCGCATCCTCAAGGAAGACGTGCAGGTTTACGTCAAGGCCATGATGCAGAAGGCCAAGGCCGCACCGCAGGCGACTGCTGCTGCCGCTACCGGCGGCGCCGGCATCCCGCCGATCCCGGCGGTGGACTTCAGCAAGTTCGGTGAAGTCGAAGAAGTGGCGATGACCCGCCTGATGCAGGTCGGCGCCGCCAACCTGCACCGCAGCTGGCTCAACGTGCCGCACGTGACCCAGTTCGATTCGGCCGACATCACCGACCTGGAAGCCTTCCGCGTCGCGCAGAAGGCCGTGGCCGAGAAGGCTGGCGTCAAGCTGACCGTGCTGCCGCTGCTGCTCAAATCCTGCGCTCACCTGCTCAAGGAACTGCCGGACTTCAACAGTTCGCTGGCGCCGAGCGGCAAGGCGATCATCCGCAAGAAGTACGTGCACATCGGCTTCGCCGTCGATACACCGGACGGCCTGCTGGTGCCGGTGATCAAGAACGTCGACCAGAAGAGCCTGCTGCAACTGGCAGCCGAAGCGGCCGAGCTGGCCGACAAGGCCCGCAAGAAGAAGCTATCGGCTGACGACATGCAGGGCGCCTGCTTCACCATCTCCAGCCTCGGCCACATTGGCGGCACCGGCTTCACGCCGATCGTCAACGCGCCGGAAGTGGCGATCCTCGGTGTCAGCAAGGCGACCATGCAACCGGTCTGGGACGGCAAGGCCTTCCAGCCGCGTCTGATGCTGCCGCTGTCGCTGTCCTACGATCACCGCGTGATCAATGGTGCAGCCGCTGCGCGCTTCACTCAGCGCCTGTCGCAGGTGCTGGCGGACATTCGCACCATCCTGCTGTAAACCGTTTCGAGCACGCCACGCTCGCATCCTCAACCCCGCCCAATCTGGGTGGGGTTTTTTTTGCCCGTGATTAGGGCTTTTCAGCCCTTCTGCACGTTACGGATCAGAAAGCTCAATGCCTTGGCCAGCTCGGCAGCGCCACCGAGATCACGCACGATAGTCAGCAACGGCTGCCCGTCACGCGGGTTGAGCAGCGTGCAGCGAATGCCGCTCGGCGGACATTCATAGCGGATATAGGGATCGAGCCCGAACACCGAGAGGTGACGGTTGCGCACACTGACCGCTGTACCCTGACTGCCACGCACTTCCTCACGCAGGATCAATTCGCCCGATGCACCGGTACTCAACCGATAGGTGAGATCGTCACGCTGCGCCTGCCCCACCTGGTAGGCCGCGCGCAACGCATAGGTGTCGAGCAGCGCATTGCTGTGCGCCAGCAGCGCCTGGCGTTCGTCCGTGGTCAGATAGAGTCGCTTGAGTTCGCTCAGGTACGCCACCTGTTCCTCGCCCTGGAGCCCGTCATTTGTGGCCGCCAACGCGGATGCCGAAGAAAAAAGCGTGCTATGCAGCACCAACACCATGAGTTTTCTTGTCAGTAACGATCGCATCATGCACCCTTGCCGAACGCTATAGTGAAGTAGGCCCGAGCCGGTGCTTGCCCGCACGCCGCGATTGCCCCTGCCGGCACCGCTGCTGCGACGAAATCCTCCGCTCGTATGGCCAGCATACTGGAAGCCCACCGCCCAATGAAAAGCCATCCCGATGCCGGCAATCGCCTGGCAGCCGAGGTTGTGACGCAGTTGCCAGTGCCCTCGCGGCTCGGGATGCTGCGTTTCGAGCGCTTGAACGAGCCAAGCTGGGCCCTGTTGTTTCTCGACCCGGCCTGCGAACGGGCCCTGGGCGTGAGCGCCCCCGAACTCTGCGCGCTGGTGGACGCACCTTATGCCAGCCTGATGGAGCCTGAGGCGCGCTACGGATTGCACGATTCCATTCAGCAGCAGTTGCTGAGTAGCCCTCACTACGTCGTCCACTACACCCTGCACACGCCACTCGGCCCGTTGAACCTGCTGGAAGTCGGCGAACCCTTCAAACAGCGCAATCGCCAATTACTGCGTGGCTATCTGCTGGTCACCAGCGGGGAAAATGCCGAGCGCGTCGAAAGCGACTACGAATTGCAGTTGCCGGCCAAGCCGCAAGCCGACACGACAGCGCAGCTCCAGCTCACCCAGCAGGAGCAGCGCGACCATCTGGCGCGCGCGCGCACCCGCCAGGCACTGATCGTACGCCTGGCCAGACAACGCTACCTGTCGGCCGATCCGTTGCGCGAAGCCGCCGAACTCATCACCGAGGTGGCCTGCGAAACCTACGGCATCGCCCAAGCCGGCATTTGGCGCATCAATCAGCACAGCATCGAATCGGTCGCGCTCTACCGCGCCGGCCTCAAACGCCACGACAGCCTGCAGGGCTTCGATACGCGCTGCTTCCCGATCTACCTCGAAGCCCTGCGCAGCGGGCGCGCCATCGATGCGCAGAACGCCCGTCAGGATCCACGCACCCGCGAGCTGGCGGCCTGCTACCTCGCGCCGGAAGACATCACCTCCGTACTCGATGCCAGCATCCGTGTGGACGGCGAAGTGGTCGGCGTCCTCTGCCTGGAACACCGAGGCGCCCCCCGCCCCTGGCAAGCCGATGAAATCGCCTTCGCCGGCGAACTCGCAGACCAGTATGCACAGGTGCTGATCAACCAGCAGAAGCGCGACGCCACCCATGCCCTGAACCTGTTCCAGCGCGCCGTGGAACAAAGCGCCAGCGCCTTCCTGCTGGTCGACCGCGACGGCATGGTGGAATACGTCAACCCCAGTTTCACCGCCATCACCCTGTACAGCAGCGACGAGGTCTGCGGCCAGCGTTTGTCCGAGCTGCCGGCCCTGGCCAACCTCAGCGATCTGCTGTTCGACAACGCTTCAAGCCTGGCCGAACACAACAGCTGGCAGGGCGAGTTCCGCAGCCGACGCAAGAGTCAGGAGCCCTACTGGGGCCAACTGTCGATTTCCAAGGTGTACGGTGACGACGGCGAGCTGACCCACTACATCGGCATCTACGAAGACATCACCGAGACCAAACTGGCCCAGCAGCGCATCGAGCGCCTGGCTTACACCGATAACCTGACCAACCTGGGCAATCGCCCTTCGTTCATTCGCAGCCTGGAAGAGCGTTTCGCACGCAACCCCGAGCAATCGCTCGGACTGCTGCTGGTGGACATCGACAACTTCAAACGGATCAACGACAGCCTCGGCCACCAGACCGGCGACAAGCTGCTCGCCGCCCTGGCCCGGCGCCTGCGCAACAGCCTGGGCATGCAAGGTACGCTGGCGCGCTTCGCCAGCAACGAGTTCGCCATCCTGCTCGACGGCAGCGACGAAGATACCGCCCAGCGTATCGCCCATCAGGTGCTGCAGACCCTGGACAAACCACTGTTCGTCGACAACCAGCTGATCAGCATCACCGGCTCGGTCGGCCTGGCGCTGGCCCCCAAGCATGGCGGCGATCCGCAGACGCTGATGAAACATGCCGGCCTGGCGCTGCACAAGGCCAAGGCCAACGGCAAGCATCAGGTGCAGCAGTTCACCGAAGCGTTGAACGCCGAGGCCAACTACAAGCTGTTCGTCGAGAACAACCTGCGCCGCGCCCTGACCCAGAGCGAGCTGGAGGTGTTCTACCAACCCAAGCTGTGCCTCAAGACCGGACAACTGGTGGGGATGGAAGCCCTGCTGCGCTGGCAGCACCCGGAGAAGGGCATGATCCGCCCGGATCAGTTCATCAGCGTCGCCGAGGAAACCGGGCTGATCATCCCCATCGGCAAGTGGGTGGTGCGCCAGGCCTGCCGGATGAGCAAGCAGATTGCCGCCATCGGCATGGGCGAATTGCAGGTGGCGATCAACCTGTCACCCAAACAGTTCTCCGACCCGGATCTGGTCGGCTCCATCGCCGCCATCCTGCACGAAGAGCAACTCGACCCGCGCCTGCTGGAGCTGGAACTCACCGAGGGCCTGCTGCTGGAGGCCACCGATGACACCCGCCACCAACTCGGCCGCCTGAAGAGCCTGGGCCTGACCCTGGCCATGGACGATTTCGGTACCGGCTATTCGTCGCTCAGCTACCTGAAGAAGTTTCCCATCGACGTGATCAAGATCGATCGCAGCTTCGTCAAGGACATCCCCGATAATCAGGACGACATGGAAATCACCTCGGCGGTGATCGCCATGGCCCACAACCTCAAGCTCAAGGTGGTGGCCGAAGGCATCGAGACCGCGGCCCAGCTCGGTTTCCTGCGTCGCCAGCGCTGCGATATCGGGCAAGGTTACCTGTTCGACAAACCCATCCCGGGTCGCGACCTGATCGACAGCCTGCGCCGCTATCCGTGCCGGCCACAGAGCTCGACCGACCAACGGACGTAACACGCGCCTCGGCACGCAGTCCACAATCTGCCATTTACAGGAGATCGCCATGGTTTTGCGCTCGCAGATTCTCGTTCATAAACTCGCCCTGCCGACAGCCGAACAGGCGCTGCCCGGCCGTGCCGAACCGCTGCCGGTGGCCGATACTCACCATGTCAACGGCCACCCGATCAAACCGCCCTTCCCTGCGGGTCTGCAGCAGGCCGTGTTCGGCCTCGGCTGTTTCTGGGGCGCCGAACGGCGCTTCTGGCAGCAGCCGGGCGTATTCAGTACGGCGGTCGGTTATGCCGGTGGCTACACCCCCAACCCCACCTATGACGAAGTCTGCTCCGGGCTCACCGGGCACACCGAGGTGGTGCTGGTGGTGTTCGATCCGCAACACACCAGCTTCGAAGCGCTGCTCAAGGTGTTCTGGGAGGCGCACAACCCGACTCAGGGCATGCGCCAGGGCAACGACCAGGGCACCCAGTACCGCTCGGCCATCTACTGCCAGGACGAGGCGCAACTGCACGCAGCGCTGGCCAGCCAGGCACGCTTCCAGGCCGAGCTGGACAAGGCCGGCATGGGCAGCATCACCACGGAAATCGCCGAGGCGCCGACTTTCTACTACGCCGAGACCTATCATCAGCAGTACCTGGCGAAGAACCCCAACGGCTATTGCGGCCTCGGCGGAACAGGCGTATGTCTACCCCCTGAGCCCGCCATCTGAGTCGAACATCGTGGAACTGAGCAGCATCGCCAGCCAGGTATCCAGTCAGGCCTCTTCGCAGATTGCCGCGCAGATGTCGCTTCTGCTGCTGCGCAAGACCCTGGATCTACAGGCCGCCAACATGGCCGGGCTGGTACAGGCGGCAGCACCGGCCAGCACATCGAGCAATCCGCCGAATCTGGGCAACAGCATCGACGTGACAGCCTGAACAACAGATGCCTTTATGCCATCAGCCGGACTAAACTGCCGGCACTTAGCCAGCAATCGATGAGTCCGGCATGGCCGCCCCTCTCCCTACCATCACTCCCGAGCAACTTTGCATAGGTCTGTACATACAGCTGGATCTAAGCTGGTGGGAGCATGATTTCGCTTTCAGCAACTTCAAGATCAAGGACGAGGGGCAGCTCCGCGCCCTGCGTGCCCTGAAGCTGAAGCAACTGCGCTATGACCCCTCACGCAGTGACTGCCCGCCGCTGGAGCTCTCCGATGAGCCCACTCTGGAGCCCAGCGTCAGCGAAGAAGTGCCCGAAGATCCGGAGAGCCGCGCCCGCCAGGAACGTGCGCAGAAGCTGCGCCACCTGCGCAGTCGCCTGGCCGAAGTGGATCGCCGTTTCATCGAGGCCAGCCAGCGCATCAAGTCGCTCAACCAGACCCTGCGCAGCCGCCCGGAAGACGCCATGCGCCAAGCTGGAGCCATCGTCGGCGAGATGGTCGAGACCCTGCTCGGCGCACCTGGTGTGGTGCTCCACGGCATCACCGGCAAGGCCGCCGAAGACAGCTACTTCCATGCGCTCAACGTCACCGTCCTGTCGCTGCTGCTGGGCCGTCAGCTCGGTCTCGACAGCGAGGCCTGCCACAGCATTGGCCTGGGCGCGTTGCTGCACGATATCGGCAAGATGGAAGTGCCGAGCAAGGTGCTGCTCAAACCCGAACCGCTGACCCGCCCGGAACAGCAATTGCTGCAGATGCACACCGATTTCGGCCTGCGCATGGGGCAGAAGCTGATGCTCGATGACGAGGTGCTGCGCATCATCCACGAGCATCACGAACACTGCGACGGCACTGGCTATCCGCGTGGCCTGCATGAAGCCAGCATCGGTCGTCTCAGCCGCCTGGTAGCCATCACCAATCACTTCGACGGCCTGTGCAACCCGCTCGACCCGCGCCAGGCGCTGAGCCCGCACGAGGCGCTGGCGCTGATGTTCAAGCAGCAGCGCGAACGCTTCGACGAGGTGATGCTGAAGGCCTTCATCCGGGTCATGGGGATCTACCCGCCGGGCAGCCTGGTACAGCTCGAAGACGAGCGTTACGCGCTGGTGCTGGGCATGAACCCGACCCAGGCACTGAAGCCGACGCTGATTCTCTACGACGCGGAGATACCCAAGCAGGAAGCGCTGATCCTCGACCTGGCGCAGGAGCCGAGGCAGGCCATCGCCCGCAGCCTGCGCCCCTCGCAGCTACCGCTGGAGGTGCTGGAGTACCTCAGCCCGCGGCGCAACCTGAGCTATCACATCGAGCCCAATCACAAGCCGGGCTGAGGCTGCAAGCTGGTAGCCCGGATGCAATCCGGGGATCGGAGGGCACGGCTTCCGGATTTCATCCAGGCTACGCTTATGACTTACCGCTTGTGGCTTCTTCTATCAGCCAATCCAGGCGCCAGCCGCCCTGGCTCTGGCCGAGCGCATCGGCCAACCATGGCAGCAGTTGCCTGAGTTCGTCCTCCAGGCCCCATGGTGGGTTGCTGATCACCAGGCCCGAGCCACTCAGGCGCGTGGCATCGTCCGGGGCGTGCACGTAAAGCTCGGCGCGCAACAACTTGGGCGCGGCGCTCTTTTGCAGGTCGCGGTAGAAGCGCGCCAACTGACGTTCGTCCTTGATCGGGTACCAGATCGCGACGATGGCCTGGCGCATGCGGCCATGCGCTTCATTCAAGGCCTCGGCACAGCGTTGCAGTTCGTCCGTTTGCTCGAAGGGCGGATCGATCAGCAGCAGCACGCGCTTCTCGCGGGTCGGCATCAGTGCACGTGGCACGTGCCAGCCTTCGCCCAGGTGCACGGCCACGCGACGGTCGCCGCGCATGTTGTCCTTGAGCAGACGACCATCCTCGGGGTGCTTCTCGTTGAGCTGCAGGCGATCCTGCTCACGACTGAGCAGACGTGCCAGCTCCGGCGAGCCCGGGTAGTAGCGCAGCTCGCCGTCCGGGTTCATGGCCCGCACCACTTCTAGATAAGCCTCCACCGCGTCCGGCAACTGCGCGGCCTGCCACAGGCGAGCGATGCCTTCTAGGTACTCACCGGTACGGCTGGCCTGGTCGCCTTGCAGATCATAGAGGCCGATGCCGGCATGGCTGTCGAGATAGGCGAAGGGCGTCTCTTTCTTCGACAGCAGGGCGATCAGGCGAGTCAGCACCAGATGCTTGAGCACGTCGGCGTGGTTGCCGGCATGGAAGGCGTGGCGGTAGTTCATGCGGGAGTCCTCGAATCAGGCGCGCAGTTTAACAGGCCACGAGCGGCTCGCATCGTGGCTTGCAGCATGGCACGCTGGTTACCTCCTCAGCGGACAGCGAGAACTCATGATGTCTCTGCAAGGCTTGCTCGGCAGCGCACTGCCCCTGATTCAAGCACCGATGGCCGGCTCGCAGGATCATCGCCTGGCGGCAGCCGTATGCGAGGCTGGCGGCCTGGGTTCGATCCCCTGCGCCATGCTTACGCCGACGGCCCTGCGTCAGGAGTTGGAGAGGCTACGCAGCCTGACCACACGCCCGTTCAACCTCAATTTCTTCAGCCATGTACCGCCCGAGCCGGATGCCGCCCGCGACACAACCTGGCGCGAGGCATTGGCGCCTTACTACGACGAGTTTGGCGTAGATCCGGCAAGCATCGCCAGCGGGCCGGGGCGCCTGCCATTCAACGACGAAGCGGCCGAGCTGGTGGAAGAGTTCCGCCCAGCCGTGGTGAGTTTCCATTTCGGCCTGCCAGACGAAAGCCTGCTGCAGCGTGTGCGGCGCAGCGGGGCGAAGATTCTCTCCAGCGCGACCACGCTGGACGAGGCGCTCTGGCTGCATGAACACGGCGTCGATGCGGTGATCGCGCAGGGCCTGGAAGCTGGCGGGCATCGCGGGCACTTTCTCGACCATGACCTCAGCCGCCAGCTCGGCACCTTCGCCCTGTTGCCGCAACTGGTCGATGCCCTCGATGTGCCGGTGATCGCTGCTGGCGGCATCAGCGATGCCCGTGGCGTGGCCGCAGCCATGGCGTTGGGCGCAGCGGGCGTGCAGGTCGGCAGCGCCTATCTGCTGTGCCCGGAAGCCAATATCGGCGCCATCCACCGCGCCGCCCTGCAAAGCCCGGCGGCGCGCCATACAGCGCTGACCAACCTGTTCAGCGGGCGCCCGGCACGCGGCATCATCAACCGTCTGATGCGCGAGCTGGGGCCGCTCAGCACGCAGGCGCCGGAATTCCCACTGGCCACTGCAGCCATCGCCCCCTTGCGAGCGGCAGCCGAAGCGCAAGGCAGCGGGGACTTTTCGCCGCTGTGGGCCGGGCAGAACATTGCCAACTGCCGGCCGATGCCGGCGGCCGAGCTGACCCGCGAGCTGGCGCGGGGCTTCGCCTGACAACCTGGTAGGGCGGGTGCAACCCGCCACTCCCGGCGCGGCGGGTTGCCCCCGCCCTACAGACACCGACCTGTGACTATCACGGTGAATGATGATGCTGGGCAGTTGGGCGGCAGGCTGCCTAGACTCGGTCGATCATCTGGAGGCCCGTTCCATGTCCGAGACCCTGCTCAGCTCCCGCAACCTGGCGTTCGAACTCTACGAAGTGCTCGACGCCGAAGCCCTGACCCAGCGCCCGCGCTTCGCCGATCACAATCGCGAGACCTTCGACGCGGCCATCAGCACCGCGCGCGGCATCGCCGAGGAACTGTTCGCCCCGCACAATCGCAAGAACGACGAACACGAGCCCCAGTACGTCGACGGCGGCGCAGTGCTGATCCCGGAAGTCGAGCCGGCGCTGCGCGCCTTTCATGAGGCCGGCTTTCTCAACGCCACCCGCGATTTCGAGCACGGCGGCATGCAACTGCCCAATCTGCTGTCACAGGCCTGCTTCGCGCATTTCCAGTCGGCCAACATCGCCACCAGCTCCTACTCGATGCTGACCATGGGCGTGGCCAACCTGATCGAGGCCTTCGGCAACGAGGAGCAGAAATCCCGCTACCTGCAACCGATCATTGACGGCCGCTTCTTCGGCACCATGGCACTGACCGAGCCGCACGCTGGCTCGTCGCTATCGGACATCAGAACCCGCGCCGAACCGCATGCCGACGGCAGTTACCGAATCAAGGGCAACAAGATCTTCATCTCCGGCGGCGACCAGCCGATCTCCGAAAACATCGTGCACATGGTGCTGGCCAAGCTGCCGGACGCACCGCCCGGCGTGAAGGGCATCAGCCTGTTCCTGGTGCCCAAGTTCCACGTCAACGGCGATGGATCGCTGGGCGCGCGCAACGACGTGACCCTGGCCGGGCTGTTCCACAAGATGGGCTGGCGCGGCACCACTTCCACTGCATTGAATTTCGGCGATAACGGCGAATGTGTCGGCTATCTGGTGGGTAAGCCGCATGCGGGCCTGTCCTACATGTTCCAGATGATGAACGAGGCGCGCATCGGTGTTGGCATGGGCGCGATCATGCTCGGCTACGCCGGCTACCTGTATTCGCTGGACTACGCGCGCAACCGCCCGCAAGGCCGCCAGCCCGATGGCAAGGATCCGACCAGCCCGCAGATCTCCATCGTCGAACACGCCGATGTACGGCGTATGCTGCTGACCCAGAAAGCCTACGTCGAAGGTGCCTTCGACCTCGGCTTGTACGCCGCGCGCCTGTTCGACGACACCCAGACCCTGGAAACCGCCGAAGAGCGCACCCGCGCCCTGGAACTGCTCGACCTGCTCACACCCATCGTCAAATCCTGGCCTTCGGAGTTCTGCCTCAAGGCCAACGAGCTGGCGATCCAGATCCTCGGCGGCCACGGCTACACCCGCGAATACCCGGTGGAGCAGTACTACCGCGACAACCGCCTCAACCCGATCCACGAAGGCACCCACGGTATCCAGTCGCTCGACCTGCTCGGGCGCAAGGTGTCGATGAACGGTGGGGCGGCGCTCAAGCAATTGCTCAAGCTGATCAACGACTGCTGTCAGCGCGCCGGTGCGCATGAATCGCTCACGGCTCTGCGTCAGCCACTGGAGCAACTCGTGGCGCGCCTGCAAACGGTAACCCTGGCGCTGCTGGGCGATCTGATGAGTGGCAAGGTCAACCAGGGGCTGGCCAACTCGGCGCTATACCTCAAGGCGTTCGGCCATACAGTGATCGGCTGGCGCTGGCTGGAGCAGGCGATTCGCGCCGAAGAGGGCCTGACGCGTACCGATAATGCCGAGGAGCAAGCCTTCTATCGCGGCAAGCTGCAGGCCGCGCGCTATTTCCTGACCTGGGAAGTGCCGAGCTGCCATCACGAGTTGGCCATTCTCGAAGCGCGCGACGATACCTGCCTGAGCATGCAAGACGCCTGGTTCTGAAGTCATTCGCGCCCCCGGAGCTCTGCACACGCGCAGCTCCGGGGCATCGCGAAAAATGTAATAACCTTTTTGACAGACAGGCAAAGGCTACGGTTAGAATCCCTGGCACGCGCCATGCATGACGGCGCACTCTCTTCACTGGACCAGGAGTACGCCGTTGGACGCCAGCGCCATCAATAATCTGTTCTTGATCGGCGCTCTGCTGGTGGCGGCCAGCATTCTGGTCAGCGCGTTCGGCACGCGTTTCGGTATCCCAATCCTGGTGATCTTCCTCGGCGTCGGCATGCTCGCCGGCACCGACGGCCCCGGCGGTATCGTTTTCAACAATTACCCGCTGGCCTACCTGGTCGGCAACCTGGCGCTGGCCGTGATCCTCCTCGATGGCGGGATGCGTACCCGGGTTTCCAGCTTCCGCGTGGCCTTGTGGCCGTCACTGTCCCTGGCCACCGTGGGCGTGATGATCACCGCCGGGCTGACCGGCCTCGCCGCCGCCTGGCTGTTCGACCTTACCCTGCTCGAAGGCTTGCTGATCGGTGCCATCGTCGGCTCCACCGACGCCGCTGCGGTGTTCTCCCTGCTCGGCGGACGCGGCCTCAACGAGCGGGTCAGCTCCACGCTGGAAATCGAATCCGGCAGCAACGACCCGATGGCGGTGTTCCTCACCATCACCCTGATCGCCATGCTCGCCAGCGGCCAGAGCGGCTTCAGCTGGGATTTGCCCATCCAGTTGGTGCAGCAGTTCGGCCTCGGCGCCCTGCTGGGGCTCGGTGGTGGTTGGCTGTTGCTCAAGCTGATCAACCGCATGGAACTGGCCGCCGGTCTCTACCCCCTGCTGGTGGTCAGCGGCGGCCTGATCATCTTCGCCATCACCACTGCCGTCGGCGGCAGCGGCATCCTCGCCATCTACCTGTGCGGCCTGCTGCTCGGTAACCGGCCGATCCGCTCGCGCCACGGCATCCTGCACATGCTCGACGGCCTCACCTGGCTGGCGCAGATCGGCATGTTCCTGGTACTCGGCCTGCTGGTCACACCCCACGAGCTGCTGCCCATCGCACTGCCGGCACTGGCCCTGGCGCTGTGGATGATTCTCTTCGCGCGGCCACTGTCGATCTTCCTTGGCCTGCTGCCGTTTCGCGCCTTCCATGATCGCGAGCGCGCGTTCATCGCCTGGGTCGGCTTGCGCGGCGCGGTGCCGATCATCCTCGCGGTATTCCCGCTGATGGCTGGGCTGCCGAACGCGCAGCTGTTCTTCAACGTGGCCTTCTTCATCGTGATCATCTCCCTGCTGCTGCAGGGCACCAGCCTGCCACTGGCGGCCAAGCTGATGCGCGTCACCGTACCGCCGGAGCCGGCGCCGGTGTCGCGCGCCGGGCTGGAGGTGCATCCGACCAGCCAGTGGGAGCTGTTCGTCTATCGCCTGGGGGCGGAGAAATGGTGCATCGGCGCCGCCCTGCGCGAGCTGAACATGCCGGAAGGCACTCGCATCGCCGCATTGTTCCGTGGCCGCGAACTGCTTCACCCCTCCGGCAGTACGCGCCTGGAGGCGGGCGACCTGCTCTGCGTGATCGGCCACGAGCATGACCTGCCGGCCCTCGGCAAGCTGTTCAGCCAGGCGCCCAAGCGTGGCCAGGATCTGCGTTTCTTCGGTGATTTCGTACTGGAAGGCGATGCTGAGCTGAATGCCATCGCCACGCTCTACGGCCTCAAGCTCGATGACGTGGAGGGCAATCAGCCGCTGGGCCGCTTCATCGCCCACGAGATCGGCGGTGAGCCGGTGGTCGGTGACCAGGTGGAATGGCAGGGCCTGACCTGGACGGTCGCCGCCATGGAAGGGAACAAGGTACGCAAGGTCGGCGTCAGATTCCCCGAAGGTAGTCGCCCCGGTCCCGGCTTGTTCCTCTGAGACTTTGCTAGGATCGCACAGCTGACGCCGGTCGCTCTCGACCGGCGTCGACGCGTCCGCCACTCTACACTGAGCACGCCCACTTCCTCGGTCACCGGATCATCATGCCCAAGCTGCGCCTTTTTCTTGCAGTCACCTTTACCCTCCTGTGTTTCGGCCTGAGCACGGCACAAGCCGATGAGTTGCCCAAAGCCGCCGATGTTCAGCAGAGCCTGGACAGCCTGGCCGACCGCAAACTGCCCGAGGCCGATCAGTTGGCCCTCAAGCAAACCCTGGAGCAGACCCTGCGCATGCTCCAGGATCGCGACAGTGCCGAACAGCGCCTGAACGACCTGCGCCTGCAGATCGACAAGGCTCCGCGCCAGATTACCGATGCACAGCGCGAGCTGAGCCGGCTCAAGGCCAGCCCGGAAGTGTCCGTTGCTCAGCGCTACGGACGCCTGTCGCTGGATCAGCTGGATCAGTTGCTGAGTGAGCGCTCCACCCAGATCAGTGACTGGAACAAGGCGATCATCGACGCCAACAGCCTGATCATCAGCGCACAGAATCGCCCCGAGCGCGCCCAGACCGAGATCAGTCAGAACCAGACGCGCAGCCAGGACATCAACACCAGCCTCAAGAGCGGGCGCATCGACGGCAAGCCGCTGAGCCCGGAGCGGCGCGACCAGCTCAATGCCGAGCTGGCCATGCTCACGCTGCAAACCCAGCTACGCCGCCAGGAACTGGCCAGCAACAGCCTGCTACAGGATCTCGGCAGCGCGCAGCGCGCCCTGCTCGACGAGCGCATTCGCCGTGCCGAGCAGGAACGCCAGGATCTGCAGGGGCTGATCAACGAGCGCCGCCGCGAAGACTCCGAACAGACCGTCGCCGAACAGTCGCGCGAAGCCGCGCGCACCAGCTCCGACAAGCTGCTGGCCAAGGAAAGCACGCTCAACCTCAAGCTCTCCGACTACCTGCTGCGCTCGACCGAGCGCCTCAACAGCCGCACGGAAGAGAACCTCAGAGCGCGCCAGCAACTGGACAACCTGAACCAGGCCAACCAGGCCCTGGACGAGCAGATCCGCGTCCTGCAGGGCAGCCTGCTGCTGTCGAAGATCCTCTATCAGCAGAAGCAGGCGCTGCCGCAACTCAAGCACGAGGATGGCTCGCTGGCCGATGATATCGCCGATATCCGCCTCTATCAGTTCGAGCTGAACAAGCAGCGCGACGAAATCAGCGACCCCAACGCCTACGTGGACAAGCTGCTGGCCGACCAACCCAGCGAGGAAATCACCCCGGAGCTGCGCAAGGCAATGCTCGATCAGTTGGCGACCCGTCGCGAACTGCTGGAAAAACTGAGCCGCTCGCTCAACGCCCTGCTCAATGAATCGATCACCCTGCAGATCAACCAGAAGGAACTGCAGAGCACCGCCAGCAGCCTGCGCGCCACCATCGACGAGCAGATGTTCTGGATTCCCAGCAACAAGCCGCTCGATCTTGAATGGTTGAAGATGGCGCCCTACCAGTTGCAGCGGCAGCTTGCGGAAATCCCCTGGGGCATGGCCATCAGCGAGCTGGGGGCCGGGCTCATCGAGCGCCCGCTGGTGTTCCTGCCGCTGATTCTGCTCTGCGCCGTGATTCTCTGGCGCCGCCAATACCTTTTCGGCAAGCTCAGCGAACTGCACGCCGATATCGGCCACTACAAGCACGATAGCCAGTTGCACACCCCTCTGGCCCTGGGGCTGAACCTGATCCTGGCCCTGCCGGTCACCCTGCTGCTGGCACTGTGCGGCTATGCCCTGCTGCACGATGCGCGTGGGCAGAACCTCTATCTCGGCGGCGCACTGTACGAGATGGCCGAGGCCTGGCTGGTGTTCTATACCCTGCACCGCATCCTGTCCCCCGATGGCGTGGCCGTCCTGCATTTCCATTGGCCACCGGCCAACGTCGCCTTCTTCCGCCAACACATGCGCCGCCTGGGGCTGGTGGTGATGGCATTGGTCGCGGTAGTGAGCATCGCCGAGCATCAGCCCGAGAGCCTGGCCAGCGACGTGATCGGCATTGCCGTGGTCATCACCTGCTATGCCCTGATGGCCTGGATGCTGTTCAGCCTGTTGTTCAACGCGCCCTTGCGCGAGAACGCCTCGGGTTTGCGAACCGGCCTCGGCGTATTGTTCAACCTGCTGCCGCTGGCGCTGATCGGTGCGGTCGCCTTCGGTTACTACTACACCTCGCTCAAGCTCACCGACCGCCTGATCGACACGCTCTACCTGTTGATCATCCTGCTCATCGTCGAAGCCACCCTGGTGCGTGGGCTGAGCGTGGCGGCACGACGCCTGGCCTACCAGCGCGCCCTGGCCAAGCGCCAGGCGCAAAGCAAGGAGAGCCTGGACGGTGAAGCGCCCATCGAAGAACCCACGCTGGACATCGAGCAGGTCAACCAGCAGTCCCTGCGCCTGATCCGCCTGGCCCTGATGGGCGGTTTCCTGGTCTGCCTGTACTGGGTCTGGGCCGACCTGATCGGCGTATTCACCTACCTGGAAACCGTCACCCTCTACGAATACAGCAGCGGCACCGGCAATACCGCTGCGCTGGTGCCGATCAGCCTGCTGGACGTACTCGGCGCTCTGCTCATCATCGCCATCACCGTGGCACTGGCGCGCAACCTGCCCGGCCTGCTCGAGGTGCTGGTGCTATCACGCATGCGCCTGGCGCAGGGCAGCGCCTACGCCACCACCACGCTGCTGTCCTACGCGCTGGTGGCCATCGGCATCGTCACCACGCTGTCGACGCTGGGTGTCAGCTGGGACAAGCTGCAGTGGCTGGTGGCGGCCCTGTCGGTCGGCCTGGGCTTCGGTTTGCAGGAGATCTTCGCCAACTTCATCTCCGGCCTGATCATCCTCTTCGAGCGCCCGGTGCGTATCGGCGACGTGGTGACCATCGGCAATCTGTCCGGCACCGTGAGCAAGATCCGCATCCGCGCCACCACCATCACCGATTTCGACCACAAGGAAATCATCGTCCCGAACAAGACCTTCATCACCGGCCAGTTGATCAACTGGTCGCTGAGCGACACGGTTACTCGTGTCACCCTCAAGGTGGGCGTCGGTTACGGCTCGGATCTGGATCTGGTGCGCAAGCTGCTGCTGCAGGCCGCGCAGGAAAATGCGCGGGTACTCAAGGATCCGGCGCCCATCGTCTACTTCCTCAACTTCGGCGAAAGCACGCTGGATCATGAGCTGCGCATCCATGTGCGCGACCTCGGCGACCGCAACCCGGCCACCGACGAGATCAACCGCTTCATCGACCGCGAGTTTCCCAAGCACGGCATCAACATCGCTTTCCGCCAGGTCGAGGTGTACGTCAAGAATCTGGAGCACGGCGAGCAGAAGCTCGATCAGAAGGATCTGGCGAAAATCGCCGCAGCCGGCGCGGCCGATAGCAAGCTCCCACCGCCGCCCGTGGCGCCCTGACCCACAGAGGAACATCCGGTGAAAACGCTCGACCAACTGACCTTCGACAACCGCTTCGCCCGTCTCGGCGAAGCGTTCGCCACGGAAATATTGCCCGAGCCCATCGAGCAGCCGCGGCTGGTGGTGGTCAGCGAGTCGGCGATGGCGCTGCTCGACCTCGACCCGGCCGAAGCGCAGCGCCCGGAATTCACCGAGCTATTCGCCGGGCACAAACTGTGGGCAGAGGCCGAGCCGCGCGCCATGGTCTACTCCGGCCATCAGTTCGGCGGCTACACGCCGCGCCTGGGCGATGGCCGTGGCCTGCTGCTGGGCGAGGTACTCAACGAGGCCGGCGAGCACTGGGATCTGCACCTCAAAGGCGCCGGCATGACGCCCTACTCACGCATGGGTGATGGCCGTGCGGTGCTGCGTTCCTCGATCCGCGAGTTTCTTGCCAGCGAACACCTGCATGCCCTCGGCATCCCCAGCTCACGCGCACTGTGCGTCACCGGCTCAGACACAACAGTCTGGCGCGAAAAGAAGGAAAGCGCGGCGATGGTGCTGCGTCTGGCGCCGAGCCACGTGCGTTTCGGCCACTTCGAATACTTCTACTACACGCGCCAGCACGACCAGTTGAAGGTACTCGGCGAGCATGTCCTGGCCTGCCACTTCCCCCACTGCCTGGAGCAGGACGAACCCTGGCTGGCGATGCTGCGCGAAGTGGTCGAGCGCACCGCCGAGATGATCGCCCACTGGCAGGCCTATGGTTTCTGCCATGGTGTGATGAACACCGACAACATGTCGATCCTCGGCATCACCTTCGACTACGGCCCCTACGCCTTCCTCGATGATTTCGATGCCAACCACATCTGCAACCACTCCGATGACACCGGCCGCTACAGTTTCAGCAACCAGGTGCCCATCGCCCACTGGAACCTCGCGGCTCTGGCCCAGGCGCTGACGCCGGTCGTCGAGGTCGAGTCGTTGCGCGCCACCCTGGATCTGTTCCTGCCGCTGTACCAGGCGCATTACCTCGACCTGATGCGTAAACGCCTGGGTTTCAGCAGCGCGCAGGAGGATGACGAAACGCTGATCCAGCGCCTGCTGCAGCTGATGCAGGCCGGCAAAGCTACCGACTACACGCTGTTCTTCCGCCGTCTCGGCGAGCAGGCACCTGCCGAGGCGCTGAATGTCGTGCGTGATGACTTCGTCGATATCGCCGGCTTCGATGCCTGGGGCCGCGATTACCTGGCGCGATGCGAGCAAGAAGGCGGCGAGCAAGGCGAGCGCCAGGCACGCATGCACGCGGTCAATCCCAAGTACATCCTGCGTAACTACCTGGCGCAGCAGGCCATCGAAGCGGCCGAGGCCGGTGACTATGGCCCGGTGCGCGAGCTGCACGCGGTGCTGTCACGGCCATTCGAAGAACAGCCGGGGATGGAGCGCTACGCCGAACGCCCACCGGAGTGGGGCAAGCACCTGGAAATCAGTTGCTCATCCTGATCCCCGATCAGCCGCTGAAGCCTGATTTCAACGCCTTGCGCGGCGGACGAACGCGCCTTATTCGTTAAACCGAAAAGGCATATCAATCTACCCAAACATTCTTAGACTATCTAAGAGAACCCCTCTATCGTGGCGCCCAGCCAGGCCGCCCAGTGCGTGCCCGATACCTCACACGAGATTCGACGCAGAACCTCTGTCCACGATTTCGCGAGCGCCGCCCGCAGCAGATCCACCGGCAGGTTCTAAGGATGTTCATGTTCTGGGATTCCCTGCCCCTGCTGTTCGTCGGCGCCCTGCTGATCTGGGTGCTCTATGCCTTCGTTCGGGAGAAATGGAGCCCGGACATCGTCGCCGCGATTGCCGTCGCCGCCCTGCTGGTCACCCAGTTGCTGGCGCCCAGCGAAGTGCTCAGCGTGCTGTCCAACTCGGCACCGGTGACCATCGCCTGCATGTTCGTGCTCTCCGCCGCGCTGGAACGTACCGGCTGCATCGACGCACTCGGTAACTGGCTGGGTGAGCTGGTCGGCACCAACCCGATTCGCGTCCTCACTGGCCTGACCATCACCGCCCTGGTGGTGTCGGCCGGCCTGAACAACACTCCCGTGGTGGCGATTCTCACCCCGGTCGCCATCGCCCTGGCGCGCCGCGCCGGCACCCTGCCCTCCAAGCTGCTGATCCCGCTGTCCTACGCCACCATCCTGGGTGGTACGCTGACCATGATCGGCACCTCGACCAACATCCTGGTCGACGGCGTCGCGCGCAAGGCCGGCCTGGAGCCATTCGGCATTTTCGAAATCACTGGCGCCGGCCTGGTGATGGCGGCCTGCGGCATGCTCTACCTGCTGACCATCGGCCATCGCCTGCTGCCTGAACGTGAGACGCTGTCGCGCCAGTTACGTCCGGATCTGGATCGCACCTTCATGACCGAACTGCTGGTGCCGCACGACTCACCGATGATCGGCAAGACCCTGCACGAAGCCAACCTCAACGGCGGCAGCGGCTTGCAGGTACTGAAGCTGGTGCGTGATGAACAGGAACTGAGCGAACCGGGCGCCGACACCCTGCTGGCCAGCGGTGACCGCCTGCTGCTGCACGGCCAGGTCAAGGACGTAGTGGAGCTGCGCGAAAGCGGCCATCTGAGCTTCAACCGTGGCGACGCCTTCGAAACCATCAGCAGCCATGATGTGATACTCGCCGAAGCCATCGTCGGGCGGAACTCGCGCTACAGCCACCGACCGATGCGCGACCTCGACCTCAGCGCCCGTTACGGCATCGCCGTGCTGGCCATTCACCGCCAGGACGAGAACGTGCAGGGCAACCTAGACGACTTCCAACTGCAGTTCGGCGACGTGATGCTGGTGGAAGGCACGCCCACGCAGATTAAGCGCTTCGCCGACAACGGCGAACTGATCAGCCTCAACGCCGTGCAGGAACGCGCCTTCCGCCGCGACAAGGCACCGATCGCCATCATCGCCACGCTGGCAGTGATGCTGCTGGCGGCCTTTGGCGTCATGCCCATCGAAGGCCTGGCGATCATCGGCGCGGTCACCGTGCTGGCCACGCGCTGCCTCGACGTCGAGGACGCTTACAAGGCCGTGGACTGGAAGATCCTCAGCCTGATCTTCGGCATGCTCGCCATCAGCATCGCCATGGACAAGGTCGGCCTGGTCAAGCTGGTGGTCGAACATGTCATGAGCTGGCTGCCCTGGGCCGGTCCGCTGCTGATGCTGAGCTTCATCTACCTGTTCACCTCGGTGCTCACCGAGGTGCTGTCGAACAATGCCGTCGCCGTGCTGGTGACGCCCATCGCCATCGGCGTCGCTCAGCACCTGGGCGTCGACCCGCGCGCCTTCGTGGTGGCGGTGATGTTCGCCGCCAGCGCCAGCTTCGCTACCCCCATCGGCTACCAGACCAACACCTTCGTGTACAACGCCGGCGGCTACCGCTTTACCGACTTCATGCGTATCGGTATTCCGCTGAACCTGCTGCTCTGGGCCGTAGGCACGGCGATCATCCCCTGGTTCTTCCCGCTGACGCCGGTCTAAGGCATAAGCTACGAATACAACGATCTAACCCAAGGCCCGTTTCATTGCGCCAGCGCATTGACCGGGCCTCGTCGCTTTATCCATGCTGCGATCCTTTCAATCTGCCCTGAAGGAACGCTCGCATGAAATTGGAAACACTCGCCATCCACGCTGGCTACGACCCGGATCCCACTACCAAGGCGGTGGCGGTACCGATCTACCAGACCAGCTCCTTCGCCTTCGACGACACCCAGCACGGCGCCGACCTGTTCGACCTGAAGGTCGCCGGCAACATCTATTCGCGCATCATGAACCCGACCAACGCCGTGCTCGAAGAGCGCGTGGCGGCCCTGGAAGGTGGCGTCGGTGCGCTGGCCGTGGCCTCCGGCATGGCCGCCATCACCTACGCCATCCAGACCGTGGCCGAAGCCGGCGACAACATCGTCTCGGTGGCCAAGCTCTACGGCGGCACCTACAACCTGCTCGCCCACACCCTGCCGCGTTTCGGCATCCAGACCCGCTTCGCCGCGCACGATGACATCGCCGCATTGGAAGCGCTGATCGACGAGCGCACCAAGGCGGTGTTCTGCGAATCCATCGGCAACCCGGCCGGCAATATCGTCGACCTCGCGGCGCTGGCCGAAGCCGCGCACCGCCATGGCGTGCCGCTGATCGTCGACAACACCGTAGCCACGCCGATCCTCTGCCGCCCCTTCGAGCATGGCGCGGACATCGTCGTGCACTCGCTGACCAAGTACATGGGCGGCCATGGCACCAGCATCGGCGGCATCGTGGTCGACTCCGGCAAATTCCCCTGGGCCGATAACAAGGCGCGCTTCCCGCTGCTCAACACGCCCGATCCGTCCTACCACGGCGTCACCTACACCGAAGCCTTCGGCCCTGCCGCCTTCATCGGCCGCTGCCGCGTGGTACCGCTGCGCAACACCGGCGCGGCCCTGTCGCCGTTCAACGCCTTCCTCATCCTGCAGGGTCTGGAAACCCTGGCTCTGCGCATGGAGCGGCACACCGAGAACGCGCTGAAAGTCGCGCAATATCTGCAAAATCACCCGCAAGTGGCCTGGGTGAAATACGCCGGGCTGGCCGATCACCCCGAGCATGAACTGGCCCAACGTTACTTTGGCGGCAAGCCGGCGGCGATCCTCTCCTTCGGCATCCAGGGCGGTCAGGAAGCCGGTGCCCGCTTCATCGATGCACTGCAACTGGTGGTGCGCCTGGTCAACATCGGCGATGCCAAGTCGCTGGCCTGCCACCCGGCCTCCACCACCCACCGTCAGCTCAGCGACGAGGAACTGCAGAAGGCCGGCGTGCCGCGCGACATGGTGCGCCTGTCCATCGGCATCGAGCATATCGACGATATCCTCGCCGACCTGAGCCAGGCACTCGAGGCCGCGCGCGGTTGATCGCTTGAAAAGCCGCTGCTTCGGCTCCAGATAGCGGTCATAACCACTAGAGGGCACTTCTAAAAACGTAGGCGAGGCAGTCAGCACAATACCGATGGCGGCCCCGCAAAAACAGGCGAGGAACGGTCGGAGTCGCGGTCGACTTTACTTTTGTACATGAGCATGACTCGCTCCGCTCGCCCCCTCGGGGCCGCACTGAAGTGCGTTGGCCGCAAGCGGCCTCCGAGTCTGTTTTTAACGCAGTGATGGCAACGCACGACTGCATGGATGCAGGAGGTAGAGCAACGCAGGAAGCCAAAGCCGAGGTAGTTTTTAGAGGTGCCCTGGAGCCGAATCATGAGCGATCCCCTGCTAGTCCCCTGCCCGCACTGCAACGGGCTCAACCGCATTCCCGCCGAACGCCTGGGCGATGCCCCGCACTGTGGCCGCTGCAAGAGCAACGTGCTGCCCGCTACGCCCATCACCCTGACCCAAGCCAACTTCGCCGGCCAGCTCAAGGGCGACCTGCCGCTGCTGGTGGATGTCTGGGCCAGTTGGTGCGGCCCCTGCCGCGCCTTCGCCCCGGTCTTCGAACAGGCTGCCGCCCAACTGCAGGGGCGCTGCCGCCTGGGCAAGCTGGACAGCGAGGCCGCACCGCAGTTGGCCGGTCAGCTCGGTATCCGTTCGATTCCCAGCCTGCTGCTGTTCAAGGGTGGCGTCGAAGTCGCGCGCCAGAGCGGCGCCATGTCGCTGCCACAACTGCAGGCCTGGTTGCGTCAACATGGCCTCTGAGCGCTTCGGTCACTGACCACGGGCGCTCGGGTCACTTGCAGGTGGCCCGCGTCCATCTAGGCTGGCAGGGTATTGATTGGAGAACCTGCCATGACGCTGCCCGTGGAAATCGCCCGCCAACTCACCGAAGAACAGATCGCCTTCGTCAAACGCAGCGGCCTCAAGGCCGAGACGCTGGAGCCCGGTTTCGTGCGCCTGTGCATGCCGCTGGCCGGTAACCAGAACCATATCGGCAGCATGTACGCCGGGGCGCTGTTTACCCTCGCGGAAATCCCCGGCGGCGCGCTGTTTCTCACCAGCTTCGACGTGCAGCGTTTCTATCCGCTGATCAAGGAAATGAACCTGCGCTTTCGCCGTCCGGCCACCGGAGACATCAGCGTGGAAGCACGTTTGAGCGACGAAGAGATCGAGCGCCTGCAACGCGAAGCCACGCTGCAGGGCAAAGCCGAGTATCTGCTGGAGTTGCAACTGACCGATGCCACCGGCGAATGTGTTGCAGAAAGTCGCGGATGCTATCAATTGCGCACGCGCTGACTTGCCACAGGTCAAAAGAAGGACTAATTGAACAGGCACAATAAAATTGCCGAACCTGGCAGGAGAGCCGTCAGCATGTACCAGCACATCCTTATCGCCCACGATCTGCGTGATACCGCCGACATGGCGCTGTGCCGTGCCGCTCAACTGGCCCGCCAGCATGGCGCCCGCCTGACCCTGCTGCACGTCCTCGCCCCCGGGCAAACCACCGAGCAACAGGAAAAAGTACGCCAGGCACTGGATCAGAGCCTGACCCGCTACGCTCCACCAGGCAGTGAATTACGCATCCTCGCCGGCAAGCCCTCGGACGTGGTGCTGCAGGAAGTGCAGAACAGTGGCTGCGACCTGCTGGTACTCGGCGGCCATCAGCAGCGCCATGACCTGTTCTCCGGTACCAGCCTCGATCGCATCGCCAGGCGTTGCACCGTGCCCATGCTGCTGGTGGCGCGTAACGACAGCACGCCCTACCAACGCGCCATCGCCGCCATCGATTTCTCGCTGTGCGCCTGTAGCGCGTTGGGCAAGGCCTCTCGCCTGCTACCCGCCGAAGCCGAGCTGCATGCGATCCACGTCTTCGAACCGGACAAGGGCACGGCCAAGCAGGTCGCCGAGCAATTGCAGATGCAGCAGGGGCTGATCGAACAACTGCTGCACGACGAAACCCAGCACATGCCGCCGGACGGCCCGAAGATCAGCCACGAGGTGCTGCAGGGCGGTATCCTGCGCAGCCTTCAGGAGCAGATCAAGGCACGCCGCAGCGACCTGCTGGTGCTCGGCAGTCATGGCCGCAGTGCCTTCTCCCAGGCACTGCTGGGCAGCCTGGCGCAACACTTTTTGCACAAGGCGCCGTGTGACGTATTCGTGGTGCGCTGACATGAAAACGCCGTGGTCTGCCTGAGGCAGCCAAGGCGTTTTTGCCGCTCAATCGCTCAACTGGCGTTTAGCAGGTCGTGCAGCTCGACGAATTGCTGCGTCAGCTTGTGCCGTGCATCGAGATGGATCAGCGGCGTGCACACCTGGTGCGATTCACGCATCTTCACCGAACTCATCAGATTCACCGGCAGCACCGGCAGCCCTTCGGCAATCAGTTCATCCAGCAACTGCTGCGGTAAGGTCGCGCGCGGCTGGAACTGGTTGACCACGATGCCTTCCACCTCAAGCGCCTCGTTGTGATCCTCCTTGAGTTCTTCGATCTCGGCCAGCAGGCCGTACAGTGCATTGCGCGAGAAGCTGTCGCAATCGAAGGGGATCAGCACGCGATCAGCCGCGATCAAAGCTGAAACCGTATAGAAGTTCAGCGCCGGCGGCGTATCCAGGTAAATGTGGTCGTAGTCTTCCGCCAACTCGTCGAGCAGTTTGCGCAGCTTGTTGATCTTGTGCTTCTGCTCGAGCTTGGGCTGCAGCTCGGCCAATTCGGCCGTGGCCGTGACCACATGCAAGTTGTCGAAGGGCGTTTCGTAGATATCCACCTTGCCCTTCTTGGCGAAGGGGCCGGAGGCCAGGGTCTGCTTGAAGAAATCGGCGATGCCCATGGGAATCTCCTCACCGGTCAGCCCAGTGAGGTAATGCGTCGAATTGGCCTGGGCGTCGAGGTCGATCAGCAGCGTGCGATAGCCCTGCGCCGCACTGACGGCTGCGAGATTGCAGGCGATGCTGGATTTGCCCACGCCGCCCTTCTGGTTGAACACCACACGTCGCATCGCACACCTCCCTGAGCCTGAGTGACCTCGGATTCTATGCAAAGGCTGTGACAAGCGCGAGGCGTCGAAAGAACTTCGCAAATAATAGCCAAGAGCCATCACGCGTGATAGTTTGCGCCCGCGCCATCGAGCGCCTCAGGACAACACTTACAAATCAAGGACATGCAATGCCATACCTGCGCACACTATTGATCGGCTGCCTTCTCGCCATTACGACCGGCTGCGCCAACGGGCTCAACTCCATACAGAGAGCTGAACTCGATTCCTACGAGGCACATGGCCTAGCCGTCAAGGAAAAGACTCCGGGCGTCGGTGCCGTTCTGGGCCTCTTACCTGGGGGCGGATCATTCTATGGGCGCGAATACGGGTACGGTATTGTCAACCTGCTGCTCTGGCCAATATCCATTCTCTGGGATCCCGTCAGCGGTTACGACGCGGCACGTGCAATCAACTACAACATCACCAAGGCACATGTCGCAAAGCTGCATGAACGCGACATGCAGAAATTGGATGATCAGTTGAGCAGCGGCCAGCTTGACCTCGCGCAATACACACTGGAAAAGCGCAAGATCGATAGCAAGTACTTAGTAGGCCTCTAAGCAAAAGCCCGGCAATGCCGGGCTTTTTTATGTGTCACTGATGGTACTGCGCCGACAACTCGTGCACGGCCTCGAAAAAGGCTGCCGCGTTGGCGGGGTCGACTTCCGGGGTGATGCCATGGCCGAGGTTGAACACGTGACCGCTGCCGGCACCATAGGCCGCCAGAATGCGTGCCACTTCGGCACGAATCGCCGCCGGCTTGGCGTAGAGCACCGCCGGATCCATGTTGCCTTGCAGGGCGACCTTGTCACCGACACGAGTGCGAGCGCTGCCAATGTCGCATGTCCAGTCCAGACCCAGGGCCTCGGCACCACTGGCGGCCAGGGATTCGAGCCACAGACCGCCGCCCTTGGTGAACAGGATCACCGGCACGCGACGCCCGTCGTGTTCGCGGATCAGACCGTCGACGATCTTCTTCATGTAGGCCAGGGAGAACTCCTGATAGGCCGCTGCCGACAGCGCGCCGCCCCACGAATCGAAGATCTGCACCGCCTGCGCACCGGCCAGGATCTGGCCATTCAGATAAGCGGTGACCGACTGCGCCAGCTTGTCGAGCAGCGCGTGCAAGGTCTGCGGATTGTCGTAGAGCATGGCCTTGGTCTTGCGGAAGTCCTTCGACGAACCGCCTTCTACCATGTAGGTGGCCAGCGTCCACGGACTGCCGGAGAAGCCGATCAGCGGCACTCGGCCGTTCAGCTCGCGGCGAATGGTGCGCACGGCGTCCATCACGTAGCCCAGATCTTTCTCGGCATCGGTGACCGGCAGCGCCTCGACATCGGCCAGGCTGCTGATCACCTTCTTGAAGCGCGGCCCCTCACCCGTCTCGAAATACAGCCCCTGGCCCATGGCATCGGGGATGGTGAGGATGTCGGAGAAGAGGATCGCCGCATCCAGCTGCGGGTAACGATCCAGCGGCTGGATAGTGACCTCGCAGGCCAACTGCGGATTCTTCATCAGGCTCACGAAGTCGCCGGCCTTGGCCCGGGTCGCGCGGTATTCCGGCAGATAGCGGCCAGCCTGGCGCATCATCCAGATCGGCGTGACATCCACGGGTTGCTTGAGCAGGGCACGCAGGAAACGGTCGTTCTTCAGGGCGGTCATGGCAGAGTCCTAGAAAAAAGTGCGGGCATTTTCGCAGAGCCCAAAACAAAAGGCACGGCGGGTGCCGTGCCTTTTATCCATCGGGTCAATTTGTCGCGGGCAAGCCGCGACGCAATCGATCAGACGCCCAGATAATCCAGGATGCCTTCGGCGGCGTTCCTGCCTTCGAAGATCGCCGTCACCACCAGGTCAGAACCGCGCACCATATCGCCACCGGCGAAGATCTTCGGGTTGCTGGTCTGGTGCTTGAAGGTGTTCTGCTCCGGAGCCACGACGCGGCCCTGGCTGTCGGTCTGGATCTCGAACTGCTCGAACCAGGGCGCCGGGCTCGGACGGAAACCGAAGGCGATCAGCACGGCCTCGGCCGGGATGACTTCCTCGGAGCCCGGAATCGGCTCGGGGCTGCGACGGCCGCGGGCATCCGGCTCGCCGAGACGGGTCTCGACCACCTTGATGCCTTCCACCTTGCCGTCGCCGACGATGGCGATGGGCTGGCGGTTGAAGAGGAACTTCACGCCCTCTTCCTTGGCGTTCTTCACTTCCTTGCGCGAGCCGGGCATGTTCTCTTCGTCACGGCGGTAGGCGCAGGTCACGGCCTTGGCGCCCTGACGGATCGAGGTGCGGTTGCAGTCCATCGCGGTGTCACCACCGCCCAGCACCACGACGCGCTTGCCCTTCATGTCGATGAAGTCTTCCGGCGACTTCTCGAAACCGAGGTTGCGATTGACGTTGGCGATGAGGAAGTCCAGCGCGTCATAGACGCCCGGCAGGTCTTCACCCGGGAAGCCACCTTTCATGTAGGTGTAGGTGCCCATGCCCATGAACACGGCATCGTACTCATCCAGCAGTTGCTGCATGGTCACGTCCTTGCCGATCTCGGTATTCAGGCGGAACTCGATACCCATGCCGGTGAACACTTCACGACGGCGGCTGAGCACGGTCTTTTCCAGCTTGAACTCGGGGATGCCGAAGGTCAGCAGGCCACCGATTTCCGGGTTCTTGTCGAACACCACCGGGGTCACGCCGTTGCGCACCAGTACGTCAGCACAGCCCAGGCCGGCCGGGCCGGCGCCGATCACCGCGACACGCTTGCCGGTCGGTTTGACCTTGGACATGTCCGGGCGCCAACCCATGGCGAAGGCGGTGTCGGTGATGTACTTCTCCACCGAACCGATGGTCACCGCGCCGAAGCCGTCATTGAGGGTGCAGGCACCTTCGCAGAGGCGATCCTGCGGGCACACGCGGCCGCAGACTTCCGGCAGGGTGTTGGTCTGGTGCGAGAGCTCGGCGGCGGCCAGGATATTGCCTTCCGACACCAGCTTCAGCCAGTTGGGAATGAAGTTGTGCACCGGGCACTTCCACTCGCAATACGGGTTGCCGCAGCCCAGGCAGCGATGCGCCTGGTCTGCAGCTTGCGCCGGCTTGAAGTTGTCGTAGATCTCGACGAACTCCTTCTTGCGCTGACGCAGCAGTTTCTTCTTCGGGTCTTTGCGCCCGACTTCGATGAACTGGAAGTCGTTATTCAGACGTTCAGTCATTGCATTACCTCATCAAACCACTTCAGGCGCATTCTTATTGCGGGTTGGCACGGGTGCTGGACAGCAGCGACTTCAGACTGGCCGCTTTCGGTTTCACCAGCCAGAACTTGCGCAGGTAATCGTCCAGGTTTTCCAGCAGGTTCTGGCCCCACTCGCTACCGGTTTCCTCGACATACTCGGCGAGCACGCTTTCCAGGTGGCTGCGGTAGGCCTCCATCGCTTCGTTGTTGATGCGTTGGATTTCCACCAGCTCGTGGTTGACGCGGTCGTAGAAGCCGTTGTCCATGTCGAGCACGTAGGCGAAACCGCCGGTCATGCCCGAGCCGAAGTTGTAGCCGGTCTTGCCCAGTACGCAGACGAAACCGCCGGTCATGTACTCGCAGCAGTGGTCGCCAGTGCCTTCCACCACGGCGTGAGCACCGGAGTTACGCACGGCGAAACGCTCACCTGCAGTGCCGGTGGCGAACAGCTTGCCGCCAGTGGCGCCGTACAGGCAGGTGTTACCGATGATGGCGCTGTCCTCGGTAGCGAACGGGCTGCCGGCCGGCGGGGTGATGACGATCTTGCCTGCGGTCATGCCCTTGCCGACATAGTCGTTGGCGTCGCCTTCCAGGCGCAGGTGCAGACCACCGGCGTTCCACACGCCGAAGCTCTGCCCGGCAGTGCCCTTGAAGCGGAAGGTGATCGGCGCGTCGTTCATGCCCTGGTTGCCATGCACGCGGGCGATCTCACCGGAAATACGCGCACCGATGGAGCGGTCACAGTTGCCGATGTTCAGCTCGAACTCGCCACCGGTCTTGCCGGCGATGGCGTCCTTGGCCATTTCCACCATCTTCTCGGCCAGCAGGCCTTCGTCGAACGGCGGGTTCTTCGGCACCTGGCAGAACTGCGGCTTGTCAGCCGGGATATGCGCGCTAGCCAGCAGCGGCGACAGATCCAGGTTGCCCTGCTTGGCGGTTTCGCCCGGCAGCACTTCGAGCAGGTCGGTACGCCCGATCAGCTCTTCCAGGCTGCGCACGCCCAGCTTGGCCAGCCACTCGCGGGTTTCCTCGGCGACGTAGGTGAAGAAGTTCATCACCATCTCGACGGTGCCGATGAAGTGATCCTTGCGCAGCTTGTCGTTCTGCGTGGCCACGCCGGTGGCGCAGTTGTTCAGGTGGCAGATGCGCAGGTATTTGCAGCCCAGGGCAACCATCGGTGCAGTGCCGAAGCCGAAACTCTCGGCACCAAGGATGGCGGCCTTGATCACATCGAGGCCGGTTTTCAGACCACCGTCGGTCTGTACCCGCACTTTGCCGCGCAGGTCGTTGCCGCGCAGGGTCTGGTGGGTTTCCGCCAAGCCCAGTTCCCAGGGCGCGCCGGCATAACGGATGGAGGTCAGCGGCGAAGCGCCGGTACCACCGTCGTAACCGGAAATGGTGATCAGGTCGGCGTAGGCCTTGGCCACACCGGCGGCGATGGTGCCGACACCGGCTTCCGCCACCAGCTTGACCGATACCAGCGCTTTCGGGTTGACCTGCTTGAGGTCATAGATCAGCTGCGCCAGGTCTTCGATCGAGTAGATATCGTGGTGCGGCGGCGGCGAGATCAGGGTCACGCCCGGCACCGCGTAGCGCAGCTTGGCGATCAGGCCGTTGACCTTGCCGCCCGGCAACTGGCCGCCCTCACCGGGCTTGGCGCCCTGGGCCACCTTGATCTGCAGCACTTCGGCGTTGACCAGGTATTCCGGAGTCACACCGAAACGGCCAGTGGCCACCTGCTTGATCTTCGAGCTCTTGATGGTGCCGTAGCGGGCCGGGTCTTCGCCGCCCTCACCGGAGTTGGAGCGACCACCCAGACGGTTCATCGCCTCGGCCAGCGCCTCGTGCGCCTCCGGCGACAGCGCGCCGAGGGAGATGCCGGCAGCGTCGAAGCGCTTGAAGATCGACTGCAGCGGCTCGACTTCATCGAGGCTGATCGGCGCAGTGGATTCCTTGACCTTGAGCAGGTCACGGATCATCGACACCGGACGGGTGTCGACCAGCGTCGAGTATGCCTTGTACTTCTCGTAGTTGCCCTGCTGCACGGCCTCCTGCAGTGTGCGCACCACATCCGGGTTGTAGGCGTGGTACTCGCCACCGTAGACGAACTTGAGCAAGCCGCCCTGCTGGATCGACTTACGGTTGTTCCAGGCCTCCTGGGACAGCAGCTTCTGCTCGCTTTCGATGTCGACGAAACGCGCACCCTGGATGCGGCTGGCCACACCCCGGAAGCACAGCTCAGTGACTTCGTCGGCCAGGCCGACGGCCTCGAACAGTTGCGCACCGCGGTAGGACGCGACCGTGGAGATACCCATCTTCGACAGGATCTTCAGCAGGCCTTTGGAGATGCCCTTGCGGTAGTACTTGAACACTTCGTACAGATCGCCCAGCACTTCGCCGGTGCGGATCAGGTCGCCCAGCACTTCGTAGGCCAGGAACGGGTACACCGCCGAGGCGCCGAAGCCCAGCAGCACGGCGTAGTGGTGCGGGTCACGGGCAGTAGCGGTTTCCACCAGGATGTTGCAGTCGCAGCGCAGACCTTTCTCGGTCAGGCGGTGATGCACGGCACCCGTGACCAGCGCGGCATGCGCCGGCAGCTTGCCCGGGGCGATGTGGCGGTCGGTCAGTACCAGCAGCACCTTGCCGGCACGCACAGCTTCCTCGGCCTGATCGGCCATGTTGCGCACGGCGGCTTCCAGGCCCAGCGACTCGTCGTAGTTCATGTCGATGACATGACGGTCGAAGCCCGGGCGATCCAGGTTCATCAGCGCACGCCACTTGGCCGGCGAAATCACCGGGCTGCTGAGGATCACGCGGGTAGCGTGCTCCGGCGACTCGCTGAAGATGTTGCGCTCGGCGCCCAGGCAGATTTCCAGGGACATGACGATCGCTTCGCGCAGCGGGTCGATCGGCGGGTTGGTGACCTGCGCGAACTGCTGGCGGAAGTAATCGTAGGGCGAGCGCACGCGCTGGCTGAGCACAGCCATCGGCGTGTCGTCACCCATGGAGCCAACGGCTTCCTGGCCCTGCTCACCCAGCGGACGCAGCACCTGGTCACGCTCCTCGAAGGTGACCTGGAACATCTTCATGTATTGCTTGAGCTGATCCGGGTCGTAGAAGGCCGAACCGTGGTCGCGGTCTTCCAGCGTCGCCTTGATGCGCTGGGCATGCTTGCGCAGCCACAGCTTGTAGGGGTGACGCGACTTCAGGCGGCTGTCGATGGACTCGGTGTCCAGCACCTGGCCGGTCTCGGTGTCGACGGCGAGGATCTGCCCCGGGCCGACACGGCCCTTGGCGATGACGTCCTCGGGCTGGTAATCCCACACGCCGATTTCCGACGCCAGGGTGATGTAACCGTTCTTGGTGGTGACCCAGCGCGCCGGGCGCAGACCGTTACGGTCGAGCAGGCACACGGCATGGCGACCATCGGTCAGTACCACGCCGGCCGGGCCATCCCAGGGCTCCATGTGCATGGAGTTGTATTCGTAGAACGCGCGCAGGTCGGCGTCCATGGTCTCGACATTCTGCCAGGCCGGCGGAATGATCATACGCAGGCCACGGAACAGGTCGATGCCACCGGTGACCATCAGCTCGAGCATGTTGTCCATGCTCGAGGAGTCGGAACCGACACGGTTGACCAGCGGGCCCAGCTCGTCGAGATCAGGGATCAGCTCGTTGGCGAACTTGGTGCGACGGGCCTGCGCCCAGTTGCGGTTGCCAGTGATGGTGTTGATCTCGCCGTTGTGCGCGAGATAGCGGAACGGCTGCGCCAACGGCCACTTCGGCAGGGTGTTGGTAGAGAAACGCTGGTGGAAGACCGCGATGGCGGTCTGCAGGCGCTCGTCACCCAGATCCGGGTAGAACTGCTGCAGATCCGCCGGCATCATCAGACCTTTGTAGATGATGGTCTTGTGCGAGAAGCTGCAGATGTAGTGATCGCTGTCATCGGCATTGGCTACCGACGAGCGACGGCGGGCGCTGAACAGCTTGATGGCGAATTCCTGATCGCTCAGACCTTCGCCGCCGATGAACACCTGCTCGATCTGCGGCAGGCGCTCCAGTGCCAGACGACCCAGTACGCTGGTATCAATCGGCACCTTGCGCCAGCCCACCAGTTGCAGGCCGGCCGCGAGGATCTCACGATTCATGTTCTCGCGCGCAGTCTCGGCCTTGGCCGAATCCTGATTGAAGAACACCATGCCCACGGCATATTGCCCAGGCAGTTCGACGCCGAATTGCTCCTGAGCGATAGCGCGCAGGAATTGATCGGGCTTCTGGATCAGCAGGCCGCAGCCATCACCGGTCTTGCCGTCGGCGTTGATACCGCCGCGGTGAGTCATGCAGGTGAGGGCCTCAATAGCGGTCTTGAGCAGGTGATGACTAGCCTCACCTTGCATATGGGCGATCAAGCCGAAGCCGCAGTTATCCTTGAACTCATCAGGACGGTACAAACCTGCTTTCATAGGGGAAACTCTCACCAGGCTGCCTAGACTTCAGGCAAATTACTTTCTAATTCAATGACTTAAACCCGAAAAGCGGGCACAGACCAGCTTTGCGTGGGCAAAAGGGAGGTCATTGTACATATCCACCCTGCTCGTCACAAATTTTCGTGACGAGGGGGTGAAAGTTTATGTCGCAAAAACGAAGGATAAGGCCGAAAGGCCGTGCTAGCGACCGAATGGTCATTTTAACGAGGCAGGGCTGTGCGGACAGCCCTGCCATGAACCTTGGGCGGTTCGATTGAATGCTGTTTGGAGTGAACAGGCAAGCGGAAAGAGCGGCCGTTTGCCGCCCTTCCCAGGCATGAACTAGCGGCTCATTTCCTGCTGGATGCTACCAATGGTTCGCGGCCAGGGCTTGCCGGCCTGCAGTTTCGCCGGCAGCGTCTTGACAGCCGCCTGCGCCGCGTCGCGACTGGCAAAACTGCCATAGGTGAGCACATACAGCGGCTGCCCCTGATGGATCTTCTTGAAGTAGCGATATTCGCTACCACCCTGACGCACCATGGCCTGAATATTGGCCTCCGAGCGCGACCCCACCACTTGCAGCGCATAACGCGACGCTGGCTGCTGAGCATACCAGTTGCCACTCGCCGGAGCCGACGCCGGCACTGGCGGCTTCGCAGGCGCAGGGGCCGGAACAGGCTTGGCAGCCACCGGTTCTGCAGGCTTAGGCTGTACCACCGGTTTGGGTGCAGGTGCAGGTGCAGGTGCAGGTGCAGGTGCAGGTGCAGGTGCAGGTGCAGCAGGGATTGACGCAGAAGGCGCCGTCACGGTCGAGGGCTCCGGTGCCGCCGGAGGCTCGAAATCATCCAGTTCCTCACCAGCCGCCTCAGCCAATGGCTGACGAATGACAGCCTGCGATTCCCCCACCAAAGGCAACGGCAGCGGCTGGCTATTGCCGGCAAATTCGATGGCAGGCGCGGCGCCGCTCTCACGAACGGGAGCCGCCTCGCTTTCGCTCGCAGCCTCCGGCGTAGCACCCAGCGGCAAGGTAGAGCTTGCAACCGGGACATTTGCAGGTGCCTGCTCACGTCCCTGCATCAACCAGGCAGCGACTACACCGATCAACACGACGCCCAGCGCCAATAGATGTTTTTTCGGCAGAGAGAAGGAAAAGCCGCGGCGACGCCCATCCGAGCGCTGCGCCAACATCTGTTCGATCAGAATCTCACGCGCCTCGGTATTGATAGCCCCTGGCCAGCCACCGGAACGCTGATGGATATCCTCAACCTGCTCTTCGCTCAGGATGTCGACGCCCTGCCCCGCACCCTCCAGGCGCTGAGCCAGATAATCGCGCGTCTCATCCTCCGCGTAAGGCTGCAACTCGATTGCGTGATAGCACTCCTCGCCCCCCGCCAACGCCTCAAGACGAGCCAGCAAATCGTCCTTGGCAAAGAGAAACACATGGGGCCGCCCTTCACCATCACCAGCAGCAAGAGCAAGCACTACCTTGAGCGCGGCATCGTCCAACTGATCGGCATCGTCGATCAGAAGGTAGACCTCCTGCCCCGTCAGGGCCAACTGACCAATCTGGTGCAAAATACTGCGAGTATCGGCGCTTGCCAGCGACAACCCCTGAGCGACCTGACGCAGCATCGCCTCACCACCCTGAATACCCTGGGCGATTACCACGCTTTGCACAGCCTGCTTGTTGGTACTGGCAACCAGCGCCTGACGCAACAACGTCTTGCCACTGCCCTCAGGCCCGGTGACTACCAACAGCAACTGACTGTAGCGGGCCAGGTGATGCAGCTGCCCCAGCACAGGCTTGCGCTGCGCAGGAAAGAACTTGAAGCCTGGCACCCTTGGAGCAAAGGGGTCGTGACTGAGCTGGTAATGGGATAGAAACGCTTCGTCAGCGTGCAAACTGGTCATGAATCACTCTTCAGGCGTTGATCGAGCGGGCCAGCGCGGCGTAATCGGTACGCAGCGTGGCATCGAGAATCTCTCGCGGATAGTCGGCCGTCACCACAGCCTCGCCCAGGCGCTTGAGCAAGACCAGGCGCAACTGACCATCCAGCACTTTCTTGTCCACCGCCATGTGCGCCAGAAACTGCTCCGGCGTCATATCCTGCGGCGGCACGATAGGCAGCCCCGCAGCCCGCAACAAGCGGATGCCACGGTCACGCTCTTCTGCGGCCAACCAGCCCAGGCGATACGACATTTCCAAAGCCATCACGGTACCTGCAGCAACGGCCTCACCATGCAGCCACACACCATACCCCTGTTCGGTCTCGATGGCATGACCGAAGGTGTGCCCCAGATTCAACGTCGCACGAATCCCCGACTCACGCTCGTCCGCGCCGACCACTCGCGCCTTGGCCGCACAGGAGCGCTCGATGGCCTCCGTCAGCGCCTGCTGATCAAGCGCACGCAAAGCGGGCATGTTCTGTTCGAGCCAACCGAGGAAAGGTTCATCGCAGATCAAGCCGTACTTGATGACCTCAGCCAGACCAGCCGACAACTCACGCAAAGGCAAGGTGTTCAGCGTTGCAGTATCGATCAGTACAGCCTTGGGCTGATAGAACGCCCCGACCATGTTCTTGCCCAGAGGGTGGTTGATTCCGGTCTTGCCACCGACCGAGGAATCCACTTGAGAAAGCAAGGTGGTCGGCACCTGGATGAACTCGACACCGCGCTGATAACAGGCAGCGGCAAAACCGGCCATATCGCCGATCACCCCGCCGCCTAGCGCCACGATGGTGGTGCGGCGATCATGCCGCGCGGTCAGCAAGCCGTCGAAAATCAGCTGCAGGGTCTCCCAATTCTTGAAGGCCTCGCCATCGGGCAACACCACAGAGGCAACGCTGTATTGCGCGAGGGCCTGCTGCAATGCGCTCAGATAGATAGGGGCGACCGTTTCATTGGTGACGATCGCCACCTGCCGCCCTGCGATATGCTGTGCCAGCAACTCAGAACGACACAGCAGGCCTTGGCCGATGTAAATGGGATAACTGCGTTCGCCGAGATCAACGTGAAGAGTCTGCATGACGCCCCCAGAATGGAAAGGCCGCTAGGATAACGCAGTTCGCCCTGTGCTTTAACGGGGCGAAAGCGTCTCCAGCCGAGCAAGGATCTCTTGGACGACCATGCGTGGAGGCCGTTCATCCGTCTCGATGATGACGTCGGCCACCTCACGATAAAGCGGGTCGCGCAACGCCATCAGATCGCGCAGCACTTGAGCAGGGTTGGCCGTACGCAAAAGAGGGCGATTGCGATCACGCGCCGTACGGTCAATCTGCTGCTCGACGGAGGTATGCAGATAGACCACACGACCGCCTGCGTGCAAGGCACGCCGGTTCTCCGGACGCATCACGACGCCACCGCCAGTGGCCAGCACCAGACCATCCTGCTGCGCCAGCTCGGCGATCACCGCCTGCTCGCGCTCCCGAAATCCCTGCTCCCCCTCGACATCGAAGATCCAGGGAATGTCGGCACCGGTACGCTGCTCGATCTCCTTGTCGGAGTCCTTGAAGGGCAAACGCAGTTCTTTGGCAAGCAAACGCCCGATGGTGCTCTTTCCAGCTCCCATCGGGCCAACGAGGATTACATTCCGCACTTAGGTCATCGATTCACGGCAATGGCTTGGTTGTTCATGATGCGCGGAGTAATGAAAACCAGCAACTCGGCCTTGTTGTCAGCAACGATGTCACGGCGGAATACTCGGCCGACGAAAGGCAGATCCCCCAGGAACGGTACCTTCTCTACAGACTTGGTTTGAGTATTGGAGAACACGCCACCAATGACGATCGTCTCACCATCGCTTACCAGCACCTTGGCATTCACTTCGTTCTTGTTGATGGGCGGCACGCCGTTGAGTGCCCGAGCAAAATCAGGCGCATCTTTGGTGACTTTGACTTCCATGATGATGCGGTTATCAGGCGTGATTTGCGGAGTAACTTCCAGCGAGAGTGCAGCTTCCTTGAACGAGGTGCTGGTCGCGCCACTCGAACTCGCCTCCTGATAAGGAACCTCCTGCCCTTTGAGGATCTTGGCAGTTTCCTTGTCCGACGTAACTACTTTGGGCTGAGAGACGATTTCACCGTTACCGGTTTTCTCCATGGCTGAAAGCTGCAGATCCAGCGTCACACTATTTGTGAGAAAACCAATACCAATCCCAGAGGTACTATTGGCGGCGCCAAGATCTACGAAAGGCACCGGTGCAGTCCCCTCTTTTAGAGTAAGGTTACCAACCTTGTCAGTTCCAGGCAGGGCCGCAACACCGTCTTTGAATGATGTCGCACCGTCCTTACCATAAGCAGACCAGTTGCCACTGGTTGCAGCCCCCCCCCAGCGCACACCAAGCGCTTTGTCATAGTCGACATTGGCCTCGACGATACGCGCCTCGATCATCACTTGACGCACTGGAATATCGAGCTGAGCGATGATGCGCCGCAACTCATCCAGACGTTCTTGAGTCTGATAAGCGATGATGCTGTTGGTGCGATCATCTACCGTAATAGAGCCACGGGTATCAGAAGCGCCATCAGCACTGGTGACCGACTGGAACAGCTTGGCCATATCCGCAGCCTTGGCATAGTTGACCTGAATCAGCTCGCGACGCAGCGGCGCCAGCTCGGCAATCTGTTTCTGCGACTCAAGCTCTTGGCGTTCACGCGCCGCAATTTCATCGGCAGGCGCGACGAGCAGCACGTTACCAACCTTGCGCTTATCCAATCCCTTGGTTTTCAGAACCAGATCCAGCGCCTGATCCCAGGGCACATTCTGCAAGCGCAAGGTGATATTGCCAGCAACGGTATCGCTGGCGACCAGATTCAGATCGGTAAAGTCCGCAATCAACTGAAGAACCGAGCGAACATCGATGTCCTGGAAATTGAGCGACAGTTTTTCACCCGTGTAAGCGAACCGATCCGCGTTGCGACGCTCTACATCCTCCTGGCTGATCGGCTTGACGCTCAGCGTCAGCTTGTTGTCGGTCTGGTAGGCGAGGTAGTCGTACTGACCAACCGGTTCGATCAGGATACTGGCCTTATCGCCCGTACCGGTCGCACTGACAAATTGCACCGGCGTAGCGAAATCCTTGACATCCAGACGCACACGCAACGATTCGGGCAGTTGAGTCTTGGCGAAGTCCAGACGAATCTTTCCGCCCTGCTCCTGAATATCCGGACTCACCGAGGCATCGGACAGCGTGATGACCACATTGCCTTCGCCCTGCTCGCCACGTTGAAAATCGATATTGCTCACAGCCTTGGCTTGCACACCATAGGCCTTGTTTTGCGGAGCCTGAACGACCGGAGCCGGTGGCGTCGCAACAGGACGACTCGCTGCAGATGCAGCATCACCGACAAGAACATAGAGATCGTTGCCCTCGACGCGCGTGCTGTAAGGCGCCAGAGCAGTCAGGTTGACGATCAACCTCGTACGATCCTTGGCCTCGACGAGAGTCACGCTACGCGCATTGCCAGCGCCCAGCTCCTTGTTCTTGGTGCCAAGCTTGTTGGATACACCTGGAAGATCGAGAGCGATACGCGCCGGCTGCTCGATGGTGTAACCACGAGGAGCTGCGACCGGCTCATCGAAGGAGAGCTTCAGCTCGACACGATCGCCTGGCAGGCTTGCGACATCCATACCCTGAAGATTCGCAGCCAGAACCGAAGGCGATAACAGTACCGCCATCAGTGCGACGCTCAGATGCGAGAGAGAGCCATTCATTTTCGTACCCTGCTTGGCAGACAGATTATTGGTATTCATTTCTTCATTTGCTCCTTCAGGAGCGCTCCTTCAAGGGCAGCGTACGAGGACGCTCCAGCCAGCCACCCTCACCATCCGGAACGATCTCGATCACATCGATTCTGGACTCGTCGATGGCAGTGATCTTGCCGTCGTTACGCCCCAGATAATCGCCAACCTTGACCCGATGAACCCCCCCTGCGCCGCTAACCAGCGCGAAAAGCTCGTGGTCATTCCTCAAGGTTCCTACCATCTGGAACGTTTCGATATTGAAACCTTCCAAGAACTGCTTGACTCGGCTTTCGTCAGGCTTGATTTCCTTTGACCCCTTCTGACGAGCGACGACATCGATTTTGACAGGGGGCTGGAACGGGCTTCGCAATGATGCAGCCCTGTAAGTAAAGCTTTCGTAAGGCTGAAAAGTCGGAAGGGGTTCTATTGCACCTTTCGGCTTGGCACGCACCTCGTCCATGTAGGCACGCAAATCAGAAAAGTCCCCACCCGCTCCACAACCCGCAAGCAGGGAAACACTCACTACGAGAGCCATGCGAGCAAAACGCATCATTGAGCCCCCTTGTCGTTGTAGCGATAGGTTTTAGCCATGATTTGCATGCTCAACCGAGTGGAGCTGTCGGCACCCGCCGGCGCCAACTGAAAGTCATGCAGGGTGACGATACGCGGCAGGCTGGCCACACCGCTGACGAAGGTCGCTAGGTCGTGATAAGTGCCCGTGACTTTAATCTGAATCGGCAATTCGATATAGAACTGCTGCGTCACCTCAGGTAGCAACTTGATCTCCTGAAACTCCAGGCCGCTGCCCAATCCGGTGCGCGTAATATCCTCTAGAAGACCAGGAACTTCGGTATCACTGGGTAATTGCTTGAGCAATGCCCCAAAAGACACCTCCATTTCCTTCATCTGCTCCTTGTAGGCTTCAAGATTCGCAGCCTGAAAGGCCTTGCTGGAGAATTGCTGTTTGAGCGTAGTTTCCTCTTGCTGGCTTCGCTCCAGAGCCGCCTGAAGATCTTTCAGGTGAAAGTTGTAACCAAGAACCAGCACAACGATAAACAACAGCAAGCCCGCAATGAACTTGACCGGTCCAGGCCACGACCCGACGTTATTAACATCGAGTTCATTGATATCTACGCTGCGCAAACTTTCCAGAGACTCGCGAATACTCATTTCCCGGCCTCCGGCTGCTGCTGATCGGGCTGCGTCTGCTTGACAGTCAACTGGAACACGTTGGCCTGGTCCACCGCGCCAGCCGTGACGGCTTTCACCTCGGTCAGATTAGGCGCCGTCAGCCACTCGGAGGCATCGAGATTACGCATGAGATTGGAAACCCGGTTATTGGACTCGGCAGCCCCGACGATGGCGATGTCCTTGCCAGTCATCTTCACGCTGGTGAAATACACACCATCAGGCAAGGTTCTTACCAACTGGTCGAAGATACGCCCGATGATCGGCCTGTTACCCTGCAAGTCCTGAATGATCTTCATCCGCTCGAGCAGTTGCTGACGACGCGTTTTCAGCTCGCTGATTTCCTTGATTCGCGCATCCAGAACCGCGATTTCCTTCTTGATGAAGCCATTTCGTGCGTTCTGGTTATCGATAGCTGAGGACAGCATCTGGTCACCCAGAAAGACGAGACCTGCCGCGACAATCAGCACGCCAACGAGACTGACGAGAAAGCGCTGCTTGCGCTCTTCTCGTAGCTGTTCACGCCAGGGAAGTAGGTTGATCCGTGCCATCAGTCGAAACTCCTCATCGCCAGACCACAGGCAATCATCAGTGACGGCGCATCACTGGCCAGCGCACCAGCATTGACCTTGCTGCCCAGCGCCATGTCGGCGAAGGGATTGGCCACGAGGGTTTGCGTTCCGATCTTCTGCTGAATGAGACGATCGAGATCAGGGATCGATGCCGTGCCACCAGCCAGGAGGATGTAGTCGACATCATTGAACTGACCAGCCGCGAAGAAGAATTGCAGCGAGCGCGACACCTGCTGAACGACCGCCTCCTTGAAGGGCTGCAACACTTCGGCATCGTAGTCGTCCGGCAAGCCGCCCTGCTTCTTGGCCAGCCCGGCCTCCTCAACGGAAAGACCATAGCGGCGCTGGATTTCCTCGGTCAGTTGCTTGCCACCGAAGAGCTGTTCACGGGTGTAGATGGTGCGCCCGTTGTGCAAAACACTCAGCGTCGTCATGGTGGCGCCGATATCCACCACTGCGACGGTCAGCTCATCGTGCCCGGCACCCAACTGCGCCTCGAGCAGACCATAGGCACGCTCCAGAGCATAAGCCTCGACATCGACGACCTTGGCGGTCAGCCCAGCCAGGGCGAGCGCTGCCTCACGCACTTCGACGTTTTCTTTTCGACAGGCCGCGAGCAGCACCTCGACACGCTCGGGGTTGCGGGCCGCAGGCCCCTGAACCTCGAAATCGATGGCCACTTCTTCGAGCGGGTAAGGAATGTACTGGTCGGCTTCGATCTTCAGCTGGTTCTCCAGATCGTCGTCCGAAAGCCCGGCTTCCATCTCGATGGTCTTGGTAATCACGGCGGAACCTGCCACCGCCACTGCAGCGCTCTTGACGCCACTCTTGGCCTTGACCAGCACGCGAGAAATCGCCTGCCCCACCCCTTCGAGTTCGGCGATGTTCTTTTCCACCACAGCATTCGGCGGGAGCGGCTCGACGGCGTAAGCCTCTACCTTGTAGCGGCTTCCCGAGCGACTCAATTCGAGGAGCTTGACCGAGGTCGAGCTGATATCGATCCCCAGCAGCGTATTCGCTTTCTTCTTGAAGAGCCCTAGCACGACCGTTTTCCTATTGGCATCCGCGACTTACGGACTATTTATGTTTTTCCACATTAAATATCAGTCTTGACAGAAGCGCAAATGGCTACCCCGAGGAAAAAACGCTTATAATGTGATCAGTTTTTCCCTTTTAGCCTCGGCTACTGCTTAACTCATTCTTTTACTTGGAATTCCTGACATTTTGATGCGCCTGCTGAAGTTCTTCTGGTGGTCTTGCGTTGCCGCATTTTGTGGACTGTTGCTCAGTTTAAGCGGCGCATACCTTTATCTTAGCCCTACCCTTCCGTCCGTCGAGTCGCTGCGCCAGGTTCAGTTGCAGATTCCGCTGCGCGTCTACAGCAGCGATGCCAAGCTGATTGCCGAGTTCGGTGAAATGCGACGCTCCCCCATTCGCTTCGACGAAATCCCCAAGGATTTCATCAGCGCACTGCTGGCGGCCGAGGACGATAATTTCGCCAACCATTATGGCGTCGATGTGACCAGCCTGATGCGCGCTGCCACGCAATTATTGAAGAGCGGCCAGATACAGAGCGGTGGAAGCACCATCACCATGCAGGTGGCAAAGAACTTCTTTCTCACCAACGAGCGCAGCTTCTCGCGCAAAGCCACGGAAATTCTTCTGGCACTGCAGATCGAACGTGAGTTGAGCAAGGACGAAATCCTCGAGCTCTACGTGAACAAGATCTACCTCGGCAACCGCGCTTACGGTATCGAGGCAGCCGCACAAGTCTACTACGGCAAATCCATCCGCGATCTGTCGCTGGCTCAGATGGCCATGATCGCCGGCCTGCCGAAGGCGCCGTCGCGCTACAACCCGCTGGTCAACCCGACCCGCGCCAAGGAACGTCGTGACTGGATTCTCGGTCGCCTCTATCGACTCGGGCGCATCGACCAAGCCCGCTATGAGAGCGCGCTGGCAGAGGAAGTGGATGCCCGCTACCACGTCCCCACTCCCGAGTTGAACGCCCCCTACATTGCCGAGATGGCGCGAGCCGAGATGGTTGGGCGCTACGGCAGCGAGGCGTACACCGAGGGCTACAACGTCACCACCACCGTCCCCAGCACCCTGCAGGAGATCGCCAACACCGCGCTACGCGACGGGCTGATCGCCTACGACCAGCGCCATGGCTATCGCGGCCCGGAAAGCCGCCTTCCCGGCATGACACGGGAAACCTGGCTGACCGAGCTGGGCAAGTTCCGCACCATAGGCGGCCTGGAACCCGCGGTCGTCACACAGGTGGAGAAGAGCGGCATTCTCGTGATGACTCGCAACGGCGAAGAACAGGCCGTGTCCTGGGACAGCATGAAATGGGCACGCCCCTTCCTCAATACCAACAGCCTCGGCCCGCGCCCACAGCAACCAGCGGACGTGGCCAAGGTCGGCGACATCGTCAGGGTGCAACGCCAGAGCGACGGCAGCCTGAACTTCGTGCAGATTCCCGCCGCGCAGAGCGCGCTGGTTTCGCTCGATCCTTACAGCGGGGCGATTCAGTCTCTGGTCGGCGGCTTCTCCTTCGACCAGAGCAACTACAACCGCGCGGTACAGGCCAAACGCCAACCTGGCTCCAGCTTCAAGCCCTTCATCTATAGTGCCGCGCTGGACAACGGCTACACTGCCGCGACCCTGGTCAACGACGCGCCGATCATTCTCTCCGACGACTACCTGTCGCAGAAATGGCGGCCGAAGAATGACAACAACACCTTTCTCGGCCCAATCCGTCTGCGGGAGGCGCTGTACAAGTCGCGCAACCTGGTTTCGATTCGCCTGCTGCAGGATCTCGGCGTCTCTCGCACACTCGATTACATCCAGCGTTTCGGCTTCAGCGAGCAGGATCTGCCACGCAATCTGTCGCTGGCACTCGGCACGGCCAGCCTCACACCGCTGGAAATTGCCGAAGGCTGGGCGACCTTCGCCAACGGCGGATACAAGATCGAGCCTTACCTGATCCAGCGTATCGACGACCGCAACGGCAAAACGCTGTTCCGCGCCAACCCCGCCCGCGTTCCCGGCACGGCTCCGGCGGCGGATGACGCCAGCCTGGCGCTCAGCACCGACAACGAGCTGCCGGCGGAAGAACCGAAGGTCGCCGAACAGATCATCGACGAGCGCACGGCCTACATCATGACCAGCATGCTGCAGGACGTGATTCGTCGCGGTACAGGCCGCCGAGCGATGGCGCTGGGCCGTAATGACCTGGCTGGCAAGACCGGTACCACCAACGAGTCCAAGGACAGCTGGTTCTCCGGCTATAACGCCGACTACGTCACCACCGTATGGGCCGGTTTCGACCAGCCGGAAAGCCTGGGCCGCAACGAGTACGGCGGCACCGTGGCGCTACCGATCTGGATGAACTACATGGGGCCGGTGCTCAAGGATCGCCCCAACCATGCACCCAAGGAGCCCAAGGGCATCCTGACCTTGCGGGTCGATCCCGTCAGCGGTCGCGCGGCATCGCCCGGCACGCCGGACGCCTACTTCGAGGTGTTCAAGAGCGAGGATTCACCGCCGCCGATGAATGAGTTCGAACCAGGTAGCGGCGCGCCCGGCAGCCCTCTGCCCGCCGATGAAATGGCGCCGATCGATCTGTTCTGAAGCCAGCTGCAAGCCGCAGGCAAGAGCCTGTCGCTTGCAGCAAAATCGCACTCAACAAAAAACCCGCCTAGGCGGGTTTCTTGTTTGCTGCATCCAACGGCTTAGCCGTTGAACACGTCATCCACCGAGCTCAGCGGGTAGTGCTTCGGATAGGGCAGCGTGGCTACGCCGGATTCGATCGCAGCCTTGGCCACGGCATCGGAGACCACGGTGATCAGACGCTTGTCCATCGGTTTCGGAATGATGTACTCGCGACCGAAGCTCAGGGAATCGACACCATAGGCGTCGCAGACATCCTGAGGCACCGGCAGCTTGGCCAGATCACGCAGCGCCAGGGCAGCGGCGATCTTCATTTCCTCGTTGATGCGGGTGGCACGGACGTCCAGCGCTCCACGGAAGATGAAGGGGAAGCCGAGTACGTTGTTGACCTGGTTCGGGTAGTCGGAGCGACCGGTTGCCATGATCACGTCGTTGCGGGTGGCATGAGCCAGTTCCGGCTTGATTTCCGGATCCGGGTTCGAGCAGGCGAACACGATCGGGTTCGGCGCCATGCGTTGCAGGTCTTCCGCGCCCAGCAGGTTGGCACCGGACAGACCGACGAACACGTCGGCACCTTCCAGCGCATCGGACAGGGTGCGCTTGTCGGTTTCGGTGGCGAACACGGCCTTGTACTGGTTCAGATCGTCACGGCCGGCGTGGATCACGCCCTGACGGTCGATCATGAAGATGTTCTCGACCTTGGCGCCCATGCTCACCAGCAGCTTCATGCAGGAGATGGCGGCAGCACCGGCGCCCAGGCAGACGATCTTCGCTTCTTCGAGCGTTTTGCCGGCGATTTCCAGCGCGTTGAGCATGCCAGCAGCGGTGACGATGGCAGTGCCATGCTGGTCATCGTGGAACACCGGGATGTCGCACTGCTCGATCAGCGCGCGCTCGATCTCGAAGCACTCGGGGGCCTTGATATCTTCCAAGTTGATGCCGCCGAAGGTGATGGAGATGCGTTTTACCGTGTCGATGAAGGCCTGCGGGCTTTCCGAATCGACTTCGATGTCGAACACGTCGATGCCAGCGAAGCGCTTGAACAGTACGCCCTTGCCTTCCATGACCGGCTTGGAAGCCAGCGGGCCGAGGTTGCCCAGACCGAGGATGGCGGTACCGTCGGAGATCACGGCGACCAGGTTGCCTTTACCGGTGTAACGGTAGGCCAGTTCGGCATCACGGGCGATTTCACGCACCGGCTCGGCAACGCCCGGGCTGTAGGCCAGCGACAGGTCGCGGGCGGTGGAAGTGGCCTTGGTCAACTCGACGCTGAGCTTACCGGGACGGGGCTGAGCGTGATACTCGAGAGCGGCAGTTTTGAGATCAGACATAGTGGCGTTCCGCTTTTGTTGCTGTTGAATGGGCAGGCGGCCGAGGATACGCAAGTTGTATACAGCTCGACAAGACTGTTCGGTCGCGCTGTAACCGCCGACTCAGCGTAACGTCTTCACCCAGTCTCCAGCGCGCGGTTCACCGCTAGGGTAAAGGTTATTGAGCAGGCGCAAACGCGCTTCGCCTCCCTCCGCAGCGGCGCCCTGACCGACTAGATTCGCCAGACGCTGACCCGCTTTCGCACGCACCAGTTGCAACCGCACCGGCTCCGCCAGTTTGCGCTCCTGCGCCGTGAGCGCACGGAAGCTGCGAATCACACTGAGGAAACGCTCATCCTCGGTCTCCAGCGAAGCGCGCCCCTTGACTGCCGCCACGAACAGAAAGGCGCTGTCTCCGCGATAGATCACCGCCACCCGACGAGCCGACTGCCCAGGCAGTACGGCGGTATAACCCCGCAACGCCCCAACCTGCAGAGCCTCACCTGCAACGAGGCGCTGGCTACCGGCGCGCTTACGCAGGAACTCCGCAGGCGTGAGACGCTTGTCTGCTGCCTCGAGCGTCATGGCAATGAAGGCCTGCTCATCTGTGCTGTGACCGATCAACACGTCCGGGCGATTGACCATCTGCCACCCCGGCGGATAGCTCAGGGTGAAATCCAGCGGCCCGTGATAGAAATGCTGACCACGCCGAATGCCACTGGATGCCGAGTCACCGAATACCAGGCCATCGAGTATCTGCAGGAAGACATCGCGCCCCACTTCCTGCTGTCCACCCGCCAAGGCACGGGCCGGGCCGATCACTTCCTGCAGGCGTCGGTCGTTGTCCGGGTGCGTATCGAACAGACCGTGATAGCCGCCACTGTCGGGCACCGCCTCTCCGCGCTTGGCGGCCTGATCACGAGCGAAGGTCTCCTGATTCTTCAGCACCTTGACCACTTCGATCATCGCCTGCGGGTCGTAGCCGGCACGTGCCAGATACTGCGCGCCGAGACCGTCGGCCTCCAGCTCCATATCGCGACCGTAACCCCGTACGAAGGCGTTGCCCATGACATTGGCGACATCGCCCACCGCGCCAACGCCGGTACCGATGGCTGCTGCCTGACCGAGCAAGCCCCAGGCCATCGACTGGCTCTGCTGGCGCACGCTATGACGCGCCGTGACGTGACCGACCTCGTGACCGAGCACAGCGGCCAACTCGGCTTCGGAGTTGAGGTAAGCGAGCAGGCCGCGATGGATATAGATGTAGCCGCCAGGCAGGGCGAAGGCGTTGACGTCCGGACTATCCACCAGCGTAAAGACATACTTGAGCTGATTGCGGTGACTGCTGCGCGCCACCCGCTCGCCGACGCGCTGGATATAGGCCTGCAGCCTGGCGTCGTCGTAGCGAGGGTTCTGCTTGAGAATTTCCTGGTTGTAGCGGGCGCCGATATCCAGTTCCTGGCGCTCGCTCATCATCACGAAATCGCTGCGCCCGGTTGCCGGGTTGACCGCGCAGCCGGCCAGCCAGGTAAATGCCAGACACATCACCAACATACGCATCATGGCAGCACCTCCAGCATCGCAGGATGGGTCAATGGCAATAGCCAGCGCGCCTGGCCCGACTTGCTCTCGCCTCGCGCCTGTCGATCGATCACCCAGCCACGCGCCTCGACACGCCACCCCTTCAAGCGCGACAAAGCGCGCTCGTCGAACACCGCGAGCAACTCGGGCGCCACGCGCAATACGCGATTGCCATCCATCTCCAACCACAGACCGCCACGATTGCGCTGCACATCGGTGATGCGCCCGCCTATCAGGGCGAAGCCGCTGCGGCGCAACTGCCCCGCCTGCTTGACCTGCTCATCTCGCCACAAGCCCAGGCGCTGCTGGCGTGCCTTACGCTCGGCCTGCACCTGGCAGCCCACCAATTGCGTATTGGGCGCGAAAGCGACCATGAAACCGAGGCCTTCACTGAGCAACTGAGCTTCGAGGTTATGTCCACTGCGGTCATACAGATGCGCCAGGGTACGACCGTAATGATCCTTGCCCTGTTTGCCAGGCTGCACGCCAACCTTGCCGCCACTGGCCTCGACCAGCGCCTGCAGGCGGCGCTTGGCCTGCACGGCATAGGGCTCGTCACTGCGCCCCTTGCGCCCCAGCTCCGGGGTATTGATACCGATCAGGCGCACACTGCGACCATCGACCAGGCGCAGCGTATCGCCATCCACCACCTGGCGCACGGCAACCTGCGGCAGGTCGGCCCGCACCGGGCAGAACGCCTGAGCGAATTCCAGCCACAGCAGAGAAACGAAAAAGGCGCCCACCAGGGACGCCTTTTTCAGATTCACGGAAAGGTGCATGGCACGTTCCGTTATCGTTCGGTCGCTTACTTGGCGCCGAATACGCCGAAACGCTGCTTGAAGCGATCGATACGGCCGCCGGTGTCCAGCACTTTCTGCTTACCGGTGTAGAACGGGTGGCACTCGGAGCAAACGTCCAGGCTCAGGTTCTTGCCCAGGGTGGAGCGGGTCTTGATCACGTTGCCGCAGGAGCAGGTGGCTTCGATCTCGACGTAATTCGGATGGATATCGGCTTTCATGGTGCTTTCCTCGGGGTAGTCGTGCCGCCACCCGACCCAACGTCAGGCACCGCACAGAAATAAGCCGCGAATCTTACCAGACGTTCAGGGCTATGCAAGCCGCGCAGAGCGCCGACTGTCGCATGGTAAGATCGCTCGCCCAGCCATGGAGCCCCTGCGTGCCCGACCTGATCCTGCGCCTTGCCTTGCCTTCGCCGCTGCGTCGCCTGTTCGACTACCTACCGCCTGCCGGCGTGTCGCGCAGCGCTCTGCAGCCGGGTGCGCGCCTGCGCGTGCCGTTCGGCCGGCGGGAGATGATCGGCATTCTGATAGAGGTCGACAGCCACAGCGAAGTGCCGCCCGACAAGCTCAAGCCCGCGCTCGAACTGCTCGATGCACGCCCACCACTGCCAGCCTCGCTGTTCAAGCTCTGCCTGTGGACGGCGCAGTACTACCAGCACAGCCTCGGCGACACCCTGAGCTGGGCGCTGCCGGTGCTGCTGCGTCAGGGTGAGCCGGCGCAGGTGCACCAGGAGCGCTATTGGCTGGCCAAGCCCGGTGCCAGCGTCGACGACCCGCGCCTGGCCCGCGCACCGCGCCAGCAGGAAGCCCTCAAGGCCCTGGCGCAACATCCGCACGGTGTCGCTCACAGCCTGCTCAGCCAGTTGCAGCTCAATCGCGACAGCCTGCAGCTGCTGCATGAGAAAGGCCTGGTCAAGGTCGAGCTGCGGCGTAACCAGCCCCACGCCAAACCCGGGCATTGGCTGGCGCAGCCCGAGCTGCCGCTGAATGCCGAGCAACGCGCCGCCGTCAACGCCGTGGCTTCGGGCTGGGGGCGCTTCAACGCCTACCTGCTGGCGGGCGTGACCGGCAGCGGCAAGACCGAGGTCTACCTGCAGCTGATCCATCAGTGCCTGGAGGCCGGCAAACAAGCGCTGGTACTGATCCCCGAGATCAACCTTGGCCCGCAGACCTTCGACCGCTTCGCCCGCCGCTTCAACGCCCGCATCGCTCTGCTGCACTCGGCGGTGAGCGACCGTGATCGTCTAGATGCCTGGCTGGCGGCGCGCGATGGCGAGGCCGACATCATCATCGGCACCCGCTCCGCGCTGTTCACGCCGATGAAGAACCCAGGCCTGATCATCGTCGACGAGGAACACGACGCTTCCTATAAACAGCAGGAAGGCCTGCGCTACCACGCCCGCGATCTGGCCCTGGTGCGCGCCCGTCAGGAAGACCTGCCCATCGTCCTCGGCTCGGCCACGCCTTCGCTGGAAAGCCTGCACAACGCTCACAGCGGCCGCTATGCCCTGCTCAAGCTGACCCAACGCGCCGGCGGCGCCAGCCAGCCGCGCTTCCTGCGCCTGGACGTGAAGAGCCGGCCACTGGACTCGGGCATCTCCGGGCCAATGCAGCAGGCCATTACCCAGACCCTGGCAGCCGGCCAGCAGGTGCTGGTATTCCTCAACCGCCGCGGCTTCGCCCCGACCCTGCTCTGCCACGACTGCGGCTGGCTGTCGGAATGCCCGCGCTGCGATGCGCGCATGACCGTGCACCAGCGCTATCAGGAACTGCGCTGCCACCACTGCGGCCATATCGAGCGCCAACCGAGCAACTGCCCGAAGTGCCAACACGTCGACCTGCGCCCGGTAGGGGCCGGCACCGAGCGCGCCGAAGAACGCCTGGCCGTGCTGTTCCCCGATTACCCGGTGCTGCGCATCGACCGCGACAGCACCTCACGCAAGGGCGCGATGGATCGCCTGTTCGCCACCATCAACAAGGGCGAGCCGTGCATCCTGGTCGGCACCCAGATGCTCGCCAAGGGTCACCATTTCCCACGGGTGACCCTGGTGTCGATCCTCGATGCCGATGGCGGCCTGTTCTCCGCCGACTTCCGTGCCAGCGAGCGCATGGCCCAGTTGATCGTGCAGGTCGCTGGCCGCGCCGGGCGTGCCGAGGAGCCAGGCAAGGTGATCATCCAGAGTCATCTGGCCGACCATCCGCTGCTGGTGCAATTGACCGAACAGGGCTACTTCGCCTTCGCCGAACAGGCCCTGAGCGAGCGCCGCGCCGCCGGCCTGCCTCCGTTCTGCCACCTGGCCCTGCTGCGCGCCGAAGCGCACAAACCGGGCCAGGCCGAGGCCTTTCTCGACGAGGCCTGCAATGAAGCCGAGCACCTGCTGGGTGAGCTGGGCCTGAGCGGCATCGAACTGCTTGGCCCGATCCCCGCACCGATGGAGCGCCGCGCCGGCCGCTTCCGCGCGCAGCTGCTGCTGCAGGGCAACGCCCGCGCCCCCCTGCATCGCCTGCTGACGCCCTGGCTGCAGGCGCTGGAGCAGATGCCCGGCGGGCGCGCGGTGCGCTGGTCGCTGGACGTCGACCCGATCGATCTGTTCTGAGCCGACGCGCTGTAACAGTCCGTCGGGTGGGACGGGCGGCGTCCCGCTTCAGCGCACCAACAGCGGCCAGTCTTGGTGGGCTGAAGCCCACCCTATCCACAGAAACGCGGCACGCTTTTCCTTGTCGCTTGTGGCTTGCAGCTCGCAGCTGCTCTTATAATGCTCAGTTTTCGACCGAGCCAAGGCATCCGAGCCGACCATGAAAGACAGCATTCGCCACCTGATCCAGCAAGCCCTTGACCGCCTGACCGCCGACGGCGTGCTGCCGGCTGGCCTGACGCCGGCCATCCAGGTGGAGAACACCAAGGACAAGAGCCACGGCGACTTCGCCAGCAACATCGCCATGATGCTGGCCAAGCCGGCCGGCATGAAGCCGCGTGACCTGGCCGAGAAGCTGATCGCTGCCCTGCCAGCCGATGAGCAGATCACCAAGGTGGAAATCGCCGGCCCGGGCTTCCTCAATTTCTTCCAGAACAGCGACGCCCTGGCCCAGCGCCTGGAAGCCGCGCTGGCCGATGCCAAGCTCGGCGTGCGCAAGAACGGTTCGACGCAGCGCGTGGTGGTCGACCTGTCGGCGCCTAACCTGGCCAAGGAAATGCACGTTGGCCACCTGCGCTCGACCATCATCGGCGACGGTGTGGCGCGTGTGCTGGAGTTCCTCGGCGACGAGGTGATCCGCCAGAACCACGTCGGTGACTGGGGCACCCAGTTCGGCATGCTGCTGGCCTTCATGCAGGAAAACCCGGCCGCCGCAGAGAGTGAGCTGGCCGACCTCGAAGGTTTCTACCGCGCAGCCAAGAAGCGCTTCGACGAATCGCCGGAGTTCGCCGACCGCGCGCGCCAGTTGGTGGTCGAGTTGCAGGCCGGTGACGCCGAGTGCCTGCGCCTGTGGCACCGTTTCAACGACATCTCCCTCTCGCATTGCCAGGCGCTGTATGACCGCCTCGGCGTCAAGCTGAGCATGGCCGACGTCAAGGGCGAGAGCGCCTATAACGACGACCTGCCGCAGGTGGTCGCCGATCTCGCCGCCAAGGGCCTGCTGACCGAAGACAACGGCGCCCAGTGCGTGTTCATGGACGAGTTCAAGAACGCCGAAGGCAACCCGCTGCCGCTGATCGTGCAGAAGGCTGGCGGCGGCTACCTGTATGCCACCACCGACCTGGCGGCTACCCGCTACCGCGCCGGCACGCTCAAGGCCGACCGCGTGCTGTACTTCGTCGACCAGCGTCAGGCCCTGCACTTCCAGATGGTCTTCGCCTGCGCCCGCCTGGCCGGCTTCGTACCCGCCAGCATGGATCTGGAACACATGGGCTTCGGCACCATGAACGGCCCGGACGGTCGCCCGTTCAAGACCCGCGACGGCGGCACGGTGAAGCTGGTGCAACTGCTCGACGAAGCAGAGCAGCGCGCCTACAGCCTGGTCAAGGACAAGAACCCGGAGCTGGCCGAAGACGAGCTGCGGCAGATCGCCCGCGTAGTGGGCATCGCCTCGGTGAAATACGCCGACCTGTCCAAGCACCGCGCCAGCGACTACAGCTTCAACTTCGACCTGATGCTGAGCTTCGAGGGCAATACCGCGCCGTATCTGCTGTACGCCTACACCCGTGTAGCCAGCATCTTCCGCAAGCTGGGCAAGGCCGTGGACGAGATCGACGGGCAGATCGCGCTGGTCGCCGACCAGGAACAGGCCCTGGCTGCCAAGCTGGCGCAGTTCGCCGAACTGCTCGGCAACGTCGCCGAGAAAGGTACGCCGCACATCCTCTGCGCCTACCTGTACGACATCGCCGGGCTGTTCTCCAGCTTCTACGAGAACTGCCCGATCCTCAGTGCCGAGGACGAAGCCACACGCAACAGCCGTCTGCGCCTGGCGGCCCTCACCGGCCGCACCCTCAAGCAGGGCCTGGAGCTGCTCGGCCTGGAAACCCTGGAGCGGATGTAAATGGCCGCGCGCAAGAAGCCGGCGCCGAAACGCGGCGCCAGTCGCTATCAGGCACCGGCGAAGAAGCCGGTGCCCGGCTGGATCTGGCTGGCCTGCGGCCTGGTGGTCGGCGGCTTCTTCATGTTCCTGTTCAGCCTCGAACCGGGGCGTGACGAAGTACGCCGCGACAAGGGCGAACAAGCTGCCAAGAGCAGCAAAGTCGAGCCCAAACCGAAGGCGGACGAGCCGACCCGACCCAAATACGACTTCTATACCCTGCTGCCGGAGTCCGAGGTGATCCTGCCGCAGGCGCTGGAGGAAACCCCACCGCCTGCGCCCGAGCAAAAGCCGGTGACGCCGGAGGAAGCCGCGAAGATCGATGCGGCCCGTGCCGAAGCCGCGCTCAAGGGCGAAGTGCCGCCGCCGGCTCCGCAGGTGATCGCCAATGCGCCCCTGACCACGCAGTTCTTCCTCCAGGCCGGCTCGTTCCGCCGTCGCGAAGATGCCGATGCGTTGCGGGCGCAGATCATCCTGCTCGGCCAGAGTGTGCAGGTCGAAGCCGGCAAGGTGCGCGATGAAACCTGGAACCGCGTCCTGGTTGGTCCCTTCGCCACCCGCGAACAACTCGCCGCCGCGCAGAAATCCCTCGCCGCCAGCGGCTTCGGCAATCTGTTGTTGCAGCAGCGCCAAGTCCGCTGATCAGCGATTCCCCCGCTGGCGGTTGAAAAGCCGCAGCGGGCACCCCATCTGATTCTCCATCCGGGCAATTCGCCCCGCAGCGTGGAGATTCACCCTTGACCACCATCGTTTCAGTACGCCGCCACGGCAAGGTCGTGATGGCTGGCGACGGCCAGGTTTCCCTCGGCAACACCGTCATGAAGGGCAACGCCAAGAAGGTGCGCCGCCTCTACCACGGTCAGGTGTTGGCCGGCTTCGCCGGTGCTACCGCCGATGCCTTCACCCTGTTCGAGCGCTTCGAAGGCCAGCTTGAGAAACACCAGGGCCATCTGGTGCGCGCCGCCGTAGAACTGGCCAAGGACTGGCGTACCGACCGCAGCCTGAGCCGCCTGGAAGCCATGCTGGCCGTGGCCAACAAGGACGCTTCATTGATCATCACCGGCAACGGCGATGTGGTCGAACCCGAGGAAGGCCTGATCGCCATGGGCTCCGGTGGCAACTTCGCCCAGGCCGCCGCCCGCGCCCTGCTGATGAAGACCGATCTGTCCGCCCGTGAAGTGGCCGAAACTGCGCTGGGCATCGCCGGCGATATCTGCGTTTTCACCAATCATCACCAGACCGTCGAGGAACTGGACGCCCCCGAGTGACGTCCGTTCTTCCATCCCGATTCGATAGCGAGCCCGATTCCATGTCCATGACGCCCCGCGAGATCGTCCACGAACTCAACCGCCACATCATCGGCCAGGACGACGCCAAGCGCGCCGTGGCCATCGCCCTGCGCAACCGCTGGCGGCGCATGCAACTGCCGGCTGACCTGCGCCAGGAAGTCACACCGAAGAACATCCTGATGATCGGCCCAACCGGCGTCGGCAAGACCGAGATCGCCCGCCGTCTGGCCAAGCTGGCCAATGCACCCTTCCTGAAAGTCGAAGCCACCAAGTTCACCGAGGTGGGCTACGTCGGTCGCGACGTCGAATCGATCATCCGCGACCTGGCCGATGCCGCCGTGAAGATGCTGCGCGAGCAGGAAATGGTCAAAGTCCGCCACCGCGCCGAAGACGCCGCCGAAGAGCGCATCCTCGATGCCCTGCTGCCGCCGGCACGCCAGGGTTTCGGCGACGAGCCGGCCCGCAACGAGGACTCCAACACCCGCCAGCTGTTCCGCAAGCGCCTGCGCGAAGGTCAGCTCGATGACAAGGAAATCGACATCGAGGTGGCCGAGTCGCCCATGGGCGTGGAGATCATGACCCCGCCGGGCATGGAGGAGATGACCAGCCAGTTGCAGAACCTCTTCTCCGGCCTCGGCAAGGGCAAGAAAAAGAGCCGCAAGCTCAAGGTCGTCGATGCTCTGAAACTGGTACGCGACGAGGAAGCCGCGCGCCTGGTCAATGAGGAAGAACTCAAGGCCCGCGCACTGGAAGCCGTCGAGCAGCACGGCATCGTCTTCATCGACGAGATCGACAAGGTGGCCAAGCGTGGCAACACCGGCGGCGCCGACGTCTCGCGTGAGGGCGTGCAGCGCGACCTGCTGCCGCTGATCGAGGGCTGCACGGTCAACACCAAGCTGGGCATGGTCAAGACCGACCATATCCTGTTCATCGCCTCGGGCGCCTTCCATCTGAGCAAGCCGAGCGACCTGGTGCCGGAGCTGCAGGGCCGTCTGCCGATCCGCGTCGAACTCAAGGCGCTGAGCCCGGAAGACTTCGAGCGCATCCTCAGCGAACCGCACGCCTCGCTGACCGAGCAGTACAGCGCGCTGCTGAAGACCGAAGGGCTGGATATCGAGTTCGCCGAAGACGGCATCAAGCGCATCGCCGAGATCGCCTGGCAGGTTAACGAGAAAACCGAGAACATCGGCGCGCGTCGCCTGCACACCCTGCTCGAACGCCTGCTGGAAGAAGTGTCCTTCAGCGCCGGTGATCTGGCTGCGCAGCACGATGGCCAGGCCATTCGCATCGACGCCGCCTACGTCAACGGCCACCTCGGCGAGCTGGCGCAGGACGAAGACCTGTCGCGCTACATCCTGTAAACCCTGTCGCACGATCTAGTCGCCGGTGGTCGGCGTCATCCTGTAGGAGCGGCTGGGCGGCATTCCGCTTCAGCCGCGAAATTCGCGGATAAATCCGCTCCTACAGGACGGTGCCATCACTCACCAGGGCGTAGCGCCTTCTAAAGATTACGGAATTCAGCCATGCCCATTCCCAGCGCGATCAAACTGCACAAGGCGTCGAAGACCCTGGAGCTGCGTTACGGCGAACAGAGCTACTCGCTCAGCGCCGAGTTCCTCCGCGTGCACTCACCCTCTGCCGAAGTCCAGGGGCACGGCAAGCCGATCCTGCAAACCGGCAAACTCCATGTCGGCCTCGAACGTATCGAGCCCGCCGGCAACTATGCACTGAAACTGTGCTTCGATGACGGCCATGACAGCGGCCTGTTCACCTGGGATTACCTCTTCGAGCTGGCCACCCGCCAGGAGAGTCTGTGGGCCGACTATCTGGCGCAACTGGCCGCAGCGGGCAAATCACGTGACCCCAGTGAATCCGTCGTCCGCCTGATGCTCTGACACTCGGCAGCAAAACCTCGCCGCAGAGCGGCCGCTCCGTCTTTCCTGTTCGATGCCCGGTAGTTAGAACGATTTTTCTAAACTATCGCGGCATACTCCTGCGCCATCGACCAGCTTGCCTAACGGCAAAAACTCGGGTAACCAAGGAACTGGCAGGTTCCCTGCATTTGGCTCAACCAGATGCACGCATGACGCGGACTCGATCCGCCCCCGGCAACCCGAGCAGTACCTGGCCACTGTTTCGCCGTGAGCATGGCCGGTACGCGACTCAGGACATTGGAGCGTCGTAGATGAGTGAAAAGAACAGCGAAGACCTGAAACGCCAGGCTTCGGAAAACACACTGGGACTCAACCCGGTGATCGGCATCCGCGGCAGGGATCTTCTGACCTCTGCGCGCATGGTGCTCGGCCAGGCACTCAAGCAACCCTTCCACAGCACCAAGCACATCGCCCACTTCGGCCTCGAACTGAAGAACGTCCTGCTCGGCCAGTCCGAACTCAAGCCCGAGGATGGCGACCGCCGCTTCGCCGACCCGGCCTGGAGCCAGAACCCGCTGTATCGCCGCTACCTGCAAACCTACCTGGCCTGGCGCAAGGAACTGCATGACTGGATCGAGCACAGCTCGCTGTCGGAACAGGACGCCAGCCGTGGTCATTTCGTGATCAACCTGATGACCGAAGCCATGGCGCCGAGCAACAGCATGGCCAACCCGGCGGCAGTCAAACGCTTCTTCGAAACCGGCGGCAAGAGCCTGCTCGACGGCCTGTCGCACCTGGCCAAGGACATGGTGCACAACGGCGGCATGCCCAGCCAGGTGAACATGGAGGCCTTCGAAGTCGGCAAGAACCTGGCGACTACCGACGGCGCCGTGGTGTTCCGCAACGACGTGCTGGAGCTGATCCAGTACAAGCCGGTCACCGAGAGCGTGCACGAGCGTCCGCTGCTGGTGGTGCCGCCACAGATCAACAAGTTCTACGTCTTCGACCTGTCGCCGGAGAAGAGCCTGGCGCGCTTCCTCCTGCGCAACCAGGTGCAGACCTTCATCGTCAGTTGGCGCAACCCGACCAAGGCACAGCGCGAGTGGGGCCTGTCCACCTACATCGAGGCGCTCAAGGAGGCCATCGACGTGGTCTGCGCCATCACCGGCAGCAAGGACGTCAACATGCTCGGTGCCTGCTCCGGCGGCCTGACCACCGCCTCGCTGCTCGGCCACTATGCGGCGCTCGGCGAGCAGAAGGTCAACGCCCTGACCCTGCTGGTCAGCGTGCTCGACACCCAGCTCGACACCCAGGTGGCGCTGTTCGCCGACGAGAAGACCCTGGAAGCGGCCAAGCGCCGTTCCTACCAGGCCGGCGTGCTGGAAGGCAGCGACATGGCCAAGGTCTTCGCCTGGATGCGCCCCAACGACCTGATCTGGAACTACTGGGTCAACAACTACCTGCTCGGCAACGAGCCGCCAGTGTTCGACATCCTCTACTGGAACAACGACACCACGCGCCTGCCCGCTGCGCTGCACGGCGAGTTCATCGACATGTTCCAGACCAACCCGCTGATCCGGCCGGGCGCGCTGGAAGTCTGCGGAACGGCCATCGACCTCAAGCAGGTCAACTGCGACTTCTTCGTCGTCGCCGGCACCACCGACCACATCACGCCGTGGACGTCCTGCTACAAATCGGCGCTGCTGTTCGGCGGCAAGTGCGAGTTCGTGCTGTCCAACAGCGGCCACATCCAGAGCATCCTCAACCCGCCGGGCAATCCCAAGGCACGCTACATGACCAACAGCGAGATGCCGCTGGATCCGGCGGCCTGGCAGGAGAGTGCGACCAAGAACGCCGACTCCTGGTGGCTGCACTGGCAGAAATGGCTGGCCGAACGTTCGGGCAAGACCAAGAACACCCCAACCAGCCTGGGCAACAAGAAATACCCGGCCGGCGAAGCCTCGCCTGGTACCTATGTGCACGAGCGCTGATCGACCGCGCCCCGTGCGCAACAGCATGCGGCACTGGGAAGTGCCGCACGCCACGACGGCCTGGCCGGACGTGGCGAACCAGGCGTGTCCTGGTCATTCTGGTAGCGGCCGGGACGGTCGTCACCAGCGCTCAACTCGATAGGGGCTGCGCCCATGCCGCAACCATTCGTCTTCCGCACCATCGACCTCGATGGGCAGACCATCCGCACCGCAGTGCGCCCCGGCAACGGACAACTGGTGCCGCTGCTGATCTTCAACGGCATCGGCGCCAACCTGGAGCTGGTCATGCCCTTCGTCGCGGCGCTCGACCCGGACATGGAGGTGATCGCCTTCGACGTACCCGGCGTCGGTGGTTCCTCCACGCCAGCCACGCCCTACCGCTTCCCCGGCCTGGCCAAGCTGGCGGCGCGCATGCTCGATTACCTCGACTATGGCCAGGTCAATGCCATCGGCGTGTCCTGGGGCGGCGCCCTGGCGCAGCAATTCGCCCATGACTACCCGGAGCGCTGCAAGAAGCTGATTCTCGCCGCCACCTCGGCCGGCGCGGTGATGGTGCCGGGCAAACCCAAGGTGCTCTGGCGTATGGCCAGTCCTCGGCGCTACGTACAGCCCTCTTACGGTGTTCGCATCGCCCCGGACATCTATGGCGGCGCCTTCCGCCGCGACCCCAAGCTGGCCATGGCGCATGCCAGCAAGGTGCGCTCGGGCGGCAAGATGGGCTATTACTGGCAACTGTTCGCCGGCCTCGGCTGGACCAGCATCCACTGGCTGCACAAGATTCGCCAGCCGACGCTGGTGATGGCGGGCGACGACGATCCGCTGATCCCGCTGATCAACATGCGCCTGCTGGCCTGGCGTATTCCCAACTCGGAACTGCACATCATCGACGACGGCCACCTGTTCCTGGTGACCCGCGCCGAAGCGGTGGCGCCGATCATCATGAAATTCCTCGAGGAAGAGCGGCATCGCGCGGTGATGCACCCCCAGCCGGCACCGCTGCGTCACTGAATGGATGACTGGCAGACCGCCAGCAGGTTGACCGCACCAGCCTAGTGCGCGATGTTCAGGATGCTCGACGAAAAGGCCGCTCGCGGCCTTTTCCATTCTCGACGCGGCAGTCTGGAATGCACCTCCTGCGCGTCTGGTACAGGCCTTGCTGCGAATGGATCAGGGGCTTCGGCTCCCGACAGCAGCGCCTAACAGTGTCTACACGGTTTGACGATGGAGTGTTGCCCCATGCGAGACAAGTCGAATGCCGGCGGTTTGCCGGCGCCTGCCAGCTTTCTCAATGCCCAAAGTGCGGTAGTCGGCGTGCGCGGCCGCGACCTGCTGTCCACCGTGCGTCTGCTGGCAGGCCACAGCCTGCGCAATCCCCTGCACAACGCCCGCCATCTGCTGGCGTTCGGCGGTCAGCTGGGCCGCGTGCTGCTCGGCGACACCCTGCACAAACCCAATCCGCAGGACGCCCGCTTCAGTGACCCGACCTGGCACCTCAATCCCTTCTACAAGCGCGGTCTGCAGGCTTACCTGGCCTGGCAGAAGCAGCTCAACGCCTGGATCGAGGAAAGTGACCTGCCGGCCGATGATCGTGCCCGCGCGCGTTTTCTCGCCGCCCTGCTCGGCGATGCCCTGTCGCCCTCCAACAGCCTGCTCAATCCCCTGGCGATGAAGGAGCTGTTCAATACGGGCGGCAGCAGCCTGCTCACTGGCGCGCGCCATCTGTTCGAGGATCTGCTGCACAACGACGGCATGCCCAGCCAGGTCAGCAAGCACGCCTTCGAGGTGGGTCGTAACCTGGCGTCCACGCCAGGCGCCGTGGTCTTTCGCAATGAGCTGCTGGAGCTGATCCAGTACAAGCCGATGAGCGAGAAGCAGTACCTGCGCCCACTGCTGATCGTGCCGCCGCAGATCAACAAGTACTACATATTCGACCTGTCCAACGACAAGAGCTTCGTCCAGTACGCCCTGAAGAACGACCTGCAGACCTTCATGATCAGCTGGCGCAACCCGGATCCACGGCATCGCGAATGGGGCCTGTCGAGCTACGTACAGGCCGTCGAGGAAGCCGTCGACGCCTGCCGCGCGATCACCGGCAGCAAGGACGTCAACCTGCTCGGCGCCTGCGCCGGCGGCCTGACCATCGCCGCCCTGCAGGGCCATCTGCAGGCGCGCCGGCAACTGCGCAAGATCGCCAGCGCCACCTACATGGTCAGCCTGCTAGACAGCCAGATCGACAGCCCGGCCATGCTCTTCGCCGACGAGGAAACCCTGGAGTCGGCCAAGCGCCGCTCCTATCAGAACGGCGTGCTCGATGGCCGCGACATGGCCCGGGTATTCGCCTGGATGCGCCCGAACGACCTGATCTGGAACTACTGGATCAACAACTACCTGCTCGGCAAACAGCCACCGGCTTTCGACATCCTCTACTGGAACAACGACAACACGCGCCTGCCAGCTGCCCTGCACGGCGATTTGATCGACTTCTTCAAGCACAATCCGCTGACCCGCGCCGGTGCCCTCGAGGTCTGCGGCACGCCGGTGGATCTGAGCAAGGTCACCCTCGACAGCTTCAGCGTGGCCGGCATCAACGACCACATCACGCCCTGGGACGCCGTGTACCGCTCGACCCTGCTGCTCGGCGGCAATCGCCGCTTCATCCTCTCCAATAGTGGCCACATCCAGAGCATTCTCAACCCGCCGGGCAACCCCAAGGCCAACTACTACGAGAACACCAAGCTCACCTCGGATCCACGCGCCTGGTTCCATGATGCCCAGCACCAGCAAGGCAGTTGGTGGCCGCTGTGGCTGGAGTGGATCCAGGCCCGCTCGGGCGAACAGCGTGACACGCTGATGGCCCTGGGCAGCGCCAAGCATCCGCCCATGGAAGCAGCGCCTGGCAACTACGTGCATATCCGCTGAAAACGATGGCCGGCGTCATACCGGCCAGGCTATCGTCACGCCCCAGGCGCCCCGAAAAAGAAGACACGGATGAAAACCCGCGAGCGCATCCTGCTTACCGCCCTGCAACTGTTCAACGAGCAGGGCGAGCCCAATGTCTCCACGCTGGAAATCGCCAATGAGCTGGAGATCAGCCCCGGCAACCTCTACTACCACTTCCACGGCAAGGAGCCGCTGGTGCTGGAGCTGTTCGAGCGTTTCCAGGCCGACATGGCGCCCTTGCTCGACCCGCCGGCCGATGCCCGCCTGGACGTCGAAGACTACTGGCTGTTCCTGCACCTGATCGTCGAGCGGCTTTCGCAGTACCGCTTTCTCTTTCAGGATCTGTCCAACCTGGCCGGGCGCCTGCCGAAACTGGCGCGTGGCATTCGCCACTGGCTCAATGCGCTCAAGCGCACCCTGGCGGCCCTGCTGGCGCGACTGATGGCCGAAGGGCAGTTGGTCAGCGGCACGCGCGCCCTGGGACAACTGGTGGAGCAGATCACCCTGACCCTGCTGTTCTCGCTCGATTACCAGCGCATCATCGACCAGGACGGCGAGGTACGTCTGGTGGTCTACCAGATCATGATGCTGGTCGCCCCGCACCTGGTGCAGCCTGCGCGCGGTACCGTCGAGCACCTGGCCCAGCGTTATCTGGAAGCCTGACGCTCGATACCGCAGCCCATGATCGTAAGGCGGGTGTAACCCGCCAGAGCGCCGATGGCGGGTTGCACCCGCCCTACGCGAGCCGTACCCCAAAATGCAAACGCCCGGCGCTGGGCCGGGCGTTCGTGCTTCCAAGAGACTCAGGAAGCGCTGGCTGGAGTGGCCGGAGTAGCAGCCGGGGCCGGGGCCGGCGCAGCGGCTGGGGTCGCAGCAGCAACCGGCGCCGGTGCAGTTGGCTTCGCAGCAGCCTTGGGTGCAGCGGGTTTCTTCGCCGCTGCCGGCTTCTTCGCCGCAGCCGGTTTGGCAGCTGCTGCGGGTTTGGCTACCGGTTTCGCGGCGGCCTTGGCAGCGGGTTTCGCAGCTGGCTTGGCTGCCTGTTTGGCAGCGGCAGCAGCCGGTTTCGCCACAGCCGCTTTGGCCGGAGCCTTCGCAGCAGGTTTGGCGGCTGCTTTAGGAGCAGCCTTGGCAGGTGCTTTCGCGGCTGGCTTGGCAGCGGGTTTGGCGGCCGCTTTCGGCGCAGGCTTGGCCACCGACTTGGCGGTCACGCCAGTCAACTTCTCCAACTGCTTGGTCAGGGTGTCGACCTTGTCGTTGAGCGCCTTCACTTCGTTGCGGCTTGGCACGCCCAGACGCGAGATAGCGTTGTTCAGACGCTTGTCGAACGCTTCCTCCAGCTCGCTCCACTTGCCAAAGGCCTTGCCCTTGACCTCATCGACCTTGGACTTGGCCGTGCCAACGCGGGAGCCGACGCTGGTCTTCACCGCATCCACCTGCTTATCGACTTCGGTCTTGGCCAGCTTCTCAGCCTTCTCGCCATCCTTGACCAGCGTGTCGAACAGCTTGGTGCCGTCCTTGCTGACCTTGGAATAGGCCCCCAGGCCCGCCAACCAGATCTGGCGCGAGTATTTCTCGACCTCGCCGATCCAGGAGCTGGTCTGCTTTTCGGTTTTCTTCTTAACAGCCATCCTGATCTCCTTACTTGGTACGCGCGACGTGCTCGAGCAACGCGCTCAGCTCGTCCAGCTTAGCAGAGAGCACTTCGACATCCTGCTTGGACGGGATGCCGATGCGATTGAGCGCTGCGGCCACCCGAGTATCGAAAGCCTTCTCGATCTTGTCGAGTTGAACCTCGACCTTGCCTTTGACGCTGCTGACGTTGCCATTGACCGACTGCTTGACCGAGTCGATCTGACTGTTGGCGGCTTCGAGCTGCTCGTCGACCAGCTTCTTGCCCTTGGTCTCGACGCCCTCACCGGCCTTGACCAGCTCCTTGAAGTAATCGAGCCCCTCGGCACCTGCCTTGGCGTAAGCACCCAGGCCGGCGAGGTAGATCTTGCGGGCATAGCCCTTCACGTCAACGAACAAGCCAGCCTTGTCTTCGACCACGGCTTCGACTTTTTTCTTCACGGCTACTTTCGACATGGTGCACCTCACGCGCTGTGACAGTTAGCGGAAACGCCCACTGAGTGCAGGCTTGAGTACACCCTAAGGAGAAAAATTAGAAATCGCATACTAAGAGCAGCGGCTCGCTACGCCCGTAGGGTGAGTCACGCTTCACCGCTCCACCAACCTGGTGGATGTAAAAAGCGACATCCACCCTACGCACCGGGCTGCTGTCGCTCTGACTTAAAGCTTGTGGCTTGCCGCTTGAAGCTGCTTCTACGCCAAGGATTTGTCCAACGCCTGCTCGATCTCGCGCTGGATCATCCCGCCCATGGCCGACAGCAGCAGGCCGAGCTTGACCTCGACCCGCACATGATCCTCGCCCACCTCGATCTGGCCATCGGCACCGCTGCGCTTGAACTCCAGGGTGTCGCCGTTCCAGCGGTAGCGCACGTCGTACTCGCTGGCCAGGCGCTCGGCCAGGCGTTCGGCCTTCTCGCGCGCGGCCTCACGGCCGAGGGAATGGGATCGTTCGACACGAATGCGGGACATGACAGCTCCTTGAACACAAAGGCACCGCAGCACTGCGGCATGAAGTCACAGCACTCTAACAGCCCGCCAAGCCACCTGGCACCCAGGCAAGACAAAGGCCGCACGCAGCTTTAGAATGGTGCGGTTTTCTACCCGGTGAGAGCGACATGAGCGATCCACGCAAGGCCCAGGAGCAGGAACCCACCACCCACTTCGGCTTCCAGGACGTACCGGAAAGCCAGAAGGCGGAAAAAGTGGCCGAGGTTTTCCATTCGGTAGCCGCCAAGTACGACCTGATGAACGACGTGCTCTCCGGCGGTCTGCATCGCCTGTGGAAGCGCTTCACCATCGAGCTCTCTGGCGTACGCCCAGGCAATCGCGTGCTGGATATCGCTGGCGGCACCGGTGACCTGACCCGCAAGTTCTCCAGCATCGTCGGCCCTACCGGTCAGGTGGTGCTGGCCGATATCAACGACTCCATGCTCAAGGTCGGCCGTGACCGCCTGCTGGACAAGGGCGTGGCCGGCAACGTGCAGTTCGTCCAGGCCGATGCCGAGAAGCTGCCGTTCCCCGACAACCACTTCGATGTGGTCACCATCGCCTTCGGTCTGCGCAACGTCACCCACAAGGAAGACGCCCTGCGCTCCATGCTGCGCGTGCTCAAGCCAGGTGGCCGTCTGCTGGTGCTGGAGTTCTCCAAGCCCGGCAACCCGCTGCTGGCGAAGATCTACGACACCTATTCGTTCAGTTTCATGCCGCTGGCCGGCAAGCTGATCACCAACGACTCGGACAGCTACCGCTATCTCGCGGAATCGATCCGCATGCACCCGGATCAGGAAACCCTCAAGGCGATGATGGTCGACGCCGGCTTCGAGCGCGTGACCTACCACAACATGACCGGCGGCATCGTCGCCCTGCACCGCGGCATCAAGCCTTAATGCTCATCACGGGCTTGCTGGCCGGCGTCGAGACGGGCCTCAATCGCGTCCTGCGCCTCGACGGTACGGCGTTGCCACGTCTGCACGCCCTGGCCGGCAAGGTTATCGCTGTGCATTGCCAGAGCCCGGCGCTGGAGCTGTTCATCCTGCCCAGCGGCGAAGGTCTGCAGTTGGCATCTCAGTGGCACGCCCCCGCCGACTGCACGCTCACGGCGCCGGCCGCCAGCCTGGTTCGCCTGGCCATGAGCCGCGACAAGACCGCCGTGCTACACAGCCCCGAAGTGTCGCTCGATGGCGACAGCGGTGTGCTGATGCAACTGGCCGGCATCCTCCAGGATCTGGAGCTGGACTGGGAATACGAAGTCTCGCGCTGGCTCGGCCCGGTGGCCACCACGCTGTTCGCCAGCCACCTGCGCAGCCGCATAAACCTGGCCACTCATGGCGCCGCCAGCCTCAAACAGGATCTGGCCGACTACCTGGCCGAAGAATCTCGCACCCTGGTCGGCCAGCGTGAAGCCGATGTGCGCTTCGCCGAGCTGGATCACCTCAAACTCGCCCTCGACCGCCTGGAAGCACGCATCGAGCGCCTCACTTCTGCCCATAAGCCCGACGCATGAAGCTGCTTGCCGTTCGCCGTCTGCTGCGCATCCAACGCGTGGTCATCCGCTACCAACTGGATGAATTGCTCCTCGAACTGCCGTTGCCGGTATGGCTGCGCGCGTTGTCTTGGCTGATGCCGTGGCGCTGGCTGCCACGCAAGCCGCTCGACCTGTCGCGCGGTGCACGTCTGCGCCTGGCACTGGAGGATCTGGGGCCGATCTTCATCAAATTCGGTCAGTTGCTCTCCACCCGCCGCGACCTGCTGCCGCCGGATATCGCCGATGAGCTGGCGCACCTGCAGGATCGCGTGCCGCCCTTCCCCGAAGACCAGGCCATCGCCCTGATCGAGCGCCAACTCGGCGCGCCGGTGAGCGAAGTCTTCGCCCGCTTCGACAGCCAGCCGCTGGCCTCGGCCTCGGTGGCCCAAGTGCACGCTGCACGGCTGAAAAGCGGCGAAGAAGTGGTGGTCAAGGTGGTGCGCCCGGGGCTCAAACCGGTCATCCGTCAGGATCTGGCCTGGCTGTTCCTGATCGCCCGCATCGCCGAGAAGGCCTCGGCCGATGCGCGCCGCCTGCGCCCGGTGGAAGTGGTCAGCGATTACGAGAAGACCATCTACGACGAGCTCGACCTGCTGCGTGAGGCAGCAAACTCCAGCCAGCTGCGGCGCAACTTTGATGGCTCGCCACTGCTGTATGTGCCGCAGGTGTACTGGGATCTGTGCCGCCACCAGGTGCTGGTGATGGAGCGCATCTACGGCATCCCGGTCACCGACCTGGCCACCCTGGCCGACCAGCGCACCGACATGAAGCTGCTGGCCGAGCGCGGCGTGGAAATCTTCTTCACCCAGGTGTTCCGCGACAGTTTCTTCCACGCCGACATGCACCCCGGCAACATCTTCGTCAGCACGCGCACGCCGTGGAGCCCGCAATACATCGCCATTGACTGCGGCATCGTCGGCAGCCTCACCGACGAGGATCAGGACTACCTGGCGCGCAACCTGCTGGCCTTCTTCAAGCGCGACTACCGCAAGGTCGCCCAGTTGCACATCGACTCGGGCTGGGTGCCAGCCGATACCAAGGTCAACGAGTTCGAGGCGGCGATCCGTACCGTGTGCGAGCCGATCTTCGAGCGGCCGCTGAAAGACATCTCCTTCGGTCAGTTGCTGCTACGCCTGTTCCAGACCGCGCGACGCTTCAATATGGAAGTGCAGCCGCAACTCGTGCTGCTGCAGAAGACCCTGCTCAACATCGAAGGCCTTGGCCGCCAGCTTTATCCGGATCTCGACCTTTGGAGCACCGCCCAGCCTTTCCTCGAACGCTGGATGCGCGAACGCATCAGCCCGTTGCACCTGCTGCGCAACCTGCAACAACAGGCCGAGCAAGTGCCGCACCTGTCGCAGATCGCCCGCGACACCCTCGAACGCCTGCAACAGCAACCTGCGCCCCAATCCACCGCGCAAGGTTCTCAGTGGCCGCTGCGTCTACTCGGCGCCGCACTGATTGGCGCCGGCGCTATGCAGGGATTGGCACCGCTGCTGGCCACCTGGCCCGCCTGGCTGATGGTCGGCGGCGGACTCTATCTGGTGCTGCGCCGATAGCCAGCCAGCAGCAGCACTGGCACACTTGGCGAATTGACAGTCCGGCACGCCCGGCAGACTTGGAACACCGATGAACGATTGGCTCGACGAAATCCACTGGAACGAAGACGGCCTGGTGCCGGCCATCGCCCAGGATCACCAGACCGGCCGCATTCTGATGATGGCCTGGATGAACCGTGAATCCCTCGCCCTCACCGTCAGCGAACAGCGCGCCATCTACTGGTCACGTTCGCGTGGCAAGCTGTGGCGCAAGGGCGAAGAGTCCGGCCATGTGCAGAAACTGCACGAACTGCGCCTGGACTGCGACGCCGACGTCATCGTGCTGATGGTCGAGCAACTGGGCGGCATCGCCTGCCACACCGGCCGTGAGAGCTGCTTCTATCGCGTGTACGAGAACGGCGCCTGGAAAACCGTCGACGCCGTGCTCAAAGATCCGCACGCCATCTATGCAGGACACAGCCATGAGTGACACCCTGAGCCGCCTGGCCGAAGTACTGGAGGCGCGCAAAGGCGCAGCGCCCGATAGCTCCTACGTCGCCAGCCTGTATCACAAGGGTCTGAACAAGATTCTGGAAAAGGTCGGTGAGGAATCGGTGGAAACCATCCTCGCCGCCAAGGACGCCGCCGTCAGTGGCGATAGCACGGATCTGATCTACGAAACTGCCGACCTGTGGTTCCACAGCCTGGTGATGCTCGCCGCCCTCGGCCAGCACCCGCAGGCCGTACTGGACGAACTGGATCGCCGTTTCGGCCTTTCCGGCCACGCGGAAAAAGCCGCGCGACCGCAATCCGAATAACCTTCACAACGGAGAACGCATCATGGGTCTCGGCGGTATCAGCATTTGGCAACTCCTGATCATCCTGCTCATCGTGGTCATGCTGTTCGGCACCAAGCGCCTGAAGAACCTGGGCTCGGATCTGGGTGACGCAGTCAAGGGCTTCCGCAAATCGATGGACAACGCCGAGGCTGACAAGCCGGCGGTGGAAGAGCCCAAGGGCCAGACCATCGACGCCCAGGCACGCAAGGTCGAAGAGCCGGCGAAGAAAGACTAAGAGCGCCCCGCCATGTTCGACATCGGTTTTACCGAGCTACTGCTGGTTGGCCTGGTCGCCCTGGTGGTGCTGGGCCCTGAACGCTTGCCGGGTGCCGTGCGTACCGCCGGTTTGTGGATCGGCCGGATAAAGCGCAGCTTCAACTCGATCAAGGCCGAGGTGGAGCGCGAAATCGGTGCCGACGAAATCCGTCGTCAGCTGCATAACGAACGGATCCTCGAACTGGAGCGGGAAATGAAGGCGATGAAACAGGAACTGACCGGCACCGCGCTCGGCAAGCCTGAAGACCCTGCTGGCAAAACCGCAGCCGACGCGCCCCAGCCGCCTCAGGACAAGAATCCTCAGCCATGAGCCGCATCCCGGAATCCGACCAGGAAATGCCCCTGGTCTCGCACCTGACCGAACTGCGCACGCGTCTGTTGCGTTGCGTGGTCATCATCCTGCTGATCTTCGCCGGCCTGTTCTATTTCGCTCAGGATATCTACGCCCTGGTGGCCGCACCGCTGCGCGCTTACCTGCCGGCAGGCGCGACGATGATCGCCACAGGCGTCGCCTCGCCGTTCCTCACACCGTTCAAGCTGACCCTGATGTGCGCGCTGTTCCTCGGCATGCCGGTGATCCTGCACCAGGCCTGGGGCTTCATCGCGCCAGGGCTTTACAGCCATGAAAAGCGCATCGCCGTGCCGCTGCTGATTTCCAGCATTTTCCTGTTCTACGCCGGCATGGCCTTCGCCTATTTCGTGGTGTTTCCCATCATGTTCGGCTTCTTCGCCAGCGTGACCCCGGAAGGGGTGGCGATGATGACCGACATCGGCCAGTACCTGGACTTCGTCCTGACCCTGTTCTTCGCGTTCGGCGTGGCCTTCGAGATTCCCATCGCCACCTTCCTGGTGATCTGGATCGGCCTGGTCGACGTGGCCACGCTGCGCAAGAGCCGCCCGTACGTCATCGTCGGCTGCTTCGTGGTCGGCATGGTGCTGACGCCCCCGGACGTGTTCTCGCAGACGCTGCTGGCCGTGCCGATGTGGCTGCTGTTCGAAAGCGGCGTGATCGCCGGTGCAATGGTCAAGCGCAAGCGCGATGAGCAACAGGGCGAGGAAGAAGCCGAGCCCGAAGATCAGCCGCCTGCGCCGCTGTCGTGAATCTCCTGCTACTGGAAGACGCCGACTTCATCGGCGTCGATCGGGTTCGCCTGACGGGCCGGCGCCTCAAGCATCTGCATGAGGTGCACCGGGCCGAAGCGGGTGACCGCCTGCGCGTCGGTCGTCTGGGTGGCCTGATGGGCGAAGGGCATCTGCTCAGCCTGGATGCCGACAGCGCCGAACTCGCGGTGGAACTGAACCAGGCGCCGCCGGCCAAACTGCCGCTGACCCTGATCCTCGCCCTGCCCCGCCCGAAGATGCTCAAGCGCACCCTGCAGACCATCGCCAGCATGGGCGTGCCGCGCCTGGTACTGGTCAACAGCTATCGGGTGGAGAAAAGCTTCTGGCAGACCCCCTTCCTGCAGCCAGAAGAAATTCGCGAACAGTTGATCCTCGGCCTGGAGCAGGCGCGCGACACGGTGCTACCCGAAGTGAGCATCGAAAAACGCTTCAAACCCTTCGTCGAGGATCGCCTGCCAGCACTGGCAACCGGCACCCTCGGCCTGGTCGGCCACCCCGGCGACTACCCGGCCTGCCCACGCGCCGTCGAACAGCCGGTGACGCTGGCCATCGGCCCGGAGGGAGGCTGGATTCCCTATGAAATAGAGCTGCTGCGCGAAGCCGCAGGCTTGGAGCCAGTGCAGTTGGGTGAACGTATTCTGCGCGTGGAGACGGCAGTACCGGTGCTGCTGGCCAGGTTGTTCTAAGCACGAACGATCAACCGTAGGAGCGAGCTCTGCTCGCGAAGCGTTCGAGTCGCGAGCAGAGCTCGCTCCCACAAGCTACCGCTATACCTCCAGCAGAAAGGTCACCGGCCCATCGTTGACCAGGTGCACCTGCATATTGGCGCCGAAGCGCCCGGTAGCGACCTGCGGGTGCTGAGCGCGCGCCTGCTCGACCAAGGCGTCGAACAACGCCGCGCCCTGCGCAGGCGGTGCAGCGCTGGAGAAACTGGGGCGCATGCCGCTCTTGGTGTCGGCAGCCAGGGTGAACTGTGAAACCAGCAACAGACCACCCTGCACATCGGCGAGCGAGCGGTTCATCTTGCCCGCCTCGTCACTGAACACACGATAACCGAGCAGCTTGTGCAGGGCGCGGCCAATGCTGGCCTGGTCGTCCTGCGGCTCGATGCCGACCAGCGCCAGCAGGCCCTGATCGATGCTGCCCACCACTTCGCCGTCGACTTCCACTCGGGCAGCGCTGACGCGCTGGATCAGCAGCTTCATGCATCCTCCGGCGGCATGTCGAGCAGGCGTCGGGCCATCTGCTCGGCGGCGCGCATCAGCGCATCGGTAATGCCGGGCTCGGCCGCCGAATGGCCGGCATCGCGGATGATCTGCAGCTCGCTGTTGGGCCAGGCCTGATGCAGCGCCCAGGCGTTGTCCAGCGGGCAAATGGCGTCGTAGCGACCATGCACGATGATACCCGGCAGATGGGCGATCTTCGGCATGTCGCGGAGCAGTTGGTTGGGTTCGAGGAAGGCGTCGTTGACGAAGTAATGGCACTCGATCCGGGCGATGGACAGCGCCCGATGCGCCTCGCTGAAGCGATCGACCACCTGGGTATTGGGACGCAACGTGGCGGTGCGCCCCTCCCAGGTCGACCAGGCCTTGGCCGCGTGCATCTGGGCGATCTGATCGGCACCGGTCAGGCGCTTGTAGAAGGCCTGCATCAGGTTGCCACGCTCTTCAACGGGAATGGGCGCCACGTAGTCTTCCCAGTAATCGGGGAACAGGCGGCTGGCACCTTCCTGGTAGAACCAGCTGAACTCCTGCGGTCGGCACAGGAAGATACCGCGCAGAATCAGGCCGTGAACGCGTTGCGGATGTGTCTGTGCGTAGGCCAGCGCCAGGGTCGAACCCCAGGAACCGCCAAACAGCACGAACTTGTCTATCCCCAGGTGTTCGCGGATGCGCTCGATATCGGCAATCAGCGCCTGGGTGGTGTTGTTCTCCAGGCTCGCGTGCGGCGTCGAGCGGCCGCACCCACGCTGGTCGAAGGTGACGATGCGGTACAGCGCCGGATCGAAGTAGCGACGGCTGGCAGCATCACAGCCAGCCCCAGGGCCGCCATGGATGAACAGCACCGGCAACCCGTCCGCCGAGCCGCTCTCGTCGACATACAGCACGTGCGGCGGCTCGACTGCCAGCTCATGGCGGGCGTAGGGTTTGATCTCCGGATACAAAGTCTGCATGGTTGGCTCCTGTTGGCTGGGCTACAACTGCCGTGTCCGCTCTGCCCGGCATCATAACCATGAAAAGGAAGTTCAGCATGTCGATGCGTCATCTGGTTTGGTCGCTGTTCGTCGCGCTCAGTCTTTCGATGATCGGCTGTGGCGCTCGCGACGACCCACAAGCCGCCCTCGAAGCCGCGGTGCAGCAGTTGCAGGACAATATCGAAGGCAAGCGCACCGGCGCGGTGATGGATCAGTTGCATGACGACTTCCTGGCCCGCCAGGAACTGGATCGGGACTGGGCCAAGCGCACCATGACCTTGCTGTTCCTGCGCCACAAGAACATCCAGGTGATCGCGCTGGGCAAGAACAGCTGGATCGACGCGGCAATTTCCAGCAAGGGCTACACCGAGGCACAGGTCGGCCTGAGCGGTGCCGAAGGATTGGTTCCCGACAGCGCGCGGCACTATTCGGTAAAGCTTGAATGGTGGCTCGACGGCAACGAATGGAAACTCGCGCGTCTGGACTGGGAGTGAAGGCGTAGCCCGGATGCAATCCGGGCTACGGGCGCGTCAGTCGGCCTTGCGCCAGATCAGCTCGGAGGTGTCGTAACCCTGTTCACGCGCGACGCTCAACAGCTTGTCGCGGGTTTCCTGATCGACTTCCGGGGTGCGTGACAGCAGCCACAGGTACTTGTGTTCAGGATGGCCGACCAGCGCCACGCGATAATCCTCGTCGTGGTAAATCACCCAGTAGTCACCCTTGATCGGCAGGATCTTGCTGGCCCAGTTGTCGAAGCGCACCCACAGTTTGTCGGTTTTCCCTTCGACCTGAGGTTCGGCTACACCCTTGGCCTCGATCCACTCGCCATCCTTGTCACGGCAGCGGTTGGTGACGTCGATACGACCATCGTCACGCAGCCCATAATGCGCTTCGGACTGCACGCAATTGCGCTGGAAGAACATCGGCAGCCGCGCCAGCTCGTACCAGGTGCCCTGGTAACGCTGCAGGTCGACCTGCATGGTGTGCGGCGGTTCCTGAGGAATATTGCCGGTACCGGAGTTGGCACAGCCCGCGAGGGCAAGCATGGCGCCGGCGAGAAGAATCGAACGCATGGAAGCTCCTGTTACTTGAGTCCCTTGCCGGAGAACAGCATGACCTTGTCCCCGGCGTACTGGACGCTGATGTAGGCCTTGTCGTCGCCCCAGGTACAACTGGTCATCCCCAGCGCCCCGGCACACTCGCCCGGCGCGCCAAGCAGGCTTTCCACCTCGGCCTTGCTCATGCCGGCCGCGAGCTTGGAATAGTTCTCCTGATTGACCTTGCTGCAGGCGGCCAGCAGGGCGCAGGCGAACAGGGCAAGAAAACGCATCTTCATGGGGTGCAACTCCTGATGGGAAGATGCCAGCAAGCTTGGCATAGCCGGCGACGACTTGCTCGCTTGGAGTTCAGAAACGCGAGCCAGGTTCCCGCAGGAAGGCTTGCTCGTCGTCACTGCAAGCGCGGCCGAGAATGGCATTGCGATGAGGGAAACGGCCGAAACGAGCGATCACCCGCTGATGGCGCTCGGCGAAGTCGAGAAAGTCGGCGAACAGCGCACGATCCTCTGCAGCTGCTCCGCTCAGCAGCGCACGAAACAAGTCCACGGCACGGTTCTGCAGGTGCAGATCTTCGGCATGTTCGAGCACCAGATAGGCGAAGACCCGCTGGATCGGCGCCAGCTGACGATCCCAGCCACGGTCGAGGCCCGTTTGCACCAACAAGCGGGCCTGACTGTCGCCATCAAAGGCTTGCGGCGTATCGCGAAAGATCATGCGCGGCAGTTGATCGAGCAAAATCAACTGCGCCAGCCAGCCTTGAGGGTCTTGCGCCCAGCCGTGCAACTGGTCAGCCAGCGCCTGTTCGACCAGCGCACCGAAACGCGCCTCGGCCTCACGATCCTGGCTGTCGCGCTTGCCGAACCATAACCTCTGACGCGCCGCTGCTACCTCGCTGGCGGTGCCATGATCGGCACCGAACCACCAATCGAGCAGCGGCTGCCAGACGTTCATCAACCGCGATGGTAGGCGGTGATACGTAGCACTTCTTCCTTCGAGCCGAGGAAGACCGGCACGCGCTGGTGCAACGAGGTCGGCTGGATGTCGAGGATGCGCTGGTTACCGTCGGTGGCAGCGCCGCCGGCCTGTTCGATGATCATCGACATCGGGTTGGCTTCGTACATCAGGCGCAGCTTGCCGGGCTTTTCCGGCTCACGGGCATCACGCGGGTACATGAACACGCCGCCACGGGTGAGGATGCGGTGCACATCAGCCACCATCGAGGCGATCCAGCGCATGTTGTAGTTGCGACCCAGCGGGCCGGTCTCGCCAGCCAGCAGCTCGGAGACGTAACGCTGCACCGGCGCTTCCCAGTGGCGCTGGTTGGACATGTTGATGGCGAATTCCTTGGTGGATTCGGGCACCTTGATGTTGTCGTGGGTGAGCACGAAGCTGCCCAGTTCGCGATCCAGGGTGAAGCCCTTGACGCCATTGCCCAGGGTCAGCATCAGCATGGTCTGCGGGCCGTAGATGGCATAACCGGCACAGACCTGCTCGGTACCCGGCTGCAGGAAGGCTTCCTCGCCCAGGTCACCGGTCTCGCCATTGCGCTCGGGGCTGCGCAGCACGGAGAAGATGGTGCCGACCGAAACGTTGACGTCGATGTTGCTGGAGCCGTCCAGCGGGTCGAACACCAGCAGGTAGGCACCTTTCGGGTACTTGCCGGGGATCTGGTAGGCGTTGTCCATTTCCTCGGAGGCCATGCCGGCCAGGTGGCCGCCCCACTCGTTAGCTTCGAGCAGGATCTCGTTGGAGATCACGTCGAGCTTCTTCTGCACCTCGCCCTGTACGTTCTCGCTGTCCAGGCTGCCCAGCACGCCACCGAGGGCGCCTTTGGACACCTGATGGCTGATGGCCTTGCAAGCCCGTGCCACAACTTCGATAAGGAAGCGCAGATCAGCCGGCGTGTTATGGCTGCGAGTCTGTTCGATCAGGTAGCGGCTGAGGGTGACGCGGGACATGGACAGCTCCGGATAGGAAAAAATTGCGCGCAGTTTAACCCGAGTCGCCGCGCATTGCTGCCTGCTGGGATGGATGGCGGGTGTCCACCTCCGGCAGCAGGGAGCAGACGCGATTGCGCCCGGCATGTTTGGCCTCGTACAAGGCGGCATCGGCGGCTTGCAGCAACTCATCCAGTTGCTGCCCCTGCTGCGGCCAACAGGCAAGGCCGGCAGACAGGGTGACACGCTGATCGCCACCACAGGTCGGCAGGTCACGGCTCGCCAGCTGCGAGCAGATCAGATGCAGGCGGCTGGTGGCTTCGCCTGGGTCGACTCCAGGCAGGATCAGGAGAAACTCCTCACCGCCGATACGAAAGACCGCATCGGTGCTGCGCAAGTTCTCCAGCAAATGCCGCGCAACCTCCTTGAGCACGTCGTCGCCAACCAGATGCCCGCACTCATCGTTGAGGCGTTTGAAGTGGTCGAGGTCGATCAGGGCCAGAGCCAGCGGCAATTGCTCACGCTGCATGCGAGCGATCTCGCGGTCGAAGAACTCGTTCAGGTAGCGGCGGTTGTACAGCCCGGTAAGTGGATCGCACAGCGCCTGCTCGCGCAGTTGCTCATGCAGCTGGGAAATGGTGCGCAGGCGCTCCTCGCTGAGCGCCAGGGCCTCGGCCAACTTGAGCTTGGCCAGGTGGCGCTGGGTCACATCACGCACGTACAGCATGCGTCCGAGGCGCATCGACCCGTTGCGCGTGGTGCGCTCGATAGCGCGTACACGCACCTCGTAATAGCGGGCGGCGCAGGTCAGCGTCAGCATCTGCTCGGCTGAGTCCTCGTCATGCGTGTCGAGCAGGTGTTGCAGGTCGCTGCCGAATACCGGCCAGTCGACCAGCGCGCGTCCCTGCCAACCCTGCTGCAGGCCGGCCAGCTTGAGCGCGGCCGGGTTGGCCTCGATCACCCGCCCCCGCGGATCGACCACCAGCACCGGGTCGATCAGAGCCTCGAGCAGCAGGTGTTTCGCCACCGGCAGCAGATCGAACAGGCGCGCACCAACGATCAGCCAGGCGAAGGCCACCAGGGTAAAGGCGAAGCAAAATGAGGTGGGGTCGATGCCGAAAACGGTCCAGCCGAACACCACGTAGGCGACATTGGCCGCCCAGGGCGCGGCCGTAACCAACACGAAGCCCAGGTAATGGCGGCGATGCACGCCCTGACTAAGCAGCGCGGCGCGTACCACCACGCCCATGCAGAAGGTCATCAGCAAATAGACATAGGCGGCGGTGGCGTAGAACAGCGGGCCATGCTGGTAGTCCACGGGCGCGCCAGGGCTGTCATCGATGGGAGCGCTGCCGACCAGGTAGAACAGGTGATGCCAGGGATTGCTCAGCGCGGTGATCCATACCAGCAGCGGCATCAGGCTCAGGGCCACGACTCCAGCGCGCGGCATGGGCGCGCGCACGCTGTGCACGTACTGCCAGAGAAAGACCGCCCAGAAGGTCGGGGTGAACATGATGCCCAGCCAGGCCATGCCGGCCAGGAACATCTTGCAGTCGGCGGCCTGGACGCTCAGTTCCAGCGAGGCACAGGCCATCCACCAGAGGCTGGACAGGTGCAGCAGGATGAAGCTGTCACGCCCGGGAAAGTCGCGCTGGCGGCTCATCCAGTGCGCCAGCGCGATGGCGCCGAAACACACCAGCAGGGTGACCAGCACCGGCGGCGAAGGCGACCAGCCAGGCGCCATGCAGGCGTACATCAGCCGCGCTCCCCGTGACGGGCGATAGCGGCCGAGTTGATCGGATAAGTCGTGGTATGCAAGGAGCCGTCCTGACCAGGATAGAGAGCGCGTGGCGCCCGAACCTGCTCACGCTTCACAACGCGGCTGCACATCCTGAACCGCGAAACCGTGAACGCCGCCTAAGATACCCGATTTGCATGGACATGACGCCCCTGGCCACGCCTGCCGAGTCAACTTGGATCGGATTTTTTCAACAGGCTGGCGGCCATCAGCGCGAGCATTGCCACGCCGACCAGAAGCAGCGCCCAAAGCCCCCAGCGCTGCCAGTTGCGAGGTGCAGCGGCAGACGCGGCCGGCGCACTGACCTGTAGCGCATCGACAGCCACCTCGGCCTTGGGCAATGCAGCCAGGCGCTCGGGCTGGTAGCCGGGGATCAGCGTGGTGATCGGCAGCGCTGCCGAACCGGCCCCCGCACGGCCCAATGCCAACTGATAGGGCGGCTCGCCACGCGCAAGGAACACCAGTTGCGTGGCACGCACGGCCAGTTGCAGACGCGGCGCCTGGCTGCCCAGGCCACCGCCACGCGCATCGACGCGCAGGCTGAGCTGACGCACCGGCCAGCCTGGCAGGGCCAGTTCATCCTGACGCGCCTCTCGTCCTTCCTGGGGCAGGCGGTAGAACACCCCGCTGGCCAACGCCTGCCAGGGCTCCTGCTCGCGCGTGCGCGCCGTGAACCAGACTGGCGCCAGAGTATTGGGCTCGTCCAGCGCGATGCGCAGACGCTCCAGCGGCAAGGCCTGCGGCAACTGCCACTGGTAGTGCCCGTCGGCTCCAGCCTTGCCTTCCAGCGGTTCGGACCATACCAAGGGTGCAGGGCCGCTCGCCTGGCGACGGCTACGCAGGGTGACCACGTCCAGTTGCGGTGCCTGCTGGGGGCTGCGCCAGAGCAGGCGCAGATAGCGCGCCGGCTCGCCAGGCAGTTCGACCTGACGCTGATCGATACGCTCATCGGCGAAACTCAGACGCGCCACCTGCCCATCGCCCCAACTGCGCCAGTGCTGCAGATCATCGCTGGCTTCGATGGTGAAACGCTGAAAACCCTCCTCGCCGCCACTCCAGTTCAGATTGAGGCGTACCAGCGGCGCATCGATGGCGCTGGCATCGAGCAGCCAACCACGCAACTGGCGCTGCGTCTGCGTCGGCTGTTCGTCGCTCAACTCGATCAGGGTGCCATCGGTGTTGCGTTGCACACGCAGGCGTGGCACGCCGCCTTGCTCGGTATCGCCATACAGCGGGAACCAGCGCACGCCATGTTCCTGCTCCTCGTCGCGCGACTCACGTTGGCCGGGCAGCAGTGCATAGGCCATGGCCTGGCCCTGGCCGTTGAACACGCGCAGATCCCGTAGATCGCCATGCTCAGCCGCGTAGTAGACAGCCATGGGCAATTCCACGCGGTACCACGGGCCTTCTCCGCTCAGGGTCAGCGGCAGATTCTGGCGATAATCCTGCAGCCCTTCCTCGGCCTGTGCGACGGCAGCCCAGGCCAGGATCAGGGACACAACGGTGACGATGAATCTCACGACAACGACTCCTTGCTCGCAGGGGCTTCCTCGGTCTGGCGCGGCGGCAACGGGGCGAAATAGCCCACCACCAGAAGCAACACGCCGACCCCGATGAACGACACGATGCGCTCCAGCCCACCGCGATTGCCCAACTCGATGAAGAACAGCTTGGCCACCACCAGGGCGATCAGCGCAGCGCCGACCAGCCACAGCTCACGCCGCGCACGCAGGTGGCCGAACAGCATCAGTGCCAGGGCGATCAGCGTCCAGACGATGGACAGGCCGGCCTGCACCAGCATCGACTCGAACAGCGCCGCACTGTGCCAAGCCACACCACCCCAGTGGTGGGCAGTACGCATCACCATCACCGTCAGCAGGGCGAACAACGACGCTCCCGCCACGACCTGTACCACCTGCAACGCACGGGCAGGCTCCAGGCCAAAGCGCGGCAGGGCGAAACGGCCCCAGGCCAGCAACGCACCGAGGCACAGCAGCAGGCCCAGCTCCAAGGGGTTGAACAGCGGCACGTAGGGCAACGGATCACTGTCGCCGGCGCTGTTGGCATTGGCCAGCCAGAACCAGGCGAGCATCAGTGCCGCCAGCGGTGCTGCTGCCCACAAGCGGTACTCACGCTCGAAGCTGACCACCGGCCAAGGCAGGCGGCGGGCCTGGGCCATGGCCCACAGATAGGCGGTCGGCAACAGTGCCCAGCCCAGCCAGCGCCAGGCGTTGTAGTGCTCGGCCAGGCTCAACAGCAAGTAGCGCAACTCCAAGGCCAGCACACCGATCAGCAGCCAGCAGCCGAGTACATGGGCGACACTGGCCGCCCTGCTCGGTAGCAGCTCGGCAAGTCGCTTCAACGCCAGCAAATGCACCACCAGCACGGCAGCCCAACCCAGCCAGCCGAAATTCGCCGCTGGGTGATAGTAGGCATGCCAGGCAAAGCCCAGGATCGATCCCGCCACAGGCGCCAGCAGGCTGCTCAACAGTGCCAACTCACGCCAGCGGGTGCGCAGGGCCAGCAGCATCCAGAGCAGCGCCGACACTGCCGCCAGCCCCAGCAACGCACTGGCCTGCAGCTCCGGCGCGACGAAGCGCAGCACCTCGCTGCTCACAGCCAGCGCCCACCAGCCGGCGCCCCACGCCAACAGCAACTGGCCCAGACGCTGCAGGCTGACGCCATCGATGCCCGTTTCGCGCCCGCTACGTGCCAGGCTATGCAGGCGCCAGGCACCGACTTGCGCGGCCAGGCCGAGCACGGCGGGCGTCCAGAAACCGGTGTGCGCCAATGGCGACAGGCCCTCGCTACTGATACCCGCCAGCAATAGCGGCCCTGCGGCGAGGAAGGCCAGGCCGGCGAATACCTGCAGCACCAGGCTGAACAGGAACGCCGCGCGCTGCTGCAGATACAGCGCCAGCCACATGATCAGCAGCCCCGTGCCGCCCCACACCGCCGCTGCCGCCACCCAGGGCAGCACGAACAGCACCGCCAGGTTGATGAACACCAGGCCCACCAGCATCACCATCGACAGCGCGCCGAGCAGGCGGCGATTCTCGCGGATCAGCGGATTACGCGCCGCCAGCAGCATGCCAGCGATCAGCCCCAGGCCGACCATCGACGCCGCCAACAGGCCGAACCAGCCGGCACTGAAGCCGCCACGGCCGAACAGCGAATCCAGCGCCATCTGGCCGAGGAACAGCAGACCGCCGAGCAACTGGACGGCGAAGGCACAGTAGACGAAGCCAGGCGCAGCCAGGCGCAGGCCGATGAACAGCGTTGCCAGTCCGGCCAGCGCCCAGGCAATCGCCGTACCGGGCGCCTCGAACAGCAGCGGCGCGATCAGATAGAGGAAAGCCAACCCGGCCAGCCCCAACCAGGGCAGCAGGCGGTTTTCCCTGGCACTGGCGAGCTGCGGCGCCTGGCGCAGTTGCCAATAGCTGAACAGCAGCGCCGCACCGAGCATCAGCGCGCCCAACGGCGAGCCATCGAGCAGGCTGTCGTAGCCGAAACCCAGCCCCATGACGAAGGCCAATGCCGCGCCCACCTGCAGCAATAGGGCAAACGCACGCGCCAACGGCCGTCCCTGGCGCAGGCCCAGCCAGAAGATGCCGGCGCCTTCCAGGGCCCAGGCAGCGCTCGTCCAGCGTGCATCGAGGCCGAGCGGGATGGCCAGGCTGGCGAATACCACGCCGAGCGCCAGGCAGGTTTCCACCAACAGCAATGCCCGTTCGCCGGCACGTGCCTTGAGCACCCGCGCCAGCAGCAGATAGAACAGCCCCAGCCCCAAGGCACTGAAGGCGGCGGCGAACTCGATATGCCGCACCAACGCGACCTGCAGACCGAAGCCGACCAGCGGCGGGCCAAACAGCGTGGTGGCATCGACGTAATCACCACGGCGCAGCGACCAGCGCAGCAGCTCGTCCCGTGCCTCGGGCGCATCCGCCGCGTCGCGCAGGGTGCGGCGGGCGAACAGCAGGCCGATGGCCACGTACATCAGGAAGAACAGCACCAGGAACGGCTCGGTGCTCCACAGCAGCTCCGGCGTGTAGGAGCGCAGCCCCCAGGCGAAGCCGATGCCGAACGTACCGACGAAGCCGATCAGGTTGAGCTGGCGCCAGGCCTTGAACCAGGCGATAGCGAAGATGCCGGCGTTGAGCAGGGCGAAATAGGAGAACAGCGCGACATGATTGCCGCTGCCGGTGGAGGTGAGAATTGGCGCGGCGAAACCACCCAGCGCCGCCGCAGCGGCCAGGCCGAGGGCATCCTGCTGCACAGCGAGAATGGCCGAGAACGCTGTCACCGCCACCAGCAGGCCGAGGGCCATGCCCGGATCGAGCAGCGGATGCAGGCGCATGGCGGCGAACACCGTCAGGTACAGCACGGCGATACCAGTGCCCTGCAGCACCAGGGCGTACCCGCGATTGCGTCGGCGGAGCCACCAGCCCAGACCGAGCAACGCCAGGGCGCTAGCCGCCACGCCCATGTAGCGCAGCTCGATCGGCACCTCGACGCCTTCGGTGGCGTAGCGCAGAAGAAAGGCCAGACCAAGGAACAGCAGCACCACACCGACCCGCAGCACGGTATTGCCGCCAAACAGCCAGGCCTTGGCCGCCGCGATGCCGCGCTCGATCAGGTTCGGCTCAGGCGGCACCGGCTCGCGCCAGGCGCTTTGCTGCGCGGCCACTGGTGCTTCGTGGACGACCTGCGCGGCCAGAGGTTCGGGTTCTTCGACAGGCTGCGGCGGCTCGACTTCCGGCAAGGGTTCGAGCGTCCAGTCCAGCTCTGGCAAGGGCTCTTCGGCAGCGATGGGGTCGGACTGAGGTTCGGGGGGCAGATTGACGGCAGGCTCGGCAGGCGTAGCAACCGGCTCGGGCTCGCTGCGTTCCCCCTGCTCCACCTTGAGCAGACGCTCGTGCATGGCACGTGTGCCACGCTCGAAGCGTTCGGCGAAATCCTTGAGCTGCGCAGTCAGCTGCGCGTTGCGCGACTCCAGCCCTTGCAGCCGCAGCGCCTGGCCCATACTGAGGCCGATCAGGCCACCCAGTAATGCGCCCGTGACCGATTCGCCAGCGCCCGCCCCGAGCACCAAACCGACCAGCATGAAGATCCATTGCATGCGTATATCCCAACCCTGAGAGAGATCGTCTCGCGCGCCTATCAGGACGCCCGAGACGGGCACACAGTATAGGAGTCGCATCGACCAACACCCAGAGAGACGTCTGCCAAACCGTTCACAGGCACAACGCAAAGCGATCAGCCGCCAGCCGGTGCTTCACAAACGCCCCGCGCCCGCTATCATCGCCGCCCCGTGACCGTAGGGCGGACTCGCGCGCGAAGCGAACAGTCCGCCGACAAGACAGGCCTAGCCAAGCATCATGATCAAACCCCGCCTGATAGCCGCTGCAGAGATCGACCGCCTGGAAACCTGGGCCAAATACACCGCCGACATGTGCCACAGCTGCATCTCCAGCTGCTGCACCCTACCGGTGGAAGTGCGCCTGAACGACCTGATCCGCCTGGAACTGGTGGACGAGTTCGAACGCAGCGAGCCGCCGAAGAACATCGCCAAGCGCCTGCAGAAGGACGGCATCGTCGAGCGCTTCAACCAGAAGTCGGGCATCTTCACCCTGACGCGCATGTCCAATAACGACTGCCTGTTCCTCGACCGCAAGACGCGCCTGTGCACCGTCTACGAGAAGCGTCCAGACACCTGCCGCCATCACCCCAAGGTCGGCCCACGGCCAGGGTATTGCGCGTACAAGCCCAAGTAGTCGAAAAGTTGCCGGGCGGATCTGGCGTCCAGCTCGCCTGATATACCGCATTCGCCGCGGGGCGCGGCTCCTACGCAAGCACGAGCAGCTCCGCCCCGGGGCGAAGCTTGCTAGCGGCGCAAGCCGATAACTCGGCCAACGCATACCGGCTGTGGCAACTCCTGATGTTCTGAAGCGAGCTGCACGACCTTGCCTGCAACGACTGCGTCGAAAGACGTCGCTCGCCCGGCCGTACTGTCGATATTCATCAGCATCTGCTCGCTTTCCGCGAGGCTGGCGTCCTCGCCCGGCCGATAAAGACCATGGTGGATATGCAGGCGCTTTGTGTCATGCGCCAGCAGTTGAGTGCGCACCTCGACCTCTTCGTCCTCCTTCACTTCCGCCAGGAAGTTGAGGTGGCACTCCAGGGTGTAAAGCGTATGACCGGTGCGAGCGCGACCGGCTTCGTCCAGACCCAGCATGTCCATCAGCGCATCGGTGGCGTGGCTGAAGATCAGCAGATAGAAGGCGTCGCGCAGATGGCCGTTGTAGTCGACCCAGTCGCTGCCGACACGAGTTTGGTAGGTGGTGAGCATGCTTGCGGTGTCCCGTTGCTGTAGGAGGGGCTTTAGCCGCGATAGTGCAAGCATCACGGCCGCCCGCAAAAATCAGAAGCTGCTTACTCGGCAAACTCGAAGCCGTGCTTGGCCTTGGTCTGGCGAATCGCCTCCAACACCGCCAGCAGGCAATCGTCGCGGTAGCGTTCCAGCGCATCCAGGCTGCGTTCGCCCTGCTGCTCCGCCGTACCTTCGACCACCGCGTCGATCAGCCCATCGGTCAGTTCCGGCGCCTCAAGATACGTCCAGGGCAGTTTCAGCGCCGGGCCGAACTGCGCCATGAAGTGGCGCATGCCGGCCGGGCCACCGGCCAGGGTGTAGGTCAGGAAGCTGCCCATGAACGACCAGCGCAGGCCGGCGCCAAAGCGGATCGCGTCGTCGATCTCGCCGGTGGTCGCCACGCCGTCGTTGACCAGGTGCAAGGCCTCGCGCCATAGCGCCTCGAGCAGGCGGTCGGCGATAAACCCTGGCACTTCCTTGCGCACATGCAGTGGGCGCATGCCCAGGGTTTCATACACCTCCATGGCCGCCTGCACTGCCTCAGGTGCGGTCTTCGCGCCGCCGACCACCTCCACCAGCGGCAGCAGGTACACCGGGTTGAACGGATGACCGACCACGCAGCGCTCGGGATGCGTAGCATCTGCGTAGAACTCGCTGGGCAACAGGCCCGAGGTACTGGAGCCGATCAGCACGTCGGGGCGCGCGGCAGCGCTGATCCTGGCGTGCAGCTCGCACTTGAGGTCGAGGCGTTCGGGCGCGCTTTCCTGGATGAAATCGGCATCACGCACGCAGTCTTCGATGCTGCTGACGAAGCGCAAGCGCTCCAGCGAGGCGCCGGGCGCCAGGCCCTTTTTCTCCAGGGCCGGCCAGGCATTGGCCAGTCGCGTGCGCAGCGCCTGCTCAGCGCCGGGGGCCGGATCCCAGGCGATCACGTCGAGGCCATGGGCCAGGGCGCGAGCGATCCAGCCAGCACCGATGACGCCGGTGCCGAGGGCGGCGAAGGTCTTGATATGGGTGACGAAGGTCATGGTTGAACTCCGGTAGCCCGGATGCAATCCGGGGAATTGGCATAGAGAAATGATCAGGCAGAGAGCGTGTCGCACAGCCCCCTCTCCCCCGGCCCCTCTCCCGCAAGCGGGAGAGGGGAGAAAACCGCTAACGACGCTTGAGCTTCATCTTCTCCCGCCCCTCGGCCGGGCTCAGGGCGCGGCCGCCTAGGCGCTCGATGATCTCGATGGCGCGTTCGACCAGTTGTCCGTTGCTGGCGTGCACACCGCGATCCAGCCAGATGTTGTCCTCCAGCCCTACCCGCACATGGCCGCCGAGCAGCATGGCCTGGGCCACCATGGGCATCTGCATGCGGCCGATGCCGAAGCCGGCCCAGGTGATGCCCGGCGGCAGGTTGTCGGCCATGGCCTTCATGGTCGTGGTGTCGGCTGGCGCGCCCCAGGGAATGCCCAGGCACAGCTGGATCAGCGGGTCGTCCAACAGGCCTTCCTTGATCATCTGCTTGGCGAACCACAGGTGGCCAGTGTCGAAGATCTCCTGCTCGGCCTTCACCCCCAACTCGGTAATGCGCTTGGCACCGGCGCGCAGTTGCGCCGGGGTGGAGACGTAGATGAAGTCGCCGTCGCCGAAATTCAGCGTGCCACAGTCCAGGGTGCAGATTTCCGGCAGCAGTTCCTCGACATGCGCCAGGCGGGTGAGCGGCCCGACCAGATCAGTGCCGGCGCCGAACTCCAGCGGCTGCTCGCCGCGGCCAATCTCCAGATCACCGCCCATGCCGGCGGTGAGGTTGATGATCACGTCGGTGTCGCTTTCGCGGATACGCTCGACCACCTCGCGGTACAGCGCCACGTCGCGGCTCGGCTTGCCGGTCTGCGGGTCACGCACATGACAGTGAGCAACGGTGGCGCCGGCCTTGGCCGCCTCGATGGCGGCGGCGGCGATCTCCTTTGGCGTGACCGGGATCGCCGGATGCTTGCCGACGGTGTCGCCAGCGCCGGTCACCGCGCAGGTGACGATAACTTCGTAATTCATCTTCGACTGTCCTTTCCAGGGGCGAACGGGATCCGACGGCATGGCCGCAGATTTTGAATGGGAGAAAGGTGGCGCCGGATAACCGCGGCGCCCGGGTATCAGTTGCCGGCGACCAGCGCGGCGTTGGCCGGCTTGCCGTCGAGGGTGGTCACACCTTGGAGCCAGGCGTCGACCACCTGCGGGTTGGCCTTGATCCACTCTCGCGCGACCTGCTCCGGCGCCTTGCGCTCCATGATCGGCTGCATCAGCGCGGCCTCCTGCTCACTGGTGAAGCGCAGGCTGGTCAGTAGACGGTTGGCGTTGGGGCAGCGCTCGGCGTAATCCGGCGCGGTGACGGTGGACACGGTAGCGGCGCCATCATTGGGGCCAAAGACGTCTTCGGTGCCGGTCAGGTAGGTGATGGGCATGGACAGGTTCATCGGGTGCGGCTTCCAGCCGAAGAACACCACCGGTTTCTGGTTCTTCACCGCACGCCCCACGGCCGCGAGCATGCCGGCCTCGCTCGACTCGACCAGCTTGAAGCCGCCCAGGCCGAACTGGTTGCCGTCGATCATCTTCTGGATCGCCGTGTTGGCGCCGGAGCCGGCCTCGATGCCATAGATCTTGCCGTCCAGCTCGTCCTTGAATTGAGCGATATCAGCCAGGGTCTTGAGCCCCTTGTCGGCGGTGTAGCTGGGCACCGCCAGCACTGCCACGGCATCGCTCAGCGACAGCGTGCGTCAGCTGGAACGACTGTTCCGCCATCATCTGCAGACCACGCCGTCGGCCTTCTATCTCGGCCTACGCCTGGACAAGGCGCGCCAATTGCTGCGCCAGAGCGATCTGAGCGTGCTGGAGGTGAGCCTGGCCTGCGGCTTCGAGTCGCCGAGTTATTTCTCGCGCAGCTACAAGGCGCATTTCGGCGTGACGCCGAGCGAGGACAGGCACGAACGCCTGCCCCACGGCTGAAAGAAGCGTGCCCGGAACCGGGCACGCACTGGCATCAGGCCGAGCGGCCCATTTCGGTGAGGGCAGACTGCACCAGGGGGTGCAGGTTCTCCCCCCGGCGCTCCAGTTGCCAGGCCATCAGCTCGATGCGCATCGCTGGCGTCCAGAAGCTCTGAATGTGCTGCTGAACGCCTTTGACCGCCAGCACCGGGTCAGGCTCGGTGGCGAAGAATTGGGCGATCTGATTGGCCATCTTGACCAGGTTTTCCGCACTCATCGACGCACCTCGGCTTTCTCCTGTTTACGGCGCTCGCTGAGCAGACGCTGCTGCTCGTCGCTGAAGGCCTGGTAGCGTTTCTGCCATTCCGACGGCTGGTACACCCGCGTGACTTCCACCGCCGTGACCTTGTACTCGGGGCAGTTGGTCGCCCAGTCGGAGTTGTCGGTGGTGATCACGTTGGCGCCCGACTCGGGGAAGTGGAAGGTGGTGTAGACCACGCCCGGTGCGACGCGCTCACTGACCCGTGCGCGCAGCACGGTCTGCCCGGAGCGGCTGCCCACACCAACCCAGTCGCCGTCGGCAATACCACGGCTTTCGGCGTCGGTCGGGTGGATCTCCAGGCGGTCTTCCTCGTGCCAGGCAACGTTCTCGGTGCGCCGCGTCTGCGCGCCGACGTTGTACTGGCTGAGGATACGGCCGGTGGTGAGCAGCAGCGGGAAGCGGCTGTTGACCTTCTCCTCGGTCGGCACGTAGCCGGTGAGCATGAAGCGCCCCTTGCCGCGCACGAACTCTTCGATGTGCATGGTCGGCGTGCCGTCCGGGGCCTCGTCGTTGCACGGCCATTGCAGGCTGCCGTGGCGATCCAGCTCGGCGTAGCTGACGCGGGTGAAGGTGGGCGTCAGGCTGGCGATCTCGTCCATGATCTGCGACGGATGCTGGTAGTCCATCTTGTAGCCCAGGGCATTGGCCAGGGCGATGGTGGCTTCCCAGTCGGACTTGCCGGCCAGCGGCTCCATCACCTTGCGCACGCGCGAGATACGGCGCTCGGCGTTGGTGAAGGTGCCGTCCTTCTCGAGGAAGGAGCTGCCCGGCAGGAACACGTGGGCGAATTTGGCGGTTTCGTTGAGGAAGATGTCCTGCACCACCACGCATTCCATGGCCGACAGGGCGGCGGTAACGTGCTGGGTGTTGGGGTCGCTCTGGGCGATGTCCTCGCCCTGGCAGTACAGCGCCTTGAAGGTGCCGCCGAGCGCCGCCTCGAACATGTTGGGGATGCGCAGACCCGGATCAGGCTGCAGGGTCACGCCCCAGGCCTGCTCGAACTGGGCACGGACTTCGTTGTTGGAGACATGGCGGTAGCCCGGCAGCTCGTGCGGGAACGAGCCCATGTCGCAGGAGCCCTGCACGTTGTTTTGCCCACGCAGCGGGTTGACGCCCACACCTTCACGACCAATGTTGCCGGTGGCCATGGCCAGGTTGGCGATGCCCATGACCGTGGTACTGCCCTGGCTGTGTTCGGTGACGCCCAGGCCATAGTAGATGGCCGCGTTGCCGCCGGTGGCGTAGAGGCGTGCCGCTTCGCGTATCAGTTGCGGCTCAACGCCACAGATCGGGCCGAGCACTTCCGGCGAGTTCTCCGCCTGGCTGACGAAGGCGCTCCAGCGGGCGAAATCGGCCGGCTCGCAGCGCGCATCGACGAACGGCTGGTTGACCAGGCCCTCGGTGACGATGACGTGGGCCAGAGCATTGAGCATGGCCACGTTGGTGCCCGGACGCAGTGCCAGGTGGTAGTCGGCGCGGGCATGCGGCGAGTCCACCAGGTCGATGCGGCGTGGGTCGATGACGATCAGCCTTGCGCCCTGGCGCAGGCGGCGCTTGAGCTGCGAGCCGAACACCGGGTGCGCGTCGGTGGGGTTGGCGCCCATCACCAGAATCACGTCGGCCAGCATCACCGAGTCGAAGCTCTGGGTGCCGGCGGATTCCCCCAGGGTCTGCTTGAGGCCATAGCCGGTCGGCGAGTGGCAGACGCGGGCACAGGTGTCGACGTTGTTGTTACCGAAGCCGGCGCGTACCAGCTTCTGCACCAGATACACCTCTTCGTTGGTGCAACGGCTGGAGGTGATACCGCCAATGGAATCGCGCCCGTACTTGAGCTGGATGCGGCGGAACTCGCTGGCGGCGTAGGTCACCGCCTCGTCCCAGCTGACTTCCTGCCAGGGGTCGTTGATGCTCTTGCGGATCATCGGTTTGGTGATGCGATCCGGGTGGGTGGCGTAACCCCAGGCGAAGCGGCCCTTGACGCAGGAGTGGCCGTGGTTGGCCTGGCCGTTCTTGTCCGGCACCATGCGCACCAGTTCGTTGCCCTTCATCTCGGCGCGGAACGAGCAGCCGACCCCGCAGTAGGCGCAGGTGGTGATCACGCTGCGCTCGGGCTGGCCTTTCTCGACCACGCTCTTTTCCATCAGCGTGGCGGTCGGACAGGCCTGCACGCAGGCGCCACAGGACACGCACTCGGAGCTGAGGAAGTCGTCGCCGCCGGCAGCCGCCACGCGCGACTCGAAGCCACGCCCCTCGATGGTCAGGGCGAAGGTGCCCTGGGTTTCCTCGCAGGCGCGCACGCAGCGGTTGCAGACGATGCACTTGCTCGGGTCGTAGTCGAAGTAGGGGTTGGAGACGTCCTTGGCTTCGCTCAGGTGGTTGGCGCCGTCGTAGCCGTAACGCACCTCACGCAGGCCAACCTGGCCGGCGACGGTCTGCAGCTCGCAGTTGCCGTTGGCCGAGCAGGTCAGGCAGTCCAGCGGGTGGTCGGAGATGTACAGCTCCATCACGTTGCGGCGCAGGGTGGCCAGCTTGGAGGTCTGGGTGCGGACCACCATGCCTTCGCTGACAGGCGTGGTGCAGGAGGCCGGGTAGCCGCGCATGCCGTCGATCTCCACCAGGCACATGCGGCAGGAGCCGAAGGCTTCCAGGCTGTCGGTGGCGCAGAGTTTGGGGATGGTGGTGCCGAGCATGGCGGCAGCGCGCATCACCGAGGTGCCGGCCGGCACGCTGATGCTGCGCCCGTCGATGCTCAGGCTGACCTGCACCTCGCTCTCGCGAGCGGGGGTGCCGAAGTCGGTATCTGTAGCGGGGTCGAAATAGCTGATCATTGTTCTGCCTCCGAGGTCTTGAGCCCGAAGTCGCCAGGGAAGTGCTTGAGTGCACTGCTGACAGGGAAGGCGGTCATGCCGCCGAGCGCGCACAGCGAACCGTGCGTCAGGGTATCGCAGAGATCCTTGAGGATGATCACCTGCTCGTCGCGTGCCGCGTCATCGGGCGCCGCCAGCAGGCGGTCGACCACCTCGACGCCACGGGTCGAGCCGATGCGGCAGGGGGTGCACTTGCCGCAGGATTCCTCGGCACAGAACTCCAGGGCAAAACGCGCCATCTGCGCCATGTCCAGGCTGTCATCGGCCAGCACTACGCCGCCGTGACCGAGCATCGCGCCCATGGCGGCGAAGGCTTCGTAGTCCAGTGGGGTGTCGAACTGGGAAGGCGGCACCCAGGCGCCCAACGGGCCACCCACCTGTGCCGCCTTGATCGGGCGACCACTGGCGGTGCCACCGCCATAGCCTTCCACCAGCTCGCGCAGGGTCAGGCCGAAGGCACGTTCGACCAGACCGCCCTGGCGGATATTGCCGGCCAACTGGAAGGGCATGGTGCCCAGCGAGCGGCCCATGCCGAAGTCGCGGTAGAAGGCTGCGCCACGCGCCAGGATCACCGGCACCGAGGCCAGGGTGAGCACGTTGTGCACCAGCGTCGGCTGGCCGAACAGGCCTTGCAGCGCTGGCAGCGGCGGCTTGGCGCGCACGGTGCCACGCTTGCCTTCCAGCGATTCCAGCAGCGAGGTCTCCTCACCGCAGATATAGGCACCGGCACCGACCCTAACTTCCATGTCGAAGGCGCGACCACTGCCGGCCACATTGGCGCCGAGCAGACCGGCCGCACGGGCGACCTCGATGGCCTCGCGCAGCGCCTGCACGGCCTGCGGGTATTCGGAGCGGATGTAGACGTAACCCATGGTCGCTTCGACCGCCAGGCCGGCAATCGCCATGCCCTCGATCAGCACGAAGGGGTCGCCTTCCATCAGCATGCGGTCGGCGAAGGTGCCGGAGTCACCTTCGTCGGCGTTGCACACCACGTACTTCTGCGCGGCTTGCGCGCCGCGCACGGTGCGCCACTTGATGCCGGCCGGGAAGGCGGCGCCGCCACGGCCACGCAGGCCGGATTCCAGCACTTCGGCGACGATGGCATCGCCGTCCATGCCGATGGCGCGGGTCAGACCCTCGAAGCCGCCCGTGGTGCGGTAATCGTCCAGCGCAGTGGGACGGGTGATGCCGGCACGGGCGAAGATCAGGCGCTGCTGGCTCTTGATGAACGGCAGTGCCTCCACCAGACCGACGGCGCTCGGATGCTGATTGCCGCCATTGGTCAGCGCATCGAGCAGGCTACCGGCCTGGTCGGCGCTCAGCGGGCCAAAGCCGAGGCGGCCCTCGGTGCTGTCGACTTCCAGCAGGGGCTCCAGCCAGTACATGCCGCGCGAGCTGGTGCGTTGAATCTCGACCGGCAACTGACGGCGCTCGGCTTCGCTGCGCAGGGCCTCGGCCAGTTGGTCGGCGCCCACGGCGCGAGCGATGGAGTCGCAGGGTACGTAGAGCTTCAGCATGGCGTTTTCTCCAGGCAACCCTCGACCAGTTGCTGCAGGCGCTCGGGGGTGACCCGGGCGTGTAGCTGGCCATCGAGTTCCAGGGCCGGCGAACAGGCGCAGGCGCCCAGGCAATAGACCGGGCGCAGGCTGATCTGGCCGTCCTCGCTGGTGCCATGGTCATCCAGCCCGAGGTGCTCGCGCACCTGGGCGGCCAGTTGCTTGGCACCTCGGCTCTGGCACGACTCGGCCAGGCACAGGCGCAGGATGTGCTTGGCCGGCTCGCTGGTGCGGAAGTCATGGTAGAAACTGATCACCCCACGCACTTCGGCCTGGGTCAGGTTCAGTGCATGAGCGATTTCGGCGATGGCGACATCGGGTACGTAACCGATGCCCTCCTGGATGGCATGCAGAATCGGCAGCAGGGCACCGGCGGTGTCCTTGTGCTCGTCCAGCACGCCTCGAATCAAAGGCAGGTGAAGCGTCTCATCAGGCATTACAGCGTTCCTCTGTCACAGGCCGTTGTAGTTTTCTGGGCCTGGAGGTTGCAGCTGTGGCGATTCTGCCCGTCACGGTTGCTGGGCGAATCGCCATCGAAAATGGCCTGGGCGGCGCATCTGCGCGCACGCGCCCGGTCATTAGCGGAGCTTGCCATCCCCACACCGGAGAAATTGCACTCCAGCGACGCCGTGCATACTGAAACCGACGCCGCCGACGAACACGCCCGCCCCATCCTTTATAGGCGCTCACAGGTGAATTTGCCGAAACGCGACGCCTTAGCAACTGGCCTCTGGCGCCTACCACGGGAAAAGCGGCGCACCGAAGCCCACATGTCTATACGCGACCGGCTTGACGCTTTCGGCAAACCCCCAGTCGTTTTTGCATCGGGTCGCCCTGCCCCCCAGGGATAAGCTCTCCCCCAAAGCGCCACCAATCGACGTGGTGCATCCGCATAGGGGACAAGCCTGATGAGCCCAGCCGAATTGCACGCCGACAGCATCGTCATCGACGGTCTGATCATCGCCAAGTGGAACCGTGAACTGTTCGAAGACATGCGCAAGGGTGGCCTGACCGCTGCCAACTGCACCGTGTCCGTATGGGAAGGTTTCCAGGCCACCGTCAACAGCATCGCTGCCAGCAGCAAGCTGATCCGCGAGAACAGCGACCTGGTGATGCCGGTGCGCACCACCGCCGACATCCGCAAGGCCAAGGAACAGGGCAAGACCGGCATCATCTACGGCTTCCAGAATGCCCATGCGTTCGAAGACCAGATCGGCTACGTCGAAGTGTTCAAGCAGCTCGGCGTGGGCATCGTGCAGATGTGCTACAACACCCAGAACCTGATCGGCACCGGCTGCTACGAGCGTGACGGCGGCCTGTCCGGCTTCGGTCGTGAGATCGTCGCCGAGATGAACCGTGTCGGCATCATGTGCGACCTGTCGCACGTCGGCTCGAAGACCAGCGAGGAAGTCATCCTCGAATCGAAGAAGCCGGTGACCTACTCGCACTGCCTGCCTTCCGGTCTGAAAGAGCACCCGCGCAACAAGTCCGACGAGGAACTGAAGTTCATCGCCGATCACGGCGGTTTCGTCGGCGTGACCATGTTCGCGCCGTTCCTGGCCAAGGGCATCGACTCGACCATCGACGACTACGCCGAAGCCATCGAGTACGTGATGAACATCGTCGGTGAGGACGCCATCGGTATCGGTACCGACTTCACCCAGGGTCACGGCAAGGAATTCTTCGAGTACCTGACCCACGACAAGGGCTACGCCCGTCGCCTGACCAACTTCGGCAAGATCATCAACCCGCTGGGCATCCGTACCGTGGGCGAGTTCCCCAACCTCACCGAAACCCTGCTCAAGCGCGGCCACTCCGAGCGCGTGGTACGCAAGATCATGGGTGAGAACTGGGTACGGGTTCTGGCCGACGTCTGGGGCGAGTAAGCCCTTTCCAATCCAATTCATCTAGGAGCGGCTTCAGCCGCGAGCCGCCCCATGGGGCGGCACACCTGAAGGCTTCGCGGCTGAAGCCGCTCCTACGACACAAACTCAGGAGTTACCCAACATGTCCACCCATGCCCCCGAAATGCCCATCCTGGTCGACGACGAAACCGGCGTTTGGACCACCGACGCCCTGCCGATGCTGTACGTGCCGCGTCACTTCTTCGTCAACAACCACATGGGCATCGAGGAAGTGCTTGGCGCCGAGAAGTACGCCGAGATCCTCTACAAGGCCGGCTACAAGTCCGCCTGGCACTGGTGCGAGAAGGAAGCCGAGTGCCACGGCATCGAAGGTGCAGCGGTATTCGAGCACTACATGAAGCGCCTGTCGCAGCGCGGCTGGGGCCTGTTCGAAACGCAGAAGCTGGATCTGGAAACCGGCTATGCCGAGGTCAAGCTCAAGCATTCGGCCTTCGTCTACGTGTACGGCAAGGTGAACCGCAAGGTCGACTACATGTTCACCGGCTGGTTCTCCGGCGCCATCGACCAGATCCTGGCCGCCAAGGGCAGCCCGATCCGCACCGTGACCGTGCAGGAATACAGCGGTTCCGAAGAAGGCCATGACGACGGCCTGTTCGTCACCCGTCCACTCTGAATCAACCATAAGAAAACGGTGGAAGGGCCGGCGCACGAACCCTCTCGGTCGCGCCGGCAACACCTCCCACTCGCTAGAGCGCCTACCGTGAGGATGCCGTAATGGCCTTCGAAGCAATGTTCCAGCCGATTCAGATCGGCAAGCTGACCATCCGCAACCGCGTGCTCTCCACGGCGCACGCCGAGGTCTACGCCACCGATGGCGGCATGACCACCGAGCGCTATGTGAAGTACTACGAGGAAAAGGCCAAGGGCGGCATCGGCCTGGCCATCTGTGGCGGCTCCTCGGTAGTGGCCATCGACAGCCCGCAGCAATGGTGGAGCTCGGTGAACCTGTCCACCGACCGCATCATTCCGCACTTCCAGAATCTTGCCGACGCCATGCACAAGCACGGCGCCAAGATCATGATCCAGATTACCCACATGGGCCGTCGCTCGCGCTGGGACGGCTTCCACTGGCCGACCCTGATGTCGCCGTCCGGCATCCGTGAACCCGTGCACCGCGCCACCTGCAAGACCATCGAGGTCGAGGAAATCTGGCGGGTGATCGGCAACTACGCGCAAGCGGCGCGTCGTGCCAAGGAAGGTGGCCTCGACGGCGTCGAGCTGTCCGCCGTGCACCAGCACATGATCGACCAGTTCTGGTCGCCGCGCGTCAACAAGCGTACCGACGAATGGGGCGGCACCTTCGAGGGCCGCATGAAGTTCGGCCTGGAAGTGCTCAAGGCCGTGCGCAAGGAAGTCGGTGACGACTTCTGCGTCGGCATGCGCATCTGCGGCGACGAATTCCACCCGGACGGCCTGTCCCATGAGGATATGAAGCAGATCGCCGCCTACTACGACGCCACCGGCATGATCGACTTCATCGGTGTGGTCGGCTCGGGCTGCGACACCCACAACACCCTGGCCAACGTCATTCCGAACATGAGCTACCCGCCGGAGCCCTTCCTGCACCTGGCGGCCGGCATCAAGGAAGTGGTCAAGGTACCGGTGCTGCACGCGCAGAACATCAAGGATCCGAACCAGGCCACGCGCATCCTCGAAGGCGGCTACGTGGACATGGTCGGCATGACCCGCGCGCACATCGCCGACCCGCACCTGATCGCCAAGATCAAGATGGGCCAGATCGACCAGATCAAGCAGTGCGTCGGCGCCAACTACTGCATCGACCGTCAGTACCAGGGTCTGGACGTGCTGTGCATCCAGAACGCCGCGACCTCCCGTGAATACATGGGCGTGCCGCACATCATCGAGAAATCCACCGGGCCGAAGCGCAAGGTGGTGATCGTCGGTGGTGGCCCTGCCGGCATGGAAGCGGCCCGCGTCGCCGCCGAGCGTGGCCACGACGTGACCCTGTTCGAGAAGCAGGATCAACTGGGTGGCCAGATCACCCTGGCAGCCAAGGCCCCGCAGCGTGACCAGATCGCCGGTATCACCCGCTGGTATCAGCTGGAGCTGGCACGCCTGGGCATCGACCTGCGCCTGAGCACTCCGGCCGACGAAGCCACCATCCTCGACCTCAAGCCCGATGTCGTGGTGCTGGCCAACGGCGGTCACTCCTTCCTCGAGCAGAACGAGCACTGGGGCGCCGCCGAAGGCCTGGTGGTGAGCAGCTGGGACGTACTGGCCGGCAAGGTCGCACCGGGCAAGAATGTGCTGGTGTACGACACCATCTGCGAATTCACCGGCATGTCGGTCGCCGACTTCCTCGCCGACAAGGGCGCGCAGGTCGAGATCGTCACCGACGACATCAAGCCGGGCGTGGCCATGGGCGGCACCACCTTCCCCACCTACTACCGCAGCCTGTACCCGAAAGAAGTGATCATGACCGGGGACATGATGCTGGAGAAGGTCTACCGCGAAGGCGACAAGCTGGTGGCCGTGCTCGAGAACGAGTACACCGGCCAGAAGGAAGAGCGAGTGGTCGATCAGGTGGTGGTGGAGAACGGCGTCCGTCCGGACGAAGGCCTCTACTACGCGCTCAAGGACGGTTCGCGCAACAAGGGTCAGATCGATGTCGACGCACTGTTCGCGATCAAGCCGCAACCTTGCCTGAGCGAGACAGGGGGTTACCTGCTGTTCCGCATCGGCGACTGCGTGGCTCAGCGCAACACCCATGCGGCGATCTACGACGCCCTGCGGTTGTGCAAGGACTTCTGATCTGACAACGGTCGACTGATGGCTCCCACGTCGCGGCGTACAACCGCCCGCGTGGGAACCCCCGACTCGTGACGCTCTGCGTCACACGCGCCGGACGCCTAGCGTCCGGCGAATCGTTGCTACGCAGCGCGCGGCAGCGATCAACGGAGACCAACGCTCATGCTGCAAACCATTCTTCCCATTCTGCTCTTCGCTGCCCTGGCACTCGCCGTGCTGGGCGCCTTGAAGCGCTTCCTGATGTGGCGTCGCGGTCGTCCTGCCAAGGTCGACTGGATCGGCGGCCTGCTGAAGATGCCGAGTCGCTATCTGGTGGATCTGCACCACGTGGTCGAGCGCGACAAGTACATGTCCAAGACCCACGTGGCCACCGCCGGTGGTTTCGTGCTGGCGGCCGTGCTGGCCATCGTCGTGCACGGTTTCGGCCTGCATAACCGTATCCTCGGCTTCGCCCTGCTGGCCGCCACGGTGCTGATGTTCGTCGGCGCCCTGTTCGTCGCCAAGCGGCGCCTGGATCCGCCCTCACGCCTGTCGAAAGGCCCGTGGATGCGCCTGCCGAAAAGCTTGCTGATGTTCGCCGCCAGCTTCTTCATCGCCACCTTGCCGGTTGCCGGCATCCTGCCGGAGAACTTCGGTGGCTGGGTGCTGGCCATCATCCTCGCCGTTGGCGTGGCCTGGGGCGTGTCCGAGCTGTTCTTCGGCATGACCTGGGGCGGCCCGATGAAGCACGCCTTCGCCGGTGCCCTGCACCTGGCCTGGCACCGCCGCGCCGAGCGTTTCGGCGGCGGTCGCTCGACCGGCCTGAAAGCTCTCGATCTGGACAACCCGAAAGCGCCGCTGGGTGTTGAAAAGCCCACCGAGTTCACCTGGAACCAGCTGCTCGGCTTCGACGCCTGCGTGCAGTGCGGCAAGTGCGAGGCCATGTGCCCAGCCTTCGCCGCCGGCCAGCCGCTGAACCCGAAGAAACTGATCCAGGACATGGTCATCGGCCTGGCCGGTGGCAATGACGCCAACTTCGCCGGCTCGCCCTACCCCGGCAAGCCACTGGGCGAACACAGCGGCGGCCCGCATCAGCCGATCGTGTCGCTGCAAGGCAAGGCCCTGGTGGATGCCGAGACCCTCTGGTCGTGCACCACCTGCCGTGCCTGCGTCGAGGAATGCCCGATGATGATCGAGCACGTCGATGCCATCGTCGACATGCGCCGTCACCTCACCCTGGAAAAGGGCGCCACGCCGAACAAGGGCGCCGAGGTGCTGGACAACCTGATCGCCACCGACAACCCGGGCGGCTTCAATCCGGGCGGTCGCCTGAACTGGGCCGCCGACCTGAACCTGCCGCTACTGGCGGACAAGAAAGAGACCGACGTGCTGTTCTGGGTCGGTGATGGCGCCTTCGACATGCGCAACCAGCGCACCCTGCGCGCCTTCGTGAAGATCCTCAAGGCTGCCGACGTCGACTTCGCCGTACTCGGCCTGGAAGAACGCGACAGCGGCGACGTGGCTCGCCGCCTGGGTGACGAGGCGACCTTCCAGAACCTGGCCAAGCGCAACATCGCCACCCTGGCCAAGTACCGCTTCAAGCGCATCGTCAGCTGCGATCCGCACAGCTTCCACGTGCTGAAGAACGAATACGGCGCGCTCGGCGGTAACTACCAGGTTCTGCACCACAGCACCTTCATCGACGAGCTGGTGCGCAAGGGCTCGCTGAATCTCGGCCAGAGCAAGGCCGCCAGCGTCACCTACCACGATCCGTGCTACCTCGGCCGCTACAACGGCGAGTACGAAGCGCCCCGCGCGGTGCTCAAGGCCATCGGTATCGAGGTCAAGGAGATGGAACGCTCCGGCTTCCGGTCGCGCTGCTGCGGCGGCGGTGGCGGCGCACCGATCACCGACATCCCCGGCAAGCAACGTATTCCTGATATGCGCATGGTCGACATCAAGGAAACGGGCGCCGAGTTGGTCGCCGTCGGTTGCCCGCAGTGCACCGCGATGCTCGAAGGTGTGGTCGCACCGCGTCCGGAGATCAAGGACATCGCCGAGCTGGTTGCAGAAGTGCTGATCGAAGCCACTGAAGTACCGGCCAAGCGGCCCGCCGCCAAGCGCGAAATGGCAGAGGTGCAGTGATGAAGCGACTGCATACAGCAAAGGACGTAGGGCGGGTGCAACCCGCCAACACCTGTACGGCGGGTTGCACCCGCCCTACGCTCACCCTGGAGGCTGTGCAATGAGCGACATCATCCGCCGCGACCCACGCGCCGAGTGGATCGCCCGCAACCGCCTGCACCCGTTGCATGCGTCGATGCAGAAGGCCGAAACCAGCTGGATGGGGCCCAACGGCATCATCCGGAAGAACCCGCATGCCATCGCCGCCGGGTTCATCGGCCCGGCCGGGCTCAAGCGTATCGACCGCAGCGGCGCCCAACAGGGCACCAGCGGCAAACGCAGCAGCGCCAGTGTCGAGGTGCAACTGCCGCTGCACGTCGTCGAGCAGCCTGCGTTCCACATCTGCGTGGTACCGGACATGGTCGGTGGCCGTCTGTCCAGCCATGACAAGGATCTGCTCGGCCTGGCGCGCAAGCTGGCCGGCGATAGCGGTGCCGTAGTTGCCGTGATCTTCGGTGAAGACAAGGAAAGCGCTTTCGACACGGCCGGCGTCGACCGTCTGCTGCGTATCGTCGGCGATGCCTTCGACGGCTACGCCCCGGAAGCTCGCGTACTCGCACTGAGCGCCGTGGAGAGCCAATTGGCCCCCCGCCATTGGCTGCTACCCGACAGCCGTACCGGTGGTGGCGAACTGGGCCGCCGCCTGGCCGCCAAGCTCGGTGAGCGCCCGGCGACACGCGTCTGGCAAGTCGCTGGCGAACAGGCTACTGGCCGTGCCGGCAGTGGCCAGCAGGATATCCAGCGCGCCCTGCCACGACTGATCCTGGCCGCGGCCGAATGCGCCGAGCCGGTCAGTGACACACGCCATGAAGCACGCAGTCTGGATCTGGGCGAGAAGATCGCTCACAGCCTGCCGCGTATCGAGGATCTCGGCCCGGTGGCCGTGGATCCGGCGCAGATTCCCATGGCCGAAGCCGAGTTCATCCTCTCCGGCGGCAACGGCGTGAAGAACTGGGAGCTGTTCCACCAGGCCGCCGTAGCCCTCGGCGCCACCGAAGGCGCCTCGCGCGTCGCGGTCGACGATGGCTTCATGCCACGTAATCGCCAGGTCGGCGCCACCGGTACCTGGGTCACCGCCCGCGTCTACCTGGCCGTCGGTATTTCCGGTGCCATCCAGCACCTGCAGGGCATCGGCGCCTGCGACAAGGTGGTGGCGGTGAACATGGATCCTGGCTGCGACATGATCAAACGCGCCGACCTTTCGGTGATCGGCGACTCGGCGGCGATCCTTGCCGCACTGATCGAACGCGTTGCTGCCTGGCGCCAGGAAGGAAAACGTGATGCGGCGTAACCCGGATGCCATCCGGGTTCACCACCAGCTTTCCCGGATTGCATCCGGGCTACGGGGACACCATGACTGATCTGAATATCGTCGCTCTGGTCTCGGTCGGCGCCCACCCGACCTCGGGCCGCCCACGCCGCGCCGAGCAGGACGCCCGCGCAGTGGAGCTTGGCCTGCGCCTGGGCGGTCAGAACCTGCAACTGCTGCACGCCGGCGACCCGCAGGCCGAAGCCCTCCGAGGCTATCTGGGCATGGGCCTGGAGCAGCTTGATGTGCTGGAACAACCGGAGGGCGCCGACGCCCTGCCGCTGCTGGTCGATTACCTGCAAGGCAGCCGTACGCAACTGGTGCTGACCGGTAGCCAGGCAGAAACCGGCGAAGGTTCGGGCATGCTGCCCTTCCTGCTGGCCGAGCGCCTGGGCTGGCCGATGGTCGTCGGCCTGGCCGAGGTGGAAAAGGTGGAAAACGGTGTGGCTCAGGTGCTGCAAGCCTTGCCACGCGGTCAGCGCCGTCGTCTCAAGGTGCGCCTGCCGTGCGTCGCCAGTGTCGACAACGCCGCCCCGGTCGCCCGCCAGAGCGCTTTCGGCCCGGCCCGTCGCGGGCAGATCGAAGCGCATGAAGTCACCGTGGTGGATGACACCTTGCTGGCCGAGGCCAGCCTGCAGCCCGCCAAGCCACGCCCCAAGCGCCTCAAGGTGATCAAGGCCAAGACCGGTGCGGAACGGATGAAGGCAGCGACGGCCAAAGCCAGCGGTGGTGGCGGCCAAGTGCTCAAGGATGTCTCGCCACAAGACGGCGCGGAAGCTATCTTCAAGCTACTGATTGAGGAAGGCGTCCTGCGTTGACGCCTCAAGCCGAGGAGCTAAGACCATGATGCATGCCGATCTGATCGACCAGGAAGATTTCCGCGAGCGCCTGGTAGCGCTGGGCCTGAGCATTCCATCGGGCTCCTCGCCCGAGCAGGCCTGCGAGCTGGCCGTCAGCGGCCTCAGCGCCGAGCGCGCAGTAGCCCTGCGCCGCCTGGTGGAAGAGCTACTTGGCGGCAGCGCCACGTTGCTACCAAACGTACGCGAAGCTATCAGCAAGCATCTGCTACCGGCGTTGGTGCCGAAACCGGCTTGATCCGCTTAAGACGTGCCGGGTGAGCCGGGAGCGATCCGCCTCGGCCGACCAAAGGCCTGCAAGGCAGAGCTTGGTGGGCTAAAGCCCACCCTACACCGACTACAAACGCAACGGGGCGCCATTGGCGCCCCGTTTTCATTGCGGCTCGAGTCAGATTCGTACGCTGGCGAAGGTCGACTCGCCCTGGGCACGATTGAGTGCCAACACCGCACTGGAATTGACCTGCTGCTCCGGAATCGGCAGCAACACCACCAGGTTGTTGCCCTGCTGGCCGGCACGTTCATCACGCGGCGGAATACCGAAATACTCGCGGTAGCACTTGGAGAAATGCGGCGTCGAGACGAAGCCACAGACCGAGGCCACTTCGATGATCGACATGCTGGTTTGCTTGAGCAACTGGCGTGCACGAATCAGACGCAGCTTCAGGTAGTAACGCGACGGTGAGCAGTGCAGGTACTTCTGGAACAGGCGTTCGAGCTGGCGACGCGAGATGTCGACGAAGCAGGCCAGTTCGTCGAGATCGATCGGCTCCTCCAGGTTGGCCTCCATCAGCGCGACGATTTCCTGCAGCTTCGGCTGGTTGCTGCCGAGCATGTGCTTGAGCGGTACGCGCTGGTGATCCTGCTCGTTGCGGATGCGCTCGTAGATGAACATCTCGGAGATGCCGGCTGCCAGTTCGCGACCATGCTGCTGGCCAATCAGGTGCAGCATCATGTCCATCGGCGCGGTGCCGCCGGACGACGTGTGGCGATTGCGATCGATGGAGAACAGGCGAGTGGTGATGGCGGCACGTGGGAAAGCTTCCTGCATGGACGCCAGACATTCCCAATGCACACTGCAATCGTAGCCGTCGAGCAGCCCGGCCTTGGCCAGCGCCCAACTGCCGGTGCATACCGCACCGAGCTGGCGGCCTTGGCGCGCTTGCAGTTGCAGCCAGCTGACATGCTCGCGCTTGACGGTGTGCTGAATATCCACGCCACCACAGACGATCACCGCATCCAGTACCGGCGCACTGTGGATACCGGCGTCAGGGGTGATCTGCAGGCCGTCGCTGGCAACCACCGGCTGACCGTCCAGGGTGATGGTATGCCAGCGATACAATTCCTTGCCGGACAACTGGTTGGCCATACGCAGGGGCTCTACCGCCGATGCGAGCGAGATCAGCGTGAAGTTGTCCAACAGCAAGAAGCCGACGGACTGTGGGACACGGTTCTGGGGCTGCGCCCCTTGGCTGAACTGCGACATTGGTGAAGCCCTCACGCTAAGCACGGTATCGATCCGACGGTGAGCGGATCGTGGTTTTGTTATGGCGCTGATTCGAGACCAGCTGGTCACTAAACCCAGGCAAAGCCCATGCCTAAGTTGATCGGCCCTTCAATAAAAAATGACGCACGCGCCATGCGGGCTTTCCAGGCTGCCGTAACACAACTTCGATCCCCCGCAGAGGCCCGGTCTCAAGGGGGTCTGTGCATTTCGGTAGCACTGTTAAAGATAGCGCGTCGTAGCCGTCTGGAAGCAGTAACGGATGGGCGGTAACAGCTGCCATCAAGCCCTGTTCGCCAGCGGATTCGAGCGCACCAAAAGTTGGCGCAAATGACGCTCCTGCCCCAGCTCGGCACAGATAGGTCGCGGCACCGAAAAAATGCTCGGCGTCGTCTCTGCTTCGGGCATTTCAGGGGCTCCGTCGGGTGGCACCAACGGTCATATCAGCGACCCTGAGAACGCAGTTGCCAAGCCGCCCACGAAGTGCCGGTGGCACGCTGTCCGAAAAACAGCCAATCGCGCTCATCGCCACCTCGCCATCCGCTCGATCGGCACAGGATTGGTGGCAAAAGGTCAGTTCTGGATATGCCGAGGTCGCTTTTCCTCAGGGAGGCGGCCCGTCAATTGCTTTGTAGTCCGTGATTCGACCACTCACTTCAGAACAGGCAGGTACGCGCACATGAAAAGGCTCGCTCATTGGCTGCTCGCGTTTGGTTTCCTGTATGGCACCAGCGCACAGGCTACCGAGGCGCAACGTTGCGAGCTGATCACACTGGCCGATGTCGGCTGGACCGACATCACCATGACCACCGCCGTCGCCCGCCTGGTGCTCACCGACCTGGGTTACCGCACCCAGGTGAAGAGGCTGTCGCTACCGGATACCTACCAGTCCCTGGCCGATGGCCAGGTCGATGTCTTCCTCGGCAACTGGATGCCGGCGCAGACACAACTGCTGGATCCGCATCTGAAAACCGGGCGCATCGAGAAGCTGCAGACCAACCTGCCAACCGTGCGCTACACCCTCGCCGTACTGGAGCCGGCTTATAACGCCGGCCTGCATGATTTCGCCGACATCCATCGCTTCAAGGATCAGCTTCGTGGCCAGATATTCGGCATCGAACCGGGTAATGAGGGCAATGGCATGGTCAAGACCATGATCAAGGAGAACGTCTTCGGCCTGGGCGACTTTACCCTCGTTGAAAGCAGCGAGAAGGGCATGCTCAACCATGTCGAGCGCGCCCAGCAGATGGGACGTCCGGCCGTGTTCCTGGGTTGGGAACCGCACCCGATGAACGACAAACTGCGCATGTTCTACCTCTCCGGCGGCGACAAGTATTTCGGCCCCAACTATGGCGCTGCGCAGGTCAACACCGTGGCGCGCGGTGGATTTGCCGAAGAATGCCCGAACGTGGCCCAGCTGTTTCGCAACATGACCTTCACCATCGCCGCCGAAAACCAGCTCATGAGCGGCGTACTCGAAGGCAATACCAACCGTCGACGGGTGGCCAAGCAGTGGATAGAGAACAATCCCGAGCTGGTCAACGGCTGGATTCTGGGCATCAGCAAGCGTCAGCAATGAAAACTCATTAAAATCTTCGAAATAACGGAAAAACCAGACAAATAAGCTGAAAAACAAAGAAAAGTCTTCAGCCTATAACGGCATTCTTCGACAAGGGTGCGCGCGCCCCCAGGTGACGCACAAAAAACCCACACTTCAAAACCGGCAGATGGCGCTTTTGGGCAAAAAATGAACCCTGCCGGCGGTCTCCTGTCAATTTTTTTCAACACAAGCGTAGCCCCCATGAGACGGCGCCTGGAGCGTCATCGAAAGCCGGAGAACCGCGCCGCGCGCGGCTTTCAGACTTGACCTGGGGGTAAAAAGGTCTGTTAAGGTTTTTACGCGTGTACCCAATCACCCCATTCGAAATCTCGTGCAGAGAGGAATTTGGCCTCACTCGGCGACCCGGTGAAAAATTGGTGCATGCAGAGGACAGCGCTATGTCGTCGCCCAACACGTCAGAGTCGTAAACCGATAACTACGCAGACTCCAAGGCTATATCGTTGAGTCAGCCGATGACGTCGCTGCCGACTCCCAGGGGGAGCGGCAGACCGGGGCCCCACAACCCCGGACCGAAGAACAGATAAGCGCTGGCCCACCAACTTTGCGGGCGCCAGCCCAACAAGAAATTTCGGATGTACGCATGTTCCAGGAAGGAACATGAACCTCCAACGGACTGGATTTCGAAACACTGCCAGAGGGTTTGGAAAGCGGTTTGCAGCACGGCAAGGCAATGCTCACTCATTTACAGGATTCAACGGCGCTACGGTCAGCATGCTCGACCGCCAGCGTGTCGACAGCCTGTGCCCGAGTGTCGCCTCCGCCAGCGCAGCGAAACACTTACCTACCTCGACTTTCAGCAAACACCCACACAGGTATCAGAGCCCTGCCGCAGCTGTTCTACGCTTCGCTGATGCGTGCCCAGCCGTGCCCGTGCCGAAAGGATATCGTTTGAAGGGGAAACGTCCCATGCAGTCTGGAAAGATCGTGGTCGAGCACCTGTACAAGGTCTTCGGCTCAAACCCACAAGAAGCCATCGACCTGCTCAAGGAAGGCTGGAGCAAGGAGAAGATCCTTGCCGAGAAAGGTGCAGTGATCGGCGTCAGTGATGTGTCGTTCAGCGTCGAAGAGGGCGAGATCTTCGTTCTCATGGGCCTGTCCGGTTCTGGCAAATCCACCCTTATTCGCCTGATCAATCGCCTGGTCGAGCCCAGCGCTGGCGATGTTTATATCGATGGGCAGAACGTGGCCAAGCTGCCGCAGTCGCAACTGATCGACCTGCGTCGCCGCGACATGAGCATGGTCTTCCAGTCCTTCGCCCTGATGCCCTCGCGCAGCGTGCTGGACAACGCCGCCTTCGGCCTGGAAGTGGCCGGTATCGGCCGCAAGGAACGCGAGCAGCGCGCCATGGAAGTGCTCGAGCAGGTCGGCCTGGCGCCCTTCGCCAGCAAGTACCCGAACGAACTGTCCGGCGGTATGCAGCAGCGCGTCGGCCTGGCCCGAGCCCTGGCGGTCAACCCGTCGATGATCATCATGGACGAGGCGTTCTCCGCCCTCGACCCGCTCAAGCGCCGCGAGATGCAGGACGTGCTGCTGGAGCTACAGAAGACCCATCGCCGCACCATCATCTTCGTCTCCCACGACATCGAAGAAGCCATGCGTATCGGCAGCCGCATCGGCATCATGGAAGGCGGCAAGCTGATCCAGGTCGGCACCCCGCAAGAGTTGATCGAAAGCCCAGCCAACGAGTACGTGCGCAACTTCTTCGACACCGTCGACACCAGCCGTTACCTCACAGCAGGCCAGCTCAAGTCCGACAGCGTGCCGACCTACGTGTACAACGGCAAGGCACCGGATGCCACACGCATCTGCAAGGAGCTGCAGGCGCTGGACAAGCACTACGCCTTCATCGTCGACGAGCACAACAACTTCCAGGGCTCCATCAGCCTGGAGAAGATCGCCCTGATGGTCGATGGCGACGATCCCAAACCACTCGAGGCCAATGCGCTCAAACAGGTCGTCCCGGTTCCGGAAGACATGCCGCTTGAAGACGTCATCAGCCGCCTGGTCGACAACGAAGGGCCAATCCCGGTGGTGGACGCCGAAGGTCACTATTGCGGCGCCATCAGTAAGGGGCGTCTGCTGACCCGCCTGCAGGGAGAATCCTATGAGTGACAAGAAACTCGACCTGGGTAGCTGGGTCAACGACGTCGTTCAGCACCTGCTGGACAACTACAGCGGCTTGTTCGACAACATCGGCAAAGTGGTCAGTGGCTTCTCCGAGGGCATCGAAAGCCTGCTGATGCTGCCGCCGGCCTGGCTGCTCATCGCCATCTTCGTCGGCCTCGGCCTGTGGCGCATCGGCGTGCGCTTCGCGGTCTTCACTGCCGTGGCCTTCATCCTCATCGTCATGACCGGCTTCTGGGAGCAGACCGTGGTCACCCTCGGGCTGACCTTCTCCTCGACGCTGATCAGTCTGCTGCTGGGTATCCCGCTGGGTATCTGGGCGGCGCGCAGCGAACGCGTGGCCACCATCATCCGCCCGATCCTCGACTTCATGCAGACCATGCCGGCGTTCGTTTACCTGATCCCGGCCGCGATGCTGTTCGGCCTGGGCCGCGTGCCCGGCATTATCGCCACGGTGATCTTCGCCATGCCGCCCGCCGTGCGCCTGACCAGCCTGGGCATTCGCCAGGTGAACAAGGAAATCGTCGAGGCCGGTCAGTCCTTCGGCTGCACCAGTTCCCAGCTGTTGTTCAAGGTGCAGTTGCCCAACGCCATGCCGTCGATCATGGCCGGGGTCAACCAGACCATCATGATGGCCCTGTCGATGGTGATCATCGCCTCCATGGTCGGTGCCGGTGGCCTGGGTAACGACGTGCTGGCGAGTATCCAGCGTCTGGATATCGGTCTAGGCTTCGAGAGTGGTATGGCTGTGGTACTGCTGGCCATCATCCTCGACCGCATCACCGAAAGCTTCGGCACCAAGCAGCCCGTCAAGCGTGGCGTGTTCGCCTGGTTCAGCGGCAAGCTGCAGCGCCAATAACCACTTTTTCACTTCACAGGGAACCGCAGATGAAATCGTTCAAGACCACCGCCGTCATCGGCCTGCTGTCGTGCGCAATGATTCAGGGCGCCATGGCCGCGGAGCCAGCGAGCTGCAAGCAAGTGCGTTTCGCCGAAATTGGTTGGGCCGACATCGCCGCCACCACCGGCGTGGCCATGACCCTGACCGAAGGCCTGGGTTATCAGCCACGCAAGATCATGGCCTCGGTACCGATCGCCTTCACCGGCGTGAAGAGTGGCCAGGTCGACGTCTTCCTCGGCTACTGGGCGCCATCGATGGACTCGGTCATCGAGCCCTTCCTCAAGGACAACGGCGTCAAGGTACTGCCCAAGGCCAACCTCGAGGGCGCCAAATATACCCTGGCCGTGCCGACCTACGCGGCCGAGGCCGGGCTGAAGAGCTTCCAGGACATCGCCAAGTTCAAGGATCAGCTGGGCGGCAAGATCTACGGCATCGAGCCGGGTAACGACGGCAACCTGCTGATCGACGGCATGATCAAGAAGAACCAGTTCGACCTCGGCAGCTTCCGCATGGTCGAGTCCAGTGAAGCCGGCATGCTGGTGCAGGTCTCGCGCGCCATCAAGAAGAAGGAGCCGGTGGTGTTCCTCGGCTGGGCGCCGCACCCGATGAACACTCAGTACGACATCACCTACCTCTCCGGTGGTGACGATGTGTTCGGCCCCGACTACGGCGCAGCCAAGGTCTACACCGTGGTACCGCCGGATTACGAAGCACGCTGCGAGAACGTCGGCAAACTGCTGAACAACCTGCAGTTCACCGTCGCTCAGGAAAGCCAGCTGATGGAGAAAGTGCTGGAGAAGGAAAATCCGCAGGACGTCGCCAAGGCCTGGATCAAGGCCAACCCGGGCGTTCTGGATCAGTGGCTGAGCGGTGTGACCACCTTCGATGGTCAGGATGGCGTAGCCGCCGTGAAGAAACACGTCGGGCTGTAACAAGCCGCGACCCGATTCGGGCTCGCTCCTCCTCAGGGGGCGAGCCCGGAAACCTCCTCGCTTAACGCTAGCGGCCCATTTTCGGCCGTGACGGGGGAGACCTTGCCCGCGAACCGGCAATCTGCTGCGCAACACGGTTTCGCAAGGCCCGCAATGAGAACGAGCCAGTCAACGATTTTGCAACTGCCACTCAACTGACGGAGCACAACAAACATGCGCGTACTCAAGCAACTCTGCCTCGGCGCTGCCGCCCTGGCCATCGGCATGGGCAGCACTTTCGCTGCCGACAAACCCACCCTGAAAATCGGCTACGTGAACGGCTGGGATGACAGTGTCGCCGTCACCCATGTCGCCGGTGAAATCCTGCAAAGCAAACTGGGCTACACGGTGGAACTGAAGCCGGTCGAACCCGCCATCATGTGGCAGGGCGTGGCCCGTGGCGACCTCGACGTCACCCTCTCCGCCTGGCTGCCCGCCACCCACGGCGAGTACTACGAGAAGCTCAAGGACAAGGTGGAAGTCCTCGGCACCAACTACGCAGGCGCCAAGATCGGTCTGATCGTGCCGGACTATGTGCAAGCCAAGAGCATCGAAGACCTGGAGAAGTACGCCAAGGACTTCGACGGTAAGATCACCGGTATCGATGCCGGCGCCGGCGTCATGCGCCGCACCGAAGACGCCATCAAGGAATACAACCTCGCCAGCATCAAGCTGATGCCGAGCTCCGGTCCGGCCATGGCAACCGCCCTGACCCGTGCCGAAAAAGGCCAGAAGGCCATCGTGGTCACCGGCTGGATTCCGCACTGGATGTTCGCCAAATGGAAACTGCGCTTCCTGGAAGATCCGAAGAAAGTCTTCGGTGATGACGAGCACGTCGACACCGTGGCCAACCCGGATCTGAAAACCAAGGCTGCCGACGCGGCTGCCTTCCTCAGCAAAATCTCCTGGAGCGGCGAAGAAGTCGGTTCGGTCATGCTGGCCATCCGCGAAGGCGCCAAGCCGGACGAAGCCGCCAAGGCCTGGATCGCCAAGAACCCGGATCGCGTTGCCGAGTGGCTGAAATAAGGTTATCCAACCTCAAGACGAAGCGGGCTGCGGCCCGCTTCGTCGTTTCTGCGGTTCACCCGGCGCGCCCGTTTAATTGATCGGACGATCAAAATCCGCCTAGACTGCGCCCTCCTGTCTCGCCATGGAGAGTGCAATGCCCAAGGTCGGCATGCAGCCCATTCGTCGTTCGCAACTCATCGCTGCCACCCTGGAAGCCGTCGACCAGGTCGGCATGGCCGACGCCAGCATCGCCTATATCGCCCGCCTGGCCGGGGTGTCCAATGGCATCATCAGCCACTACTTCAAGGACAAGAACGGCCTGCTCGAAGCCACCATGCGCCACCTCATGAAGGCACTGCGCGAGGCTGTGGCCGGGCGACGTGAAGCGCTGGCCGATGACAGCCCACAGGCCCACCTGCGCGCGATGATCGACGGTAACTTCGACGACAGCCAGGTCAGCGGCCCGGCGATGAAGACCTGGCTGGCGTTCTGGGCCAGCAGCATGCATCAGCCTGCCCTGCAGCGCCTGCAGCGGGTCAACGATCACCGCCTCTACTCCAACCTCTGCGGCCAGTTCCGCCGCGCCCTGCCGCAGGATCAGGCGCGCCTCGCCGCCCGTGGCCTGGCCTCGCTGATCGATGGACTCTGGCTGCGCGGCGCGCTGTCCGGTGAGGCCTTCGACACCGCACAAGCACGCCGCATCGCCTACGACTATCTCGACCTGCAATTGGCCAAGGCTCGTTAGA
>NZ_JBMDJU010000039.1:0-25652 GCF_057809355.1 Pseudomonas sp. FG29 | reverse complement strand
GCTTACTTTTCTTTGCGCACTTCAAAGAAAAGTGAGTCGCCCGAGGGGGCGAAACCGGGAGTTTCTGCACACACCGCAGCGGCGTCCAGAAACAAACTTACCAGTATCAAGACGGACTTTCCCAAGACTCCACAAAGAACCATAAAAAACCCGCCATGCAGGCGGGTTTCTTATAGCGAGCCGTCCTCAGATGGGGCGGCTGCCGTATTTGCTGTCAGGCTTCTTGGGTGGGTCGGCGACCACGTTGGGCTCCACCTCCTGCACCTTGCCACCACGCGCGAGGAACTCTTCCATGGCGCGCGCCAGGGCATCACGTTCCTTCTGCTTAGCCTCGATGCTGGGCAGCTCGTCGACCTCGACGGCCTTGGCCTTGCTCTTCTTGCCAGGCGCTACGACTTCACCGTCGCCGCCATCATCACCAGCGTCGCCGTCATCGGCTGCCGCCAGCTCCTCACCGTCATCCTCGTCGGAGGCTTCCAGATCATCTTGTTCCAGGTCTTCGTCGCTCATGTTCAACCTCATGACTTGCGAAAAGCAGGTTAGTTATAGACCAGCTACGCAGCCTTCACTGCCCAGCCAGAAAAAATTCAAATCACCTCACCGTGCAGCGTCGCCAGCACCCGGCGCGCACCGCCATGGTCGCGATGTTCGCCGAGATAGATGCCCTGCCACGTGCCCAACGCCAGGCGTCCATCCTGTATCGGCAGCTGTAGCTGAAAGCCCAGCAGGCTGCCTTTGAAGTGCGCCGGCAAATCGTCCGGCCCTTCGTAATCGTGTTCGTAGCCCGCCTCGCCTTGCGGCGCGAGACGGTTGAAGAAACGCTCGAAATCGCGGCGTACGGCCGGGTCGGCGTTCTCGTTGACCGTCAGCGACGCCGAGGTGTGCTGCAACCACAGGTGCAACAGACCCACACGCATCTGCGCCAGTTCAGGCAATCGTCCAACGACCTCATCGGTCACCAGATGAAAACCGCGGCTGCGCGGCGACAGTTCGAGGGTGCGCTGTATCCACATGGCACATCTCCCAGGCTTCGGCGCGCGCATTCTAGCGTGCTGTCAGAAAAAACAAAGGGCGCCGAAAGGCGCCCTTGTTTTTTCCACCGGCGCTTACTTCTTGCCAGTGAACTCCGGGTAGGCTTCCATGCCGCATTCGGCGATGTCCACCCCCTCGTATTCCTCTTCTTCGCTGACGCGCAGGCCCATCACCGCCTTGAGGATGCTCCAGACGATCAGGCTGGCGATGAACACCCAGGCGAAGATGCAGCCGATACCGAGCAACTGAGCGCCCAGCGAGGCGTCGTTGTTGGTCAGGCAGACGGCCAACAGGCCCCAGATACCGACCACACCGTGCACGGAGATGGCACCGACCGGGTCGTCAAGCTTGAGCTTGTCCAGGCCGAGGATGGAGAACACCACCAGCACGCCACCGACACCACCGATCAGCGTCGCCTGCAGCGCGCTCGGGGTCAGCGGCTCGGCGGTGATGGCCACCAGGCCAGCCAGCGCACCGTTCAGTGCCATGGTCAGGTCGGCCTTGCCGAACAGGATGCGGGCCACGATCAGTGCCGCGATCAGGCCACCGGCAGCGGCCATGTTGGTGTTGGTGAACACCTGAGCCACGGCGTTGGCGTCTTCGATGGTGCTCATCTTCAACTGCGAGCCACCGTTGAAGCCGAACCAGCCCATCCACAGGATGAAGGTGCCGAGAGTCGCCAGCGGCAGGTTGCAGCCCGGAATGGCGTTGACCTGGCCATTGGCGCCGTACTTGCCTTTACGCGCCCCCAGCAGCAGCACGCCAGCCAGAGCAGCCGAGGCACCCGCCATGTGCACTACGCCCGAACCGGCGAAATCGAGGAAGCCGGCGGAGTTGAGGAAGCCCGAACCCCATTTCCAGAAACCCTGCACCGGGTAGATGAAGCCGGTCATGACCACGGCGAAGGCCAGGAAGGCCCACAGCTTCATGCGTTCGGCCACGGCACCGGAGACGATCGACATGCAGGTGGCAGCGAACACCACCTGGAAGAAGAAGTCCGAACGAGCCGAGTAGTACGGGGCATCGTCGCCACCGGCCAGGACAGCCTCGACAGTGTTCTCGTCACCGATCAGGAACCCCAGGCTCGGCAGGATGCCGCCCTCGGGGCTGGAGTACATGATGTGGTAGCCGATCACCAGGTACATGACGCTGGCAACCGCGTAGAGGGCGATGTTCTTGGTCAGGATCTCGGTGGTGTTCTTGGCACGCACCAGGCCGGATTCGAGCATGGCGAAACCTGCCGCCATCCACATCACCAGCGCACCACAGATCAGAAAGTAGAAGGTGTCGAAGCCGTACTGCAATGCAGTCAATGCTGTGTTGTCCATTGTTCACCTCTTGCCGGCGCGCTTATGCATGCGCTCTTCGGTAGAGACGCCCGGGTTGGCGCCGGGCGCGCTCCATGTGAAGGCCTGCCAGAGTGCGGCAGGCCTCAGCCACTTACAGGATGTAACCGCGCTCGTTGTGCTGAGCCAGGTCGAGACCGACAGTCTCTTCCTCTTCGCTGACACGCAGCCCCATCACCACATCGATCACCTTGAGAATCACGAAGGTGACAATGCCGGTGTAGACGACGGTGAACAGCACACCGACGAACTGGGTCCAGACCTGCGCACCGATGTCTTCGACGGTGCCGAAACCACCCAGGGCCGGTGCAGCGAACACACCGGTGAGGATGGCGCCGACGATACCGCCAACACCGTGCACGCCGAAGGCGTCCAGGGAGTCGTCGTAGCCCAGCTTGCGCTTGAGGCTGGTGGCGCAGAAGAAGCAGATCACGCCAGCCGCTAGGCCGATGGCCAGGGCGCCCATGGGGCCTGCAGTACCTGCGGCCGGAGTGATGGCGACCAGACCGGCGACCACGCCCGAGGCGATACCCAGTGCGCTTGGCTTACCGTGGGTCAGCCACTCGGCGAACATCCAGCCCAGCGCCGCAGCAGCGGTGGCGATCTGAGTGACCAGCATGGCCATGCCGGCGGTGCCGTTGGCGGCAACTGCGGAACCGGCGTTGAAGCCGAACCAGCCGATCCACAGCATGGCAGCACCGACCAGGGTGTAGCCCAGGTTGTGCGGCGCCATCGGCGTGGTCGGGAAGCCCTTGCGCTTGCCCAGAACCAGGCAGGCAACCAGGCCGGCGATACCGGCGTTGATATGCACCACGGTGCCACCGGCGAAGTCCAGCACGCCTTCATCCCACAGGAAGGCACCGTCACCGGACCAGACCATGTGGCAGATCGGGGCATACACCAGGGTGAACCAGACGCCCATGAATACCAGCATCGCGGAGAACTTCATGCGCTCGGCGAAGGCACCGACGATCAGCGCCGGGGTGATGATGGCGAAGGTCATCTGGAAGGTGACGAAGATGCTCTCGGGGAAGGCGCTGACCAGGCTGTCGACAGTCAGACCACTAAGGAAGGCCTTGTCCAGGCCACCCACGAAGGAATGGAGGTTGGTGACACCCTTCTCCATGCCGGTGGTGTCGAACGCCAGGCTGTAGCCGTAGATCACCCAAAGAATGCTGATCAGGCCGGTGATGGCGAAGCACTGCATCATCACCGACAGGACGTTCTTCGAACGCACCATGCCGGCGTAGAACAGGGCCAGGCCCGGGATGGTCATGAACAGAACCAACGCGGTGGCAGTCAGCATCCAGGCTGTGTCACCGGAATTCAGCGTCGTTTCCGCGGCCATGGCCAGACCCGGGGAAAGCAGGGACAAAAGGGCTCCAAGCCCTGCGATTTTTCGCAGAGTCATGATTTAACTCCTGGGACGATTCTGGGGGTAGGGCGCTGGGCTTAGATCGCGTCGGTATCGGTTTCGCCGGTACGGATACGAATCGCCTGCTCCAGGTTGACCACGAAGATCTTGCCGTCACCGATCTTGCCGGTGTTGGCTGCCTTGGTGATGGCCTCGATCACGCGATCGAGTTGATCGTCGGCGATGGCGACGTCGATCTTCACCTTGGGCAGGAAGTCGACGACGTATTCGGCGCCACGGTACAGCTCGGTATGGCCCTTCTGACGACCGAAGCCCTTGACCTCGGTAACGGTGATGCCTTGCACGCCGATTTCCGACAGCGACTCGCGTACGTCGTCCAGCTTGAACGGCTTGATGATGGCAGTGACTAGCTTCATGAAACTTTCTCCCGTGTTAGGTGGACTTGCCCCAGGAATTTTCGGCCCGTCGCAAGTCTAAGCGCAGTGTCCGGCTTTTGTAATGCACCGACCGCCCCAACCGGGCCTGGCCGATACCCATCAACCGCTCCCGACGAAACACTCCCCCGCTTCGCCTGACGCTCCGGTACTGCATCGGTGCATGCGTCATCAGGGGTTAAGCAGAAAGCTTGCCAGCTCGAAAAAAAGACCGTTTATCAAGCGCTTGAGCAAGCAAAAGGGCTTTTCCCAGGGAAGCGCGCCCTGATGTGCGCACCAAAAGCGCGCACACGGCCTGTTCCAGTCGCTCAAAAAGCGTGCAAAGCCGCACCGCCAGTCCCCATTCAGGTCACGTGCTACACTGCCGGCCATCTCGATCTGGAACCCGACCATGCTGCCGCCCAAAGCCCTGCTCGACACCCTCAGTAGCCACGCCTCGCGCCTGTTCAGTGGTGACAGTCCGCTGCCCCGCGCCGAGCTTGAAGCCCAGTTCAAGGCCCTGCTGCAAAGCGGTTTCAGCAAACTGGATCTGGTCAGCCGCGAGGAATTCGACAGCCAGATGGTGGTACTGGCCCGCACCCGCGCCCGCCTGGAAGCGCTCGAGGCCAAGGTCGCCGAGCTGGAAGCCAAGCTCACCGCCGCAGACTAAGGTTATGGTGTAGGAGCGGCTTCAGCCGCGAACAGGCTTCGCGACCGCAGCCGTTACTACAGGCACTGCCCCCCACTTGATCAAGGAGCGATCATGTCCCTGGCCATCGTCCACAGCCGCGCACAGGTCGGCGTCGAAGCACCGGCCGTCACCGTCGAAGCCCACCTGGCCAACGGCCTGCCGGCACTGACCCTGGTGGGGCTGCCGGAAACGGCGGTGAAGGAAAGCAAGGATCGCGTGCGCAGCGCCATCCTCAATTCCGCCTTCGATTTCCCGAATCGCCGTATCACCCTCAACCTGGCACCAGCTGACCTTCCCAAGGATGGCGGGCGTTTCGACCTCGCCATTGCCCTGGGCATTCTCGCAGCCAGCGGCCAGATACCCGCCGATACGCTGGACGAGTACGAATGCCTGGGCGAGCTGGCACTTTCCGGCGCGCTGCGTCCAGTACAGGGCGCGTTACCTGCGGCGCTGGCTGCACGCGAGGCCGGGCGCACCTTGCTGGTGCCGCTGGCCAATGCCGAGGAAGCCAGCCTGGCCTCCGGCCTGAAAATCATCGCCGTCGAGCATCTGCTGCAGGTGGCTGGCCATCTCAACGGCAGCCAGCCGCTGCAGCCTTATGCAGCCAAAGGCCTGCTCCGGCAGAGCTTGCCCTACCCCGACCTGGCAGAAGTTCAAGGACAACTCGCCGCCAAACGCGCCCTGCTGGTGGCAGCGGCGGGCTCGCACAATCTGTTGCTCAGCGGCCCACCCGGCACCGGCAAGACGCTGCTGGCCAGCCGTCTGCCGGGCTTGCTGCCAGCGCTGGAAGAGGACGAAGCGCTACAGGTCGCGGCGATTCATTCCGTTGCCAGCCACACGCCATTGCAGCATTGGCCACAACGCCCCTTTCGCACGCCCCACCATAGTGCATCCGGGCCGGCGCTGGTCGGTGGCGGCAGTCGCCCGCAACCGGGGGAAATTACCCTGGCGCACCAGGGCATCCTGTTTCTCGATGAGCTACCGGAGTTCGACCGCAAGGTGCTGGAAGTCTTGCGTGAGCCACTGGAAAGCGGCCATATCGTGATTGCCAGAGCCCGTGACCGGGTTCGTTTTCCTGCGCGTTTTCAGCTCGTCGCAGCGATGAATCCCTGCCCGTGCGGCTATCTGGGCGACCCCAGCAACCGCTGTCGCTGCACGCCGGATCAGATCCAGCGCTACCGCGCCAAGCTCTCCGGGCCACTGCTTGATCGCATCGACCTGCACCTGACCGTGGCGCGCGAAACAACGGCTCTGAATGCAGCGCCGCAAAATGGCGAAAGCACAGCCGAGGCCGCCGCTAAGGTGGCGCAGGCACGTGAACGGCAACTGCAGCGCCAGGGCGTGGCCAATGCCTTTCTTGACCTACCCGGCCTGCGCCAGCACTGCCATCTGCCGGACATCGATCGCCAGTGGCTGGAGGGCGCCTGCGAACGCCTGGGCCTATCCCTGCGCGCCGCCCATCGCGTGCTCAAGGTGGCGCGTACCCTGGCCGACCTGGAGGGCACCGACGCCATTGCCCGTCAGCACCTGGCCGAGGCACTGCAATACCGCCCCAGTCTGAGCTAAGGCTTAGTGGAAGCGCTCGACTTCCTGACGTAGCTGCGCGGCGACCTGATCCAGTGCGCTGGCGGTCTGCGCCAGGTTGGCCACCACTTCGCGCTGCTCGCCGTTGGCATGGGCGATATTCTGCAGATTGCCGCTGAGCACGGTGGCGGTGCGGCTCTGCTCCTGGGTCGCCGTGGTGATCACGGCAAACTGCTCGCCGGCGGCGCTGCTGCGCTCAGTGATCTGCGCCAGCGCGGCGGCGACCTTGGAATTGCGTTCGAGGCCTTCCTGCATCAATTGCCGACCCTGCTCCATGGTGGCAATGGCGCTGCTGGTTTCGCTCTGGATGCTGCTGATCATCGCGGAGATCTCGTTGGTCGCCTCGCGAGTACGACCGGCCAGATTGCGCACCTCGTCTGCGACTACGGCAAACCCCCGGCCCTGCTCGCCAGCCCGCGCTGCCTCGATGGCGGCGTTCAGCGCCAGCAGGTTGGTCTGGTCGGCGATGGAGGTGATCACGCTGACGATGCCGCCGATTTCCTGCGAGCGCTGGCCCAGGCCGTCGATCACCCGTGAGGTTTCGTTCAGCGCCTCGGCGATCTGTACCAGGGCTTCGGAAGCCTGATCCATGGAGGTGCGGCCGACTCGGGTCTGCTGCGCGTTCTCGCTGGCCAGGCGCTCGGTATCGCGCATGTTGTCGGCGATATCCTGCGAAGTGGCGCTGAACTCTTCAACCGCGCCGGCCATGCTGCTGATCTCGCCAGACTGCTGGTCGATGCCCTGGTAAGCCTCGTGAGACAGGGACGACAACGTTTGTGCGCGAGCGCTGACGTCCTGCGCGGCATGGCGAATGCGCGCCACCATGGTCGACAGGGCCTCGCCCATCTGGTTGAAGCTGCGCGCCAGCATGCCGATCTCGTCATCACTGGACAGCGCCAGGCGCACGCTGAGGTCGCCGGCACCGAGCGCATGCGCCTGCTGCACCAGATCCTCCAGCGGACGCAGCTTGCGCCGCAACAGCCAGACCACGGCGATCACTGCCAGCAGCAGGGTGATGGCGCTACCGATGGCGAGTTGGGTACCGACACTCCAGGTCACCGCCTGGATCTCTTCGCGCGGCATGCTCGCCAGCACCGTCCAGGGGCCACCGGCAAAAGGCCTGGCGACACTGTAGAAGTCCTGCTGGCCGTCATGCCAGAAGCCGCCCTCGCCAGCCCGCGTGATCAGCGCGCTCAGCTCGCTGGGCAGGCTGTCCAGGGCGCCTGCACCGGCGGGTTTGACCAGCCACTTGCCCTGCTCGTCCAGCAGCGCCAGGGAACCGGTGCTGCCGATGCGGAACTCAGTCAGTTTGCGCAATTGCAGGTTCTGCGCGTCGGTGTAGTCGAAGCCGACGAAAAGCACGGCGATGACCTTGCCGCCAGCGTCACGCACCGGGGTGTACTGAGTCATGTAATAACGATCGAACAACAGAGCCTTGCCCACATAGCCCTGCCCGGCCAGCAGACGCTGGTAGGCCGGGTGCAGATGATCGAGTGCGGTACCCAATGCGCGGGTGCCATCCTGCTTGGTCAGGGAGGTGGTGATACGAATGAACTCGTCACCATCACGCACGAACACGGTGGCCACACCGGCGGTCATGCGTTTGAAATCGTCCACTTCGGAGAAGTCATTGTTGAGGCGGTTGTCGCCGAGATACAGCGCGGGCGTCTGCAGACTGCCTACCGCAACACGCTCATCCGCCTGCACACGCACGCCCTGGCTGAAGCGTTGCTCGAACAGCCCAGCCAGACGCTGGGTGCTGTCACGCAGGCTGCCGTGGAAGGTTTCCAGTTGGTCGGCCAGCAGGCTGGCCTCGCTGCCCAGGTGCTTGGCACGCGTGGCGAGGTTGGCCTCGTTCAGCGAACGCAGGGCGAACAGGGTGCTCAGACTGATCAGCAGTACCAGCATCAGCGCAAGCGCAGCGGCCAGTTGCAGGGCTATACGGGAACGAGGCGGGTTCATGATGGGCTCCAAGACTGTCATACGCTGGCAATGGGCGGATGACCGACGCAATATCGATACCAGGCCTGGTCGTCCTATGACTCGGCGAAAGCGCGCGAGAGTACTTGAGTGTTTAGCTCAGTCAATAACAAAGCGCCAAATGGCCATCATTTTTTATCAAAATGTCGTGACCGATTAATGCACGCACTCGACCGCCGGCAAAACCACAGCCTGCACCTCAGCCAGCAGGTAATCACGCAAGCGCCGCAGGCGCCCCTGAGCACGATGCGCACGCGGCCATACCAGATAGTAGCTCTCGCCACTGAATACGGCGGTCGGCCAGGGCAAACCGAGGCGCCCGAGGGCCACATCCTCGGCGACCATCAGCAGATCGCCAATCGACACGCCGTAGCCACGGGAGGCGGCGACGATGCCCAGCTCCAGCATGTCGAACATCTGCCCACTCTTCAGCGGCACGGCTTCGCTCAGACCTGTAGCGTGCAGCCAGCGCCGCCAGTCGCGGCGATCCACGGTGGGATGGAGCTGTTCCGTGGCCTGCAGCCGCGCCAACGACCAGGGCCCGTCCGCCGCGTCTGTCGCGCTGCACACCGGGATCAGCCACTCCTCGAACAACAGGGTGCTCTCCCATTCGTCGGAAAAGTTGCCATCCGACAGCAACACCGCACAGTCGAAGGGTTCCTGGCGGAAATCCACCTTGTCCACATCCATCCAGGCGCTGGTCAGTTGCACCTCGGCATCGGCATGCGCCAGGCGATAGTGCGAGAGCCGCGCCAGCAGCCAGCGCACGGTCAGCGTCGTGGGCGCTTTCAGGCGCAAAACGCCATCGTCGGTCTGCAGGATTGCGCACGCACGCGCCAGGCTGTCGAAGCCTTCGCTGACGCCGGGCAACAGGGCGCGCGCCTGTTCGCTCAACTGCAGGCTGCGCCCATGACGCTCGAACAGGCGGCAGTCGAAGTGTTCCTCCAGGGTGCGAATGTGCCGGCTCACTGCACTTTGGGTAATGGCCAGTTCCTCAGCCGCGCGGGTGAAGGAGGCATGCCGCGCGGCAGCTTCGAAGGCGCGCAGGGCATAGAGCGGAGGCAGGCGTCGATTCATCGAGGCAATCCATGAGTTTTTAGAATGTAGCCATGGCTATTTTCCTTTTGTGAGGAATTAACTCAAGCCAGAGAATGGAGCGCATCCACTCTCACCCGAGAATCTGGCGAGATTTCTCCTGCCGAAGTTTGACTCATCATGACGCTTTCCCCTGGACACGAACTGCGGGCGCTGCTGCGCCTGGCCGGCCCGCTGATTTCCGCGCAACTGGCCCATGCGCTGATGATCTTCACCGATACCCTGATGATGGCCATGCTCGGCCCACAGCAGTTGGCTGGCGGTGCGCTGGGTGCGACCTGCTACTTCATCTTCTCGATCTTCTGCACCGGCGTGATCGCCGCCGTGGGCAGCCTGGTCGCCATCCGCCATGGCGCCGACGACGCGGCGGGCGTCTCCCGGCTGATCCAGAATGGCCTGTGGCTGGCCCTGCTGCTGGGCGGCATCAGCGCCCTGTGCCTCAATGGTCTGGGGCCACTGCTGCCCTATCTAGGCCAGGAACCGAGCGCCGCCAGCCAGGCCATGGCCTTCCTGCATCCGCTGTCGCTGGCACTGCCCGGCTACCTGTGCTTCATGGCGCTACGCGGTTTCACCAGCGCCATCGGCCATCCCGGCCCAGTCATGGCGATCAGCATCGTCGGCACCGTCGCCAACTTCGTCATCAATTACGCATTGATCCAGGGCTGGTTCGGCCTGCCCGAACTGGGCCTGAGCGGCATCGGCACGACCACTGCCCTGGTCAGCAGCGGCATGGCCCTGGCGCTGGCCCTGTATATCCGCGCCGCGCCTACCTACCGCCGCTACGCACTGCGCCTCGGTCGCCCACAGCAGGCGGACATGCGCGCGCTGCTGCGCCTGGGCCTGCCCATCGGTGGCACCTATGCGGCCGAGCAAGGTCTGTTCACCTTCGCCACGCTGTGCATGGGCGCACTGGGCAGCGTGCAGTTGGCGGCTCATCAGATCGCCATGCAGACCGTCGCGCTGGCGTTCATCGTGCCGCAGGGGCTGTCCTACGCCGTAACCTTCCGCGTCGGCCTGCATTACGGCGCCGGGCGGCTGCCGCTGTCGCGCCTGAGTGGGCACCTGGGCATGCTGCTCGGTGCGGGGCTGATGCTGCTGTTCGCCTTGCTGTTCTGGCTATTGCCGGAGTGGATCATCGGCCTGTTCCTCGACCGCAGCGACCCGGCTTTCGCCGAGATCATCACCCTGGCGGTGAGCCTGCTGGCAATCGCCGCCTGGTTCGAACTGTTCGACGGCCTGCAGAGCATCGCCATGGGCGCGATCCGTGGCCTGAACGACGGGCGCCTGACCCTGGTGATCGGCCTGGCCGGCTACTGGTGCGTGGGCGCACCGTTGGCCTGGCTGCTGGGCTTCGTGCTGGGCTGGGGGGCACAGGGCGTATGGTGGGGCCTGGCCGCCGGGCTGGCAGTGACAGCCAGTGGGCTGGTGCTGGGCTTCCAGTGGAAAACGGCGCGCCTGCAACGACCGAAAGCCCCCGAGGAAAAAGCCTGCCTGGCGTAGCCCGGATGCAATCCGGGGCCGCACCTGAGTCGCTTGCGGCTACGCGCTGCCACCGAACAGCGGCTGACGCATGCCGAATACCAGAAAGCGCGCCAGCTCTGCGAGCGGCACGGGCTTGCTGATCAGATAGCCCTGCACCTGATTGCAGCCGTACTGGCGCAGCATGTTCAGTTGCTCGATGTTCTCCACCCCCTCGGCCACCACCTCGAGGTTGAGGTTGTGCGCCAGATTGATCATCGCCTTTACCAACTGGCGGTTCTCGGCGCGCTCACCCATGCCAGCGACGAAGCTCTTGTCGATCTTCAGCAGGGCGATGGGCAGGCTGTTGAGGTGCACGAAGGAGGAAAAACCGGTGCCGAAGTCGTCCAGGGAGAAGCGCACCCCCAGCCGCCCCAGGGCCAGCATGGTCTGCTGCACCTGATCGCTGCGGCGCATGACGGCGGTTTCGGTCAGCTCGAATTCCAGCCATTGCGCGTCCACGCCACGGTCTTCGATCAGGCGCGCCAGCGTCGACAGCAACTGGCTGTCGAGAAACTGACGAAACGACAGGTTGATCGCCATGTGCAGGGCCGGCAAACCACGCCCGAGCAGCCACTGCATGTCGCGCAGGGCGCGGGCGATCACCCAGTAGCCGAGCGGCACAATCAGCCCGGTTTCCTCGGCCAGGGGCACGAACTCACTGGGCGCCAGCAGGCCACGCTCGGGATGCTGCCAGCGCACCAGGGCTTCCAGGCCGACGATGCGGCCGCTCTCCAGGCACAGCCGCGGCTGATAGTGCAGCTCCAGCTCGTCCCGGCGCAGGGCGCGGCGCAGCTCGCTCTCCAGGTCAGCCTGGCGGCGCGCGCTGCGGTTGAAGCGCTCATCGTAGATATGGAAGACGCAGCCGGCATGGGCCTTGGCCTGCTGCATGGCGCTGTGCGCATGCCACAACAGCGGATCGGCACCTTCGCCGGCGCGGGCATGGGCCAGGCCGAGGCTGCAGCCGATGAGCAGACTTTCGCCATCGACCCAGTAAGGCTCGGACAGCGACTCGGTGACCTGCTCGGCCAGACGCTCAGCCCGCTGCGGGTCACGGCGTACGTCGAGCAGCAGGGCGAACTCGTCGCTGCCCAGCCGTGCCAGGTGATCGCCGGGCTGCAGCAGTGCCTTGAGCCGCGCCACCACCTGCAGGATCAGGCGGTCGCCCCCCTGGTAGCCGAGGGCGTCGTTGGCATGGCGGAAGTTGTCCAGGTCGAGGTGACCGAGCACCAGGCCACGCCCGGCGCATTCGCTCAGGCGCGCGGCAAGCAGGGTCAGCAGGCCCTGGCGATTGGCGATCCCGGTCAGCGGATCCTGTTCGGCCAGGCGCTGCAGGGTGTGCTTGAGATTGCCCTGCTCGCGGGCATAGCGCAGGCAGCGGCGCAGGGTATCCAGAGTCAGGCTGTCACGCACCAGCCAGTCGCTGACGCCGACGGGCAGGTGCTGCGGCTCGGCATCGAGCAACAGCACCACGGGCAAGGGGCAACGGGTGGGATCGGGCAGGTGCTCGGGCGTGGCCAGCAGCAGGCCATCCACGGCATCATCGAACAGATTGCTGGCCGCCTCCCAGGAGGGCGCGGTGATCAATGGCGACTGGCTGTTCAGTGCGCTCAGGTGCTCACGCAGCAGCTCGGCCCACTCTGGCGTATCCGCCAGCAATACCAAGCGTACGGGTTCGATGGGCGTGGACAAGCAACCTCCCCCAAAACACAAGAATGATGGCGACTTCTGATCGCCTGGTCGCGTCTTAATCGACGTCTAATCAAGGACATCCGTGTGAAATGTGGCGTACATCCTGAGGTATTGCCAAAAAACCGGCAAGTCCCTTGAGGGTACTGCAATCGGATAAATAACCAAGCGCAACGATGTCGCATTGCGTGCGCCAGGCCACAGTTCCAGACGGTCGCGGCAGAAAACCTCAGGCCTGTTAGAATGCGCGGCCCATTTTTCCTGCAAGCGATCCCATGTCCCGACTCAATCCCCGGCAGCAAGAAGCCGTGAACTACGTCGGCGGCCCCCTTCTGGTGCTGGCCGGCGCGGGTTCCGGCAAGACCAGCGTGATCACGCGCAAGATCGCCCATCTGGTGCAGAACTGCGGCATCCGCGCCCAGCACATCGTCGCCATGACCTTCACCAACAAGGCCGCGCGCGAGATGAAGGAGCGCGTCGGCACCCTGCTCAAGGGCAGCGAAGCACGCGGCCTGACCGTGTCGACCTTCCACAACCTGGGCATGAACATCATCCGCAAGGAATACGCGCGCCTGGGCTACAAACCCGGCTTCTCGATCTTCGATGACGGCGACATCAAGGCGCTACTCACCGACATCATGCAGAAGGAGTATTCCGGCGATGACGGTGCCGACGAGATCAAGAACTACATCGACAGCTGGAAGAACGACCTGATCCTGCCCGACGACGCCCTGGCCAATGCCCGCGGGCCCAAGGAGCAGACCGCCGCCATCGTCTACCTGCACTACCAGCGCACGCTCAAGGCGTACAACGCGGTGGACTTCAACGACCTGATCCTGCTGCCGGTCAAGCTGTTCCAGGAGCACGCCGACATCCTCGAGAAGTGGCAGAACCGCATCCGCTACCTGCTCGTCGACGAATACCAGGACACCAACGCCAGCCAGTACCTGCTGGTGAAAATGCTGGTGGGCATGCGCAACCAGTTCACCGTGGTCGGTGACGATGACCAGTCGATCTACGCCTGGCGTGGCGCGCGCCCGGAAAACCTGATGCTGCTGAAAGAGGATTACCCCTCGCTGAAGGTGGTGATGCTGGAGCAGAACTACCGCTCCACCAGCCGCATCCTCAAATGCGCCAACGTGCTGATCGCCAACAACCCGCACGTGTTCGAGAAGCAGCTGTGGTCGGAGATGGGCCACGGCGACGAGATCCGCGTGATCCGCACCCGCAACGAGGACGCCGAGTGCGAACGGGTGGCGCTGGAAATTCTCACCGAGCACCTGCGCACCCAGCGCCCGTATAGCGATTTCGCCATCCTCTACCGGGGTAACTACCAGGCCAAGCTGATGGAGCTGAAACTGCAGCACCACCAGATTCCCTATCGCCTGTCCGGCGGCACCAGCTTCTTCGCCCGCCAGGAGGTGAAGGATCTGATGAGCTACTTCCGCCTGCTGGTCAACCCGGACGACGACAACGCCTTCCTGCGGGTGATCAACGTGCCGCGCCGTGAGATCGGCTCGACCACCCTGGAAAAGCTCGGCAACTACGCCAGCGAGCGCAAGATCAGCATGTACGCCGCCGCCGGTGAAATCGGCCTCGGCGAGCACCTCGACGCGCGCTTCACCGAGCGCCTGCAGCGCTTCACCAAGTGGATGGATCGTGTGCGCCAGGAGTGCGCGCAGAACGACCCGATCGCCGCCATCCGCAGCATGGTGATGGACATCGACTACGAGAACTGGCTGCGGCAGAACGCCTCCAGCGACAAGGTGGCCGAGGCGCGCATGGGCAACGTCTGGTTCCTCGTCGAGGCGCTGAAAAGCACGCTGGAACGCGACGAAGACGGCGACATGACCATCGAGGACGCCATCGGCAAGCTGGTGCTGCGTGACATGCTCGAGCGCCAGCAGGAAGAGGAAGAAGGCGCCGAAGGCGTGCAGATGATGACCATGCACGCCTCCAAGGGCCTGGAATTCCCCTCGGTGTACATCATCGGCTTCGAGGAAGAGATACTGCCGCACCGCTCCAGCATCGAGGCCGACACCATCGAGGAAGAGCGGCGCCTGGCCTACGTCGGCATCACCCGCGCCAAACGCAACCTGGCGCTGACCTTCGCTGCCAAGCGCAAGCAATATGGCGAAGTGATCGACTGCTCGCCGAGTCGCTTCCTCGATGAGCTGCCACCCGAAGACCTGGTCTGGGAAGGCCTGGAAGAAGCCCCAACGGAGGTCAAGACCGCCCGTGGCAACGACGCGCTAGCCAACATGCGCGCCATGCTGAAAAAATAGCCGGGAGCTATTTTTAACGTCGCGCAGCGACGGCACGAAGGGCGGCAGCCAGGGATGGCAGGCCGTAAAAAATGACTGGGAGTCATTTTTAACATCGCGCAGCGATGGCCCGCAGCGGATGGCAGATACCGAACAAGCGACACCGTAGCCCGGATGCAATCCGGGGAAACCGTCCCGGATTGCATCCGGGCTACGTTCACCTCAAGAGGAACCCCGCGTGCAAGCGCTGAAACAGAAGATTCGCGAGGAAGGCATCGTCCTGTCCGAGCAGGTATTGAAGGTCGACGCCTTTCTAAACCACCAGATCGACCCGGAGCTGATGCAGCAGATCGGTCACGAATTCGCCCAGCGCTTCGCCGATCAGGGCATCACCAAGATCGTCACCATCGAAGCCTCCGGTATCGCACCGGCGGTCATGGCCGGTCTGGAGCTGGGCATCCCGGTGATCTTCGCGCGCAAGTTCCAGTCACTGACGCTCAAGGACGACCTGCTGATCTCCAAGGTGTTCTCCTTCACCAAGCAGACCGAAAGCACCATCGCCATCTCCGCCCGCCACCTGACCGCGCGCGACAAGGTGCTGGTGATCGACGACTTCCTCGCCAACGGCCACGCGGCCAAGGCGCTGATCGACCTGATCCAGCAGGCCGGCGCGCAGATCGCAGGCATTGGCATCGTCATCGAGAAGTCCTTCCAGAACGGCCGCGCCCTGCTGGAAAGCGAGGGCTACCGCGTCGAATCGCTGGCCCGTGTGGCCGCGCTGGAGAACGGCCAGGTGCGCTTCATCGACTGAGCCGCTCAGGGCTCGGGCTTATAGCCCAGACGCAGGCCGCCCCAATGCCGCCCCCGCACCAGGATCGGCACCGAGAGGTCATGCATCAGCTCGCCGGTATCGCGCATGTAGGTCTGCAGCAACAGGGCCTGGCGGTGACTGCCACAGCGGATGCCGGTGCGATCATTGAACAGACGCTTGCCGCGGCTGCGCGTGGCGTCGACCGCCGGGTCGCCGCTCGGCGGGTGGTTGAACGCCTGGTTGTGGGTCGGCACATAACCTTCGGGCGTGGTGGTGATGGCGAACACCAGTCCCTCGTGGCGCTTGAGCAGCGGCTCCTGTAACCCCGGTAGCACCTGATCGGCATACTGGTCGAAGCGGGTGCGGTACTTCTGCGGCTGGGTACCGGCAATCGGTTGATAGTTGCGGTCGAACAGATCGTCGAGCGCGATGCGCCCGGCAGAGAGATCCGCCTCGAACTGTGCGGCAATCGCCGCCGCACCCTCACGGGCCAGGTCATAGATGCGCTGGTGATAGTCGTCCAGGCCAACCTCGGCGAGTTGCTCGCTGACCGTCTCGGCCTGCCCGACCAGTTGCTCGGCAGCGCCTGCCAACTGCCGCGTCTGCCCCTCGCTGCCCTGCACGTCGTCACGCAACTGCAGGGCCGCCGCCGACAGGCTGGCCAGGCGCTGGTGGTTATCCGCCGTCCCGGCACTGATCTGCGCCACCTGCTGCTCCACCTCCTCGGCCTGATCGGCGATGCCGTGCAGTTGCTCGCCAGCACGCTCGATCTGCCGCGCCGCCTGTTCCAGCTCGCTGCTCTGGCGCTGGATATGGCTGACCACCGCCGCGCTCTGCTGGCGAATATCGGCGACCATCTGGCTGACTTCCTCGGTCGCACTGGCGGTGCGGGCGGCCAGATTGCGAACCTCGTCGGCGACCACGGCAAAGCCGCGGCCCATCTCGCCCGCGCGCGCCGCCTCGATGGCCGCGTTGAGCGCCAGCAGGTTGGTCTGGCTGGCGATGGACTGGATCACCTGGGTAACCTGCTCGATCTGCTCGGTCCGGCTGCCCAGGCCGTCGATCAGCTCACGGCTGGCCAGGGTCTGCTCGCTGAGCTGCTGCATGCGGGCGATGGCCTGGGTCAATTCGGCCTGGCCGCTGCTGCTGGCGGCACGCACGTGCTGTGCGGCGGCCAGGGTCTGCTCGGCGCGCTGGGCGCTGTCCTGCTCGGTGAAGGTGATGGCTTCGGCCGCCTCGCTGACCTGCTCCACGGCAGCCAACTGCGTCTGCAGGCGCCCGGCCAGGTGTTGCACGGCATGCGCCACGCGCGCGGCGGACAGGGCATTGTGGCAGGTATGGCGCGACAGGCCACGGCTCAACTCGACGAAATCGCTACCGCCCGGTGAGGGCCTGACGAGCGCATCGCCTTCGTCACGTCGCTGCCAGGGCCCCAGCCAGGGCCACAGGGCCAGGATCATGAAGGACGGTACGCTGATGTACAGCGGCAACTGCATCGACTGGTAGGCCACCATCAGGGCGGCCAGCCCCAGCGCATGCAGCGCACAGGTGAAGGGGGAACGGACAAACGCAGCTTGCATGACCGACCTCGCGATTCTTGTTCTTGCGCGCGGCGACGCGCTGAGAGCGGACGGTGGCATGGACGACCTCCTTGATCATCTCGCCGCGCCCACAAGGCAGGCTAGGCGATTGGCGGCTAACCGGCGAGAGTCCCAAAACGGGCGACGGTCAGGTAACGCTCGATTCGACCATCCGGCCAGCACGGGTGCCATCACACTTTGGTCGCAGCCTACCCCGTACTCGGGTACGACACCACCGCTATCCAGCGAGGTGATGACGGCGCACGAAGCGCTGATCGAGCCAGTCCTTACAACGCCCATAGAACTGACCATCGGCACTCCAGCCGCGCCAATCGAGCAAGGCACCACCATCACCGGTGGCCAGCAGCGTAAGCCCCTGGCGTGGCGCCCGATACAGGCGCAGTGGCTGGTTCTGCAGGGCGGCCTGCAGGTTGCCCGCCAGCACCCGCCCCTGGCGCGAGGAGCGACTGAGGCTGCGTGGCACGTCGAGCAACGTGGCGCACTCGCCGACGGCGAAAATCTGCGGGTGCGACAGGCTCTGCAGGCTGTCGTGGATGGCCACGAAACCCTCGGCATCACAGGCCAACCCCGAGGCGCGCAACCACGGCCAGGCTCGCGCGCCACTGCCAAGTAGCAGACGTCGCCCACGCCAGACCGGCTCATCGCCGCTGAGCAGCCAATCGTCCTCGATGCGTCCTATCGGACAATGTTCACGCACCTGCACGCCGCGCAGACGCAAGTAGCCCAGCGCACGCAGGCGCAGCCCAAGCGATTGCCCCGGCAGCAGCGGCCCGCCGCAGAACAGGGCCAGATTGGGCACCTGCCCGGCAATGGCCAACGCGAGCTCGACGCTGCTCGGCGTACCACCGAGGATGGCCAGGCGTCTCGGCTCTTGCTGCCAGGCGCGCCAGCCGGCCAGGAACTCATCGATGGGCCGCGCGGCCAGTACCTGCATGGCATCGCCTGTCTTTGGCGGCGGCAGCAGGCCGGCACCGACATCCAGCGATAGCCACTGCGCCTGCAGCGTGCGGCCGTCGGCCAGGTGCAAGGTGCGACTGTCGGCCTGCAAGCCGTCGATGGCGCACTCGATCAGTTCGACCTTGGCAGCCCGACACAGCGGTTGCAGCGCGATTCGGCAGGCATCTTCGGCGCAGTGCCCGGCGACCAACCCTGGCAGACGTCCGCTGTACCAGGCATGCGGCGCAGAATTGACCAGGGCGATGCGTCCCTGAGGGCGTGCCACCAGCGCCCAGCGCCGCAGCACACCGAGATGGGCATGCCCGGCCCCCGCCAGAATCAGGTCGTAGTCACTCATCTAACACTCTTCATTCCCTCGCAATGGCAGGCACTTCTGCAGTACCGAACCTGGCCTGCAGTAAGATGGCCTGGCGAGCATGTCGCGATGATCCCATGCTCGCAAGCCCTGCTGCAGGCACAGCGGCGATGAACGTCATTCGTCAGTACACGGAGGGGTTGAGACACGCCGCGCAATGATTTTGCCAGCACTCGACTAAAATCCCCGAGCGCCCTTTCCGAATGGCGCCCTCGTAGTGATCCCTGAGGCGCCGTCGATGGCTCGCTGTTTTTCCCCGCTGCTGCTGTTACTTTGTCTGATCGGTGCCTGGCCGACCTGGGCAGAATCGCGCCTGCCCCTGCATCAGCCAACCCGTGAGTTTCTCACCGAGCCCTTCGCGCTCGATCACAGCCTGCTGCTCGAAGATCCGCAGTCCACGCTCACCGCCGACGAGGCGCTGCCGGCACTGATCGCGCGCGGCCAGCCCATCACAGGCAACGCGCGCATCGGCTATTCAACCAGCACCTGGTGGCAGGCCATGCAGGTGAGCCTGCCGACCGACGAGGCGGTACAGTTGATCGTCGCAACCCCGTTTCTGGACAACCTCGACCTGTGGTTGTTCGATGGCGAACACCCGATTGGCTCGCTGCGCAGCGGCAATCGACAACCCTTCAACGAGCGCGGCGAGCCCTATCCGCAATTCATGCTCGCCTTGCCACACCTGCAAGCAGACCACCCCTATACCCTGCTGCTGCGCGTGAGCAGCCATTCCTCGATCGACCTGCCATTGCAACTGGTCAACGCCGAACGCAGCCCCGCGATGATCGGCCAGAGCTGGTTGCGCAGCGGCCTGCTGGTCGGCGCCCTGCTGGGCCTGGCGCTGTTCTACCTGATTCGCTACAGCACCCTGCGCGAAGCGCAACTGGCCTATTTCAGCCTCACCGCTCTGTGTGCGGCCGCCTATAACGCCAGCCTGTACGGCGTGGTCGGCCTGGTGGCGGGCGACCAGCCCGGTCTGTCACGCGTTCTGGTCAACCTGCCCACAGCAGGCATGCTGATCTTCAGCTCACTGTTTCTCGCCAGCGCCCTGCAGGTGCCGATGCGTCGCCTGCGCTGGGTACGCGAGCCACTGTTCGCCGCCATCTTGCTGGTGTGCGTGGGTGGCCAGTTAAGCGATCACCCACAGACCTACCGCGTGCTCAACCTGCTGATCCTGATGACCGGTGTCTATCAACTGGCCCTGCTGACATTCGCCATACGCATGCGCCGGCCTTATGCACTGGGCTACCTGCTGTGCTGGAGCGCGGTCCTGCTGCTGATGCTGTTGCTACCGCTGAGCCGCAACGGCCTGTTGCCCATGCCTCCGGGCCTGCACAATCTCCATGCCTCGCTACCGGTGCTGAGCATGTTGATGTTCGGCGCCTTGCTGGACAAACAACTGGAGCAGGTACGCCGTGCCCTGCTGACCACCCAAACTCAGGCCATCGACAATCTCGAGCAGTATCAGGCGCTGTTCCGCCACAGCGGCGAAGGCATCTTTCGTTGCAGTCGCGACGGCCACCTGCTCGAAGCCAACCCGAGTCTGACGCGTATGCTCGGCGGCGACAGCGCCCGCTTGCTGACTCAGCCACTGCAAGCGCTGCTCGGCGAAGACACCTGGGCCGAATTGCTTGCCGGCATGGAGACAGGCGACGGCACCGTCAGCCGTGAATGCCAGTTGCGCGACCTGCAGGCGCGCACGCACTGGGTATACCTGTCGCTGCATCAGCAAGAGACACAGGACAGCATCGAGGGCATCGTCGTCGACCTCAGCGAGCGCCGCGCCCTGGAAGAACGCCTGCAGCACCTGGCCGCCCATGATGCCCTGACCGGGATTTACAACCGCCGCGAACTGGAGCGCCTGTTGTCCGGCACCCTCAGTGGTCGCGCTGGCGTGCATTTCAGCCACCTGCTGTGCCTGGGCCTGGATCGCTTCAAGCAGGTCAACGACCTCTGCGGGCACCTGGCCGGCGATCAGTTGTTGCGCCAGCTGGCCAACCAGTTGGGCCGTGCATTGCCGCGCCATGCCGAGCTTGCCCGTATCGGCGGTGATGAATTCGCCATCCTGCTGCGCGAGGCAGACGACGCCGCGGCCCTGGAACAGGCCGAGCGGCTGCGGCGCAATGTCGAGCAGTTCATCTTCACCTGGGAGAATCGCCCGTTCCGCCTGCACGCCAGCATCGGCCTGCTGGCCCTCGACTCGGGCGTACGCGATTGGGAAACCGCCCTGAACTGGGCCAGCAGCGCGGCACAACTGGCCAAGCATCAGGGGCGCAATCGCGTCCAGCAGTTCAACCCGGCCGACGGCGCGCTGCTCGAACATCAGCGCCAGCTGCAGTGGATCACACGTCTGCGCGAAGCGACCGAGCGCGGTCATTTCGAGCTGTTCCAGCAACCCGTCATGCCGTTGCAGGCGCAGGCCGACGGCCTGCATTACGAGGTACTGCTGCGCTACCGCGACCCGCACAGCGGCGAGTGGATCAGCCCGCTGCAATTTCTCGATGCAGCGGCACGCTACGGTTTTCTCGGTGCCATCGACCGCTGGGTGATCGAGCATCTGTGCGCCTGGCTGGCGAACAATCCTCGGCATCTCGCCAATCTGGCTCAGGTCAACGTCAACCTGAGCGCCGAATCGTTACTCGACCAGGGCTTCCACCGCTTGCTGCACGAGACCCTGCAGCATCACGGCCTGCCCGCCAGCAAGCTGTGCATCGAAGTGACCGAAATGGTCGCCCTCGGCGAACTGGGCGTTTCCGCCAAATGGATCGACGAGCTACGCGGCCAGGGACTGAAAGTGGCACTGGACGACTTTGGCAGCGGCTTCGCCTCCTACGCCTACCTGCGCCACCTGCCGCTGGATATCCTGAAGATCGACGGCAGCTTCATTCTAGGCATCGAGCAGGATCCGATCAACCAGGCGATGGTCGGCTCCATGCAGCAGATTGCCGAGCAACTGGGGCTTTGCACCGTGGCGGAGTTCGTCGAGACGCCAGAAAGCCTGGAGTGCCTGCGCCAACTCGGCGTCGACTACGCGCAGGGTTATCACGTCGGCAAGCCACAACCCCTGGCGCTGCTGGCCGATGCCCCTCAGCAGGCTTGATACAAGGCCGTCGGCAGCCGCTCGAACAGGCTGTCGTCGAGGCGCAGCAGGCGCACGCAGCGCTCTTCGGCCAGCGACTGCGGCGCCTCATGGGCCGGCAGGGCAAGCAGGCAACTGCTCAGGTTGAGCACCAGCGCCTCACGCGAGTAGACCCCACGGCCCAGGCCATAAAAGGCCGCGATCAGCTCACGCAAGCCGAACGGCAGCCGCCAGCGGATACGCAACGCCGAACCGAAACTGGCCGCGCGCTGGCGCAGGGCCTGGTCGAGCCGCTCGTTACTCAACTCGCCGCCGGCATCCAGCCACTCCTGCAGGCTACGCAGCAGCGCCAGCTCACCGATGTTGTGCAGCAGTCCGGCGGTGTAGCAAAGCTCGGCGTCCAGACGCAGCTCCAGCGCCAGCCAACGCGCCAGCTCGGCGCTACGCTGCGCCTGCTGCAGGGTGACGGCAGCCAGCTCGGCCAGGCGCGGATCACGCAACTGACCACTGCGCTGCAGAGCCAGCCCCAGCACCAGGTTGAGCGTGCGCGAGATGCCCAGGCGATGCAGTGCCTGGCTGAGCGTCTGACAGGGCGCACCCTGATGCTGCGCGGCCGCCCCGGCGGCAGCAATCAGCGTGGCGGTAATCTGCGGGTCGCGCGCGAAGACCGCCTCCAGCTCGCCCAGATCCTGCTCGCCGGACTGCAAACCCTGGCTCACCGCCATGCGGACATCGCTGAGCAAGGGCGCACCCTGCCCCTCCTCGCGCACGCTGTCGAGGTACTCGTCGAGATCGCTGACCAGCAAGGGCGCCCGCGTGGCCTGCGCCGCACTGCGTTCAGGCAACAGGCCCTGCAAACGCAGGCGCAGGCTTTCGGCATTGAAGGGCTTGGCCAGGTAGACGCTGGGCGCCAGCGGCCGCGCCGCCTTGACGCTCTTGGCATCCAGGCGTCCGCTGATCAGCACGAACGGCAAGGCCGGGGTACGCGGATGGCGCCGCAACTGACGCAGCAACTCCAGGCCATCGAGCCCGGGCAGCTCGCCGTCGGCGATCACCAGATCCGGCAAGCGCCGCTTGCAACGCGCCAGCGCAGCCTGGCCATCGCTGACCTGCAGCACGCGCGCATCGCCACGCACGTCCAGCACCAGTTGCTGCAGCAGGTTGGATGTCCAGGGATCAGCCTCGGCAATCAGGACTTCCACGGGATGGGCTGAAGCGCTCATGCAGCTCTCGGGTCGGTAACGAAAGGGAATTTGCCCGACCAGGCGCAGTGTCGCTGCGAAAGCTGTACGAGGCGTCAGTTTCAGGTCAGGCGCGCAGTCTAACCGGCGCCTGTCGTCGAGTCAGCCGGCTCGGCGCAGGCAACGCGCGGAATGAATCGGACGAATTGCCGCAGGCAGAAATGAAAAAGCCCGCCAGAAGGCGGGCTCTCTCGAAGAAAGGCCGATCAATTACTTGATCTTGGCTTCCTTGTAGATCACGTGCTTACGCACGACAGGATCGTACTTCTTGATCTCGATCTTGTCGGGAGTAGTGCGCTTGTTCTTGTCGGTGGTGTAGAAGTGGCCGGTACCGGCGCTGGACACCAAACGGATCAGTTCACGCATGACTCTCTCCTTAAACCTTTTCGCCGCGAGCGCGCAGCTCAGCCAGCACTACATCGATGCCACGCTTGTCGATGACACGCATGCCCTTGGCAGATACGCGCAGACGTACGAAGCGCTTCTCCGACTCAACCCAGAAGCGGTGATGCTGCAGGTTCGGCAGGAAACGACGACGGGTTTTGTTGTTTGCGTGGGAAATGTTGTTCCCGGTTACCGGACCCTTACCGGTAACTTGACAGACTCTCGACATGCCTCAGCCCTCTAAAACCACATGCCCAACCCGGCATGGGTTGGCCGCTTAAACTCAATGTCATTGGCGCTCAGCGCCGCGTTTCTCGAGGGTCTTACCGGGCGCACTGAATAGCGCAAGAACCGGGCCCCTAGAAAAGAGCGCTGCTTTATACCAGAAACCCCTGGACGCAACAAGGAAAAACGCAGGATAAAACAACACGCCATCCAAGCCGACCGGCCAGGCGCCGCAAGCCCGGGGCCTTGCTCGGGCACGACCGCTCGTCGCCTGCAAATGGTATTCAGCGCCGAGCAAATCGACTAGGGTTCATCCGTGCTGCCATCGCCTATAAAGATGAGGAATCGACCATGCGCCTGCTACTCGCCACGCTGTTCTGCGCTCCATTGCTGAGCCAGGCCGCCACGCTCGCCGTCTGCACCGAGGCCAGCCCGGATGGCTTCGATGTGGTGCAGTACAACTCGCTGACCACCACCAATGCCTCGGCCGATATGCTGATGAACCGCCTGGTGGAGTTCGATGCCGAACAGGGCAAGCTGCTGCCAAGCCTGGCGCGTAGCTGGTCGGTTTCTGAGGACGGCCTGGTCTACGACTTCCAGTTGCGCGACGACGTACGGTTCCACCACAGCGCCGACTTCACCCCCAGCCGCAACCTGAATGCCCAGGACGTACTGTTCAGCTTCGAGCGCATGCTCGATCCCCAGCATCCATGGCACAAGGTTGCCGCCAGCGGCTACCCGCATGCGCAGTCGATGCAGTGGCCGAGCCTGATCGCCAAGGTCGAGGCAGTCGATCCCCAGCATGTGCGCATCACCCTGACCCGCCGCGACGCGACCTTCCTCGCCACCCTGAGCATGGGCTTCGCTTCTATTTATCCGGCCGAGTACGCAGAGCAGCTGCTCAAGGCAGGCACCCCGGAAAAACTCAACAGCGCGCCCATCGGCAGCGGCCCCTTCGTCTTCGAGCGTTTCCAGAAGGATGCCGTGGTGCGCTACAGCGCCAACGCCGACTACTTCGCTGGCAAACCCGCCATGGACAAGGTGGTCTTCGCCATCACCCCGGACAGTAATGTGCGCCTGCAGAAACTGCGCCGTGGCGAGTGCCAGATCGCGCTGTCACCCAAGCCGCAGGACGTACAGACCATCGCCGGCGACGGCAAACTCAAGAGTGCGCAGACCGCCGCGTTCATGACCGCCTTCGTCGGCATCAACAGCCAGCACCCACCGCTGGACAAGCCGCAGGTGCGCCAGGCGATCAACCTGGCATTCGACAAGGCCAGCTACGTCAAAGCAGTATTCGAAGGCAGCGCCGAGCCGGCCAACGGCCCTTACCCCCCCAATACCTGGGGCTACGCCAAGGATCTCCCCGGTTATGCCCATGACCCGGCAAAAGCCCGCACCCTGCTGGCCGAAGCGGGCCTGAAGGATGGTTTTAAGACCACCATCTGGACACGGCCAAGCGGCAGCCTGCTCAACCCCAACCCCAGTCTCGGCGCGCAGTTGCTCCAGGCGGATCTGGCCAAGGTCGGCATCGACGCCGAGATTCGCGTAATCGAATGGGGCGAGTTGATCCGCCGCGCCAAGGCCGGCGAGCATGACCTGCTGTTCATGGGCTGGGCCGGTGACAATGGCGACCCGGATAACTTCCTCACCCCGCAGTTCGCCTGCGCTTCGGTGCAGTCCGGGCTGAACTTCGCGCGCTACTGCGACCCGGCGCTGGACAAGCTGATCGCAGAGGGCAAGACCAGCAGCGACCAGGCCGAACGCAGCCGCCTCTATCATGACGCCCAGACGATCATTCAGCAGCAGGCGCTGTGGCTGCCGCTGGCTCATCCGACGGCGTTCGCGCTGCTCAGCAGCAAGGTCGAGGGGTACAAGGTCAGCCCGTTTGGCCGGCAGAATTTCGCTTCGGTGCAGATGGCGCCATGAGCCGTGGTGGGCTAAAGCCCACCCTACACGGCACACGAAGGCACGTAGGGCGGGTGCAACCCGCCACCCTCGATGCGGCGGGT
>NZ_JBMDJU010000038.1:0-28222 GCF_057809355.1 Pseudomonas sp. FG29 | reverse complement strand
GGGCGAAAGTTCGACCCCGAACTCCATGTCGCTTGCGTCAAATAACAGTATCTACTTATGCGGCGCCAACAGACCTGTTTAGCGACCGGTGCTCAGGCTTACTTGCAGTCCACCATAGCCATGTTCGCCGGGCTCGCCGCTGAGTCGTAATTGACCTGCGGCAGCCAGCTCGCGGGCGCGCCAGAAGACGAAGTAATCGGTGGCGAAGAAGCCATCGCTGCGTGCCATGACCTCGGCCATCAGGCGGGCCAGTGGCTGTTGTTGCTCGCCTGCATGTTCCAGCAGGATGCGATCGACCGCTTGATAGTCCTCGCTGTTGAAAACGCCGGCCTGCCAACGCCGCACGGGTTGTGGATCGGCCAGTAGCGTCTGCCACTGCGCTGCGAGTGTTGCCTTGCGCTGGACATCGACTAGGCGCGGCGTGGCGACTTGCGCCAGTGCCTCGGGTCTGTGCATTGCCACCGCCATGCGCTGCTCGACCCGGCTATCGCCGCTGCCGCAAGGCACTTCCCACAGCTCGATGGGACTGCCTTGCAGAGCATGCGCCACACGCGCCAGCAGCAGTTGTTCACTGCAGCTATCGCCATGCCAGACGGTGACGGGGCGACTCTGCTGCGCCAACAGGGCAAGCCAGCGCGCATCCTCGGCCAGATCCGTGGCGAAGTCCGGCACGGGCGTCACCGTTTGTGGCCAGACCGCGCTCCAGAAGGCTGCGCGAGCGGCGCATGTGGTGTCCACGTCCGCCAGCGGGCCGACCGCCAGATCGTCGCGCAGCACGCGCAAGGCCGTAGCGGCAACCGCCTCGCCAATGACGTGGGTTACCCCAGCGACCGCATTATCGCCGCAGACCAGATGCCACACGCCTTATTCCTTGGGCTTCTTCAGCTTCGGATTGGGAAAGAACTGCACCGCCTGCACATTCGGATTGGCCACCTTGGGCTTCAGGCCACTGACGTTGACCCGAGTCGGCAATTCCTTGGGCACCGAATTGCCATTGGCATCAAGGGTGTCGGCGTAGCCGCATTTGACGCATTCGCGGTGTGGCACACCGTCGACGTTCCACATCTTGATGCTGTCGGTTTCGCTGCACGCCGGGCACACGGCACCGGCGATAAAGCGCTTGGGAGTGATTTCGCTCATGCGGCCTCCTGGCTCAGGCCGAGGTGGCGCAGCAGGGCGTCGATGCTCGGTTCGCGGCCACGGAAGTCGACGAACAGCACCATCGGTGCCTGCGAGCCGCCGCGGGCCAGCACGGCTTCGCGGAAGGCGCGGCCCGTTTCCGGGTTGAGCACGCCTTCTTCCTCGAACTTGGAGAAGGCATCGGCGCTGAGCACTTCTGCCCACTTGTAGCTGTAGTAACCCGCCGCATAGCCGCCGGCGAAGATATGCGCGAAGCCGTTGGCGAAGCGGTTGTAGGCCGGCGGACGCAGCACCGACACCTCGCTGCGGATCGCCTCGATCACATCCAGCACGCTGCGACCGTCGCCGTGGGTGGCGTGCAGCTCGAAGTCGAACAGAGAGAACTCCAGCTGGCGCACCATCATCAGGCCGGACTGGAAGTTCTTCGCCGCCAGCATCTTGTCCAGCATGGCCTGCGGCAGCGCCTCACCGCTTTCATAGTGGCCGGAGATCAGTGCCAGGCCTTCCGGCTCCCAGCACCAGTTCTCCATGAACTGGCTTGGTAATTCGACGGCATCCCACGCGACTCCATTGATGCCCGAGGCGCCGGCATGCTCGACGCGGGTCAGCAGGTGGTGCAGGCCATGGCCGAATTCGTGGAACAGGGTGGTGGCCTCGTCGTGGGTCAGCAGCGCCGGCTTGCCGCCGACTGGCGGGGTGAAGTTGCACACCAAGTTGGCTACCGGGGCGATCAGCTTGCCATTGGCGTCGCGGCGCTTGTCGCGCGCGCCGTCCATCCAGGCGCCGCCGCGCTTGTTGGCGCGGGCGTAGAGGTCGAAGAAGAAGCGGCCGACGTGCTGGCCGTTCTCCTGGATCTCGAACAGGCGTACGTCCGGGTGCCAGGTGTCGAAGTCTTTCAGCTCGCGGATCTCGATGCCGTAGAGCTTCTGCACGATGGCGAACAGGCCGGTGAGCACCTTGTCCACCGGGAACCAGGCGCGTACTTCTTCCTGGGAGATGCTGTAGCGCTGCTGGCGCAGGCGTTCGCTGTAGTAGCCGACGTCCCAGCTTTGCAGGTCATCCAGGCCTTGCTCGGCGGCGAAGGCTTTCAGCTCGGCCAGGTCCTGCTCGGCGAAGGGCTTGCTGCGCACCGCCAGGTCACGCAGGAAGCTCAGCACCTGGTCGGTGGATTCGGCCATCTTGCTGGCCAGGCTCAGTTCGCTGTAGTTGGCGAAGCCGAGCAGGCGCGCCAGTTCCTGGCGCAGGTCGAGAATCTCGCTCATCAGCGGGCCGTTGTCGTTCTGCCCGGCGTTCGGCCCCTGGTCGGAGGCGCGGGTGCAGTAGGCGGCGTACACCTCTTCGCGCAGGGCGCGGTCGTCGGCGTAGGTCATCACCGCGTAGTAGCTGGGGAACTCCAGAGTGATCAGCCAGCCGTCCAGGCTCTTGGCTTGGGCGGCCTGTTTCATCTGCGCCTTGGCCGAGTCGGTCAGGCCGTTCAGGCTTGCTTCGTCGCTGATGTGCTTGGTCCACGCCTGGGTCGCGTCGAGCAACTGGTTGGAGAATTTGCTGGTCAGCTCGGACAGGCGCATCTGGATTTCGCCGTAGCGCTTCTGCTGCTCGACCGGCAGGTCGATACCGCTCAGGCGGAAGTCACGCAGGGCGTGCTCGAGGATGGTCTTCTGCGCCACGTCGAAGCCTTCGGCTGCCGGGCTCTTGGCCAGCGCGTCATAGGCGTCGAACAGCGGTTTGTTCTGGCCCATTTCCGTCCAGTATTCCGACAGTTTGGGCAGGCAGGCCTCATAGGCCGCGCGCAGTTCAGGGCTGTTGCATACCGCATTGAGGTGGCTCACCGGGCTCCAGGCACGGCCCAGGCGCGCGCCTAGTTCGTCCAGCGCCAGCACCAGGCCGTCCCAGCTCGGATTGGCCTGCTGTTGTTCGAGCAGCTTGGCGATGGCGGCGCGGCTGTCGGCCAGGATCTGGTCGACGGCGGGTTCGACGTGTTCCGGTTTGATCTGCGAATAGGGCGGCAGGTCGAAGTCTTGCAGCAGTGGATTGTTCGCGGTCACGACGAGGCACCTGTGGCGAAGGAAGGAGGGCAACAGCCGGCAAATACCGGGGCGATTGCAGTCGATATGGGGGCCATCTTAATTACAATCAAGCTTTCCCGCAGCCCAGGAGCCTCTATCGTGGCGATTCGCAAATACCAGCAACACCTCCCGCAACTGGGCGCGCGCGTCTTCGTCGACGCTTCCGCCGTGGTCATCGGCGACGTCGAGCTGGGCGAGGACAGCTCGGTCTGGCCGCTGACGGTGATCCGTGGCGACATGCACCGCATCCGCATCGGCGCGCGCACCAGCGTGCAGGACGGCAGCGTGCTGCACATCACCCATGCCGGGCCGTTCAACCCGGACGGCTTCCCCCTGATCATCGGTGACGAAGTGACCGTCGGGCACAAGGTCACCCTGCATGGCTGCACCCTGGGCAATCGCATCCTGGTCGGCATGGGCAGCATCGTCATGGACGGCGCGGTGGTCGAGGATGAAGTGATCATTGGCGCCGGCAGCCTGGTGCCGCCGGGCAAGCGCCTGGAGAGCGGCTACCTGTACCTCGGCAGCCCGGTGAAACAGGCGCGCCCGCTGACCGACAAGGAGCGCAACTTCTTCAGCTACACCGCCGGCAACTACGTGAAACTCAAGGATCAGCACCTGGCCGAGGGTTACGACCAATGAGCGACACACTGATCATTCGCCCCATCGAGGCTGCAGATTTCGACCAGGTCTGGCCGATCATCGAAGGCGTGGTACAGGCGCAGGAAACCTACGCCTTCGATCCGCACATGGATCGTGAAACGGCTTGGAAAACCTGGGTAGAACTGCCACGCGCCACCTTCGTCGCCGAGCAGGACGGGCAGATTCTCGGCACCTACTACATCAAGGCCAATGCCGCCGGGCCGGGCGACCATGTGTGCAACTGCGGCTATATGACCGCCCCGGCTGCGCGCGGTCGCGGCATCGCCAGCCGGCTCTGCGCCCATTCGCTGGAAGTGGCGCGCGAACTGGGTTTCAGCGCCATGCAATTCAACAGTGTGGTGGCCACCAATACGGTGGCCGTGGCGCTGTGGCAGAAGCACGGCTTCGTTATCGTCGGCACCCTGCCCAAGGCCTACCGCCATGCCCGGCATGGGTGGGTGGATTGCCATGTGATGTATCGTAGCTTGCTGGATTGAAGGGGCGAAAAACCGCGCCGATGAGTAGCCTGGCGCCGAACATCGACGCAGTACACCGTAGGGCGGGCTCAGGAGCGAAGCGAACAGCCCGCCGGCCCATGCCAATGGTTTGTACCATGCCCTTCAGGGAATAAACCCTCCCTATTACCTCCACCATATGGGTACCCATACGGCGTACTGCTTCGCGAGTACACCCTACAGCGCTTCATATAGTCTTCAGGTGTCGCCTGCTGCCTGGTCGTAGTCCACAGTTCTGCCATTTCGAACTATTGCCCTGCCGGGAGGGTCGGTACTCTCGCGTTCTCGACGGATCTGAACCTCGACAAGGAGTGCCCATGAGCCAAGCCAATCCCTTCGAACCTTTGCCGACAATGGCGACGACCCCCGGTTTGCGTGAGTGGCCCGCGTTGCCCCGTCAGTTCACATGGGTCGCCGCGCTGGTATGGCTGATCGGCATCGCCAGCACGCTGGTCACCTGGTCTCTATACGACGACCTCGATTACGCCGACCTGTTGCGCCAGATGGCACCGTTCTGGCTGGGACATCTGCTGCTGTCGACGTTGGCCGCGTATTGGGTGACATCGATCTACCTGGAGCAGCAGGGCTTGGCGGGCTACCCGCAACCGGCGTTGCTGATGCTGGCCTATGGTTTGGCCTGGCTCCTGGTTTCCTGGGCTTTGGGTTATGCCCTGAGCGTTCTATATATGTGGCTGTACGAGAAAACCGGCTCTTACGGTGCCGGACGCCTGCTCAGTGACGCTCTATGGTGGCTGGTCGGCCTGGTTCGTTTCGCCGTCGAGGCGCTGTTGACGTTATGGCTGGTGCTGCATCTGTTTCGTGGTAAAGCCAGGCCGGCAGAGGCTGCCCTGCGGGTATCGGCGATGACCCTGGCCTGGTGTTTCGCCTTGGGTCTGGTGGTGATCAGCTTGCAGTTGAATGCGCTGGTGGTGCGTCTGTTCGGGGGCATGCTGACGAGCGAGCTGGCCGATGGCTGGTCATTGCTGAGTGCTCTGGTCAGCACCGGCTTGTTCATGCTGGTGACATTCTTCGCGGCGCGTTCGGCGTTACCGGTGCAAGTGCGGGGCTTCAACGGTGGGCGGCTGGCGCTGGCTTGTCTGATCACCTTTGCCCTGTGGTTCGGCAGCGCCGTGCCGGGCGCGATCATCGTGCTGGCCACGCTTTGGTTTGGCTTCGCCGGTAGCCTCGTGTTGCTGGGGCTGTTCGCCGTGCTGCAACTGGTGCTGCTCTGGCCGTTCACGCGCCTGGGGCTGCGTTGGGCTTATCGGGCGCAGGCCGCCTGAGCGTGAAGCAGGTGGCAAAGGCGGGTATCCTGCGCGACCGTTCCGGTTACGAATAGGCGCCCGTCATGCAGCATTCCACCCTCCTTTTCGACCTCGATGGCACGCTCACCGATCCGCGTGAGGGCATCACTCGCTCGGTGCAGTACGCCTTGGCCAAGCTGGGTATCGACGAGCCGGATCTGACTGCGCTGGAGCACTTCATCGGCCCGCCCTTGCTGCAGTGCTTCATGAGCACCTACGGGCTGGACGAGGCCACGGGGTGGCAGGCGGTCAATCACTACCGCGAGCGTTTCCGCGTGACCGGGCTGTATGAGAATCGCGTGTTCGAGGGCGTGCCGGCCTTGCTCGACGCGCTGCAGGCGCAGGGTCGCACGCTGTATATCGCCACCAGCAAGCCGACGGTATTCGCCGCGGAGATCGCCCGGCACTTCGGCTTCGACCGTTACTTCACGCGGATCTACGGCAGCGAGCTGGACGGCACGCGCACCAACAAGGTGGAGCTGCTGGCGCATCTGCTGGAATCAGAAGGGCTGGCGCCCGAGGCGACCTTGATGATCGGTGACCGCAAGCACGATCTGATTGGTGCGCGCAGCAACGGTTTGCAGGCGGTGGCGGTGGGCTATGGCTTTGGCAGCCGCGAGGAGTTGCTCGGCGAGGCGCCGGCCTATCACTTCGAAACGCTGGCGGATTTGCACCGGGCGTTGGCCGGTTGAAGGCGCTGTAGGCGCGGGGAGATAAGCCTTGTGGGAGGCGCTTCAGCGGCGAGCTTTTGTCGCGGCTAAAGCCCCTCCGACAGGTGGCGGGTTTCAGTCGTTCTTCTGGTAGACGATCTTTTTGCTGCCGCCTTCGCAGCTGCCGACCACCATGCTCTGGTCGGTGACTTCGTCTTTGGACACGATCTCCAGGGTGTAGCTGGGGACGTTGTTGGCCTGGATCTTCACTTCGATTTCCTGCTTGAGTTCTTCGCAGGGTTTGGTCGCGGCCAGCGCGCTACCGGCGAGTAGCATCAGGGCCAGGGCGGGGATCAGTCGTTGCATCGCTTGTACCTCCGGTGTTGGGCGAAACCTGAGTAGGTTGGACTGGCAATTTGCCCAGCAGTTCTAGTCGTTTTGCAGCAGGCTTTCCAACCTGGCCTGACGATCTGCGTCCGGGAGCCGACCAAGCTGCGTCACGGCAGCGTAGAACGCGTTCCAATCCCGTCCGTGCTTCTCGAACAACGCAGCAAAAGCCGGCACCCACTGGTCGTACAGGCCAAAGGGCAGCAGCTTGGCGTTGTTCAGCGGGCTGTCGATCCAGGCGTCATAACGGCCCTGGCCGCCCCATTCACGCTGACGCAGCGCCCGATAGTCACGGCGCAGGCGCTCGAATTCGGCCCGCTTGGCCGCGCGCATGTCCTGTTCTGGCAGGCCACTGGCATAGAGTTGGCGCAAGCGCTCGCGGCTGGCCAGTACCAGCTCGACGAACTGCTGGCGCTGGCGATCATCGCTGGCCGGAGGTGTTTCACCTCGCGCCACATGCCACTGACGCAGCCCCTCGCGCTCGACGAAGGTGGCGAAGGATTCGTTGAAGGCGGTGTCGCCGGCCAGGTAGTACTGCTGGTGTGCCAGCTCATGGAAGATCACCGCCACCAGGCGCTCGTCGTTCCAGCGCAGCATGCTGCTGAGCAGCGGGTCGTCGAACCAGCCCAGCGTGGAATAGGCTTCCACGCCGCCGATATAGGTATCCAGGCCCTGTTGACGCAATAGCGCCGCCGCGCCTCGTGCCCGCCCTTGCTGGTAGTAGCCGCGATAGGCGACGCAGCCGGCGATCGGGAAGCAGTGCAGCTTGGGGTCGAGGGAGAACTCCGGGGTGGCGAAGACGTTCCAGACCACGAAGGGTCGATGCAGGTCGGCGTAGAGGCGATAGCTGCGGTTGTCCGGCAGGTGCAGGTGGGCGCTGGCGAAGTCCCGTGCGGTTTGCGACAGGCGCAGGCGTTGGGCCAGCTTCGGGTCGGTGGCAGGGTCGGCGAGCAGGCGCTCGACAGGTTCGCGCGCATGCAGCAGTTGCCACTGGCCCTGGCCGAGATGGGCGTAATAATCCAGGGTCGAGCAGCCGCATAACAGCAGGGCCAGCAGGGGAACCGCCAGGCGGCGCAGGAAGTCGATAGGGGAGACGTCAGGCATGCACTCACGCTAGCCGATCCGCTCGGCTCGCGCATCGTCTTTTGCGTGCTTCGTCTCGGTTTCGCCGGCCTCCCGGTGTAGGCTGGTGTCTGAACCCTGATCGGAGGTCGCCATGCGCGCCCTGCTATTCGCTCCTGCCCTGATGGTGCTCACTGCCTGCGCTTCGCCCCTGCCCAAACCCGACCCGCAGCAGGCCTGGGTCGAGCTGTATTCCACCGCCGATACCTTGCTGATGGCCGACCGCCTGGATGACAAGCGCTGGCCGGATGGTCGCTACTTCCAGGTCACCCCTGGCGAGCATGAATTGCAGACGCGTTTCCAGTTCGAGGTACGCAGCGGCGCCACCTTGGGCATGCAGAGCGAGCCGCTGCGGATGACCTGCGAGATCACCCTGCATTACAAGGATTTCGCCCCCGGCCAGCGTTATCGCATCGAAGCCCGGCCGTGGCTGATGAAGGCGCAGGCCTGGCTCTACGATGAACAGCGCAACGTGCTGGCGCGGGGTGAAGTGGAGCGCTGCGGCACGGCGATCTGAGTCACGCGCCGCCGCTATCGATTCAGCTGTCGAGCACGACTTCCAGGGTGATCTTGGCGTTGAGTAGCTTGGAGACCGGGCAGCCGGTCTTGGCGGTTTCCACGGCCTGCTCGAAGGCAGCGCGGTCGGCGCCGGGAATTTTCGCCTGCAGTGACAGGTGCACGGCGCTGATTTCGAAGCCGCCTTCGACCTTGTCCAGGGTCACTTCGGCCTTGGTGTCGATGCTTTCGGCGGTCATGCCGGCCTCGCCCAGTTCCTTCGACAGGGCCATGGAGAAGCAGCCTGCGTGAGCCGCGCCGATCAGCTCCTCGGGATTGGTGCCGGGGGCGTTCTCGAAGCGTGTGTTGAAGCCGTAAGGATTGTCCTTGAGGGCGCCGCTCTGGGTGGAGATGGTGCCCTTGCCGTCCTTGATGCCGCCTTGCCAGTGGGCCGATGCTGTCTTCTTCATGCGCGTTCTCCCATTGCTTGATGGCGGGCCGCCCGGCTGGCGGCCCTTGTGCATTGAGAGGGCGCTGGCGCGCACAAGTTCGACGGTTTAGGCGTTTTGCAGCTCGGCGAGAATGTCGAAGGCGTGTAGGCGGTCGGCGAAATCGTACATGTCGCAGGTGAATATCAGCTCGTCCGCTTCGGTCTGCTCCAGCAGCTGTTCCAGACGGCTGCGCACGGTCTGCGGCCCGCCGATGGCGGCCAGGCCGAGGAACTCGCTGACCGCCTGGCGCTCATGCGGCAGCCACAGGCCTTCCATACTCGCTACTGGCTTGCGTTGTACCAGGCTCTGGCCACGGATCAATGCGAGGATGCGCTGGAAGGCCGAAGTAGCCAGGTACTGCGCCTGCTCGTCGCTGTCGGCTGCCAGCAGCGGCACGCCGAGCATCACATAGGGTTTGTCGAGCACGGCTGACGGACGGAAGTGGTTGCGGTAGGTGCGCACCGCCTCGTGCAGGTAGCGCGGGGCGAAGTGCGAGGCGAAGGCATAGGGAAGGCCCTTCATGCCGGCGAGCTGGGCACTGAACAGGCTGGAGCCAAGCAGCCAGATCGGCACTTCGGTGCCTGTGCCGGGCATGGCGATCACCCGCTGGCCTTCCTGCCGTGGGCCGAGGTAGGCCTGCAGCTCTTCGACATCATTGGGGAAGTCCTCGGCGCTGCCATCGCGGCTGCGGCGCAGGGCATGGGCGGTGTACTGATCGGCGCCCGGCGCACGGCCCAGGCCTAGTTCGATCCGTCCGGGGTAGAGGGTCGCGAGGGTGCCGAACTGCTCAGCGATCACCAACGGGGCGTGGTTGGGCAGCATCACACCGCCTGAACCCAGGCGGATTTTCGAGGTGCCGGCAGCCAGATAGCCGAGCAGCACGGCGGTAGCGGAGCTGGCAATGCCGTCCATGTTGTGGTGCTCGGCCACCCAGAAACGCTCGAAACCGAGGCGCTCTACATGCTGGGCCAACGCCAGCGAATTGTGCAGGGCCTGAGCGGCGTTGCCATCGTCGCGAATCGGCGCCAGGTCGAGGGTGGAGAGCTTGATGGAGGCCAATCGGCTCATGGGGAGTCTCCTCGTTGCGGGCCGTCCACTGTACGGTTTTGTGCCTTGGGCACCAAGTCGAACGGCTGAAAAGCCCATTGCAGAGCGGTTTTAGCTAGCAGCGCAGGGCCGCCTTACACAAGCGGTTACCAGCCGTTGGCCGCATCAGGGGTGCATTCTCGTCTTGAGCGGTTAGACTTCACGGTTCCCGTCCTGTGCCCACGAGGTGCAGGTCGGCTCCACAAAAACAGAAAAAGGAGATTTCCCATGAAAGGCAAATCCTTGGCATGGGCTCTGTCTGCCGTACTCGCAGGCACCACCCTCGGTGGTATGGCACAGGCTGACGAGAAGTTCGTCACCATCGGCACCGGCGGTCAGACCGGCGTCTATTACGTCGCTGGCCAGTCCATCTGCCGTTTCCTCAACCGTGGCTCGGCTGAGCACGGCATCAAGTGCAACGCACCGGCCAGTGGCGGTGGCGTGGCCAACGTGAATGGCATTCGCAGCGGCGAATTCAACTTCGGCATCATGCAGTCCGACCACCAGTTCAAGGCACTCAAAGGTGCGGCGCCGTTCGAGGCCGAAGGCCCGATGGAGGACATCCGCGCGGTGTTCTCGCTGCAGAGCGAGGTGTTCACCATCCTGTCTCGCCGCGATGCCAACATCAAAAGCTTCGATGACCTCAAGGGCAAGCGCGTCAACATCGGCAACCCGGGTTCCGGTCAGCGTGACACCCTGGAAGAGATCATGGCCGTCAAAGGTTGGGATCGTTCCGCCTTCGCCCTGGCCGCCGAGCTGAAGCCGGCCGAGCAGGCCAGCGCGCTGGGTGACAACAACATTGACGCCATGACCTACTTCGTCGGTCATCCCAACGGTGCGATTCAGGAAGCCACCACCACCACCGACGCCGTTCTGGTACCGGTAACCGGCGCTGAGATCGACAAGCTGCTGGCCGAGAAGACCTACTACACCAAGGCGGACATCCCTGGTGGCCTGTACAAGGGTAACGACCAGCCGACTCCGTCCATCGGCGGCAAGGCCGTGCTGTCCACCAGCGCCAAGGCTGACCCGGAAGTGGTCTACCAACTGGTCAAGTCGGTGTTCGACAACATCGACCGTTTCAAGCGTCTGCACCCGGCATTCGCTGACCTGAAGGAAACCGACATGATCAAGGTTGGTCTGACCGCGCCGCTGCATGAAGGCGCCGTGCGTTACTACAAGGAACGCGGCTGGATGTAAGCCGTGCAGCCCGCCAGCCCCGGTTGGCGGGCACATTGTCCGATTCGCTTCTAGCGTTAGAGAAACCCGCGTGGCGCAGGCCTGCGGGTTTCGCCGTTTTCCGATTCATTCGAATGCAGGTTTCACTCCATGCATGACAAGCAACTGTCCACCGAAGATCTGATCGCCCAGGATGTCGGCGCCCGTATGCCTGCGGGGCCGATGGCGCGTGTCATCGCCGGGCTGGCGCTGCTCTGGTCGCTGTTCCAGTTGTGGATCGCGTCGCCGCTACCCTTCATCTTCGGCTTCGGCGTGCTCAACGATACCCAGACCCGTGCCATTCACCTGGCCTTCGCCTTGCTGCTGGCGTTTCTCGCCTATCCGGCGTTCAAGCGCTCGCCACGTGACCGCGTGCCTCTGCTGGATATCGCCCTCGGCCTGGTCGCCGCAGCCAGCGCTGCCTATCTGTTCATCTTCTATCAGCAACTGGCGCTACGCCCTGGCAGCCTGACTACGGAAGACCTGATCACCGCCTGTATCGGCATCCCGCTGTTGCTGGAAGCGACCCGCCGCGCGCTTGGCCCGCCGCTGGCGATCATCGCCCTGGTGTTCCTCATCTACAGCCTGGCCGGCCCCTACATGCCGGGCCTGCTGGCGCATCGCGGGGTGAGTTTCCACGCGTTGGCCAACCACCAATGGATCACCACCGAAGGGGTATTCGGTATCGCCCTCGGCGTATCGACCAGCTTCGTGTTCCTCTTCGTGCTGTTCGGTGCGCTGCTCGAGCGCGCCGGCGCCGGGCATTACTTCATCCAGCTGGCTTTCAGCCTGCTCGGCCATTTCCGTGGCGGCCCGGCCAAGGCGGCGGTGCTGGCCTCCGGTCTGACCGGGATGATTTCCGGCTCGTCCATCGCCAACGTGGTGACTACCGGCACCTTCACCATCCCGATGATGAAGCGCACCGGGTTTTCCTCGGAGAAGGCCGGCGCGGTCGAGGTGGCCTCGTCGGTCAACGGCCAGATCATGCCGCCGGTGATGGGCGCAGCGGCCTTCCTGATGGTCGAGTACATCGGCATGCCCTATGTCGAGATCATCAAGCACGCCTTCCTGCCGGCTGCGATTTCCTACATCGCGCTGCTCTACATCGTCCATCTGGAAGCGCTCAAGCTCGGCCTGCAGCCCATCGGCAGCGCCCAACCCAAGCCCTGGCTGCGCCGCCTGACCGGCTTCGCCTTCGGTGCGGCGCTGATCAGCGGTATTTCCCTGGCGGTGTATTACGGCCTGGGTTGGCTCAAGCCGGCGCTGGGCGACTATGCCTTGCCGGGCATCGGCGCCTTGCTGGCCGTGGTCTATCTCGGTCTGCTGAAAATCGCCGCCAGCGTGCCGGTGCTGCCAGCCGAAGACCCCAATGCGCCGCTCGAAGAGTTGCCCGAGACGCGCGCCGTGCTGCTTTCCGGCCTGCACTTTCTGCTGCCGGTGGTGGTGCTGGTCTGGTGCCTGATGATCGAGCGCCTGTCGCCCGGTCTGTCGGCGTTCTGGGGCAGCGTGATGCTGGTGATCATCCTGCTGACGCAGCGCCCGCTGCTGAGCTGGATGCGCCAGGATGGCAGCCACGACCACGGCACCTTCAAGGATGGCGTGGTCGACCTGCGTGAAGGCCTGATCGCCGGTGCGCGCAACATGATCGGTATCGGCATCGCCACGGCGGCGGCCGGCATCATCGTCGGTGCGGTGTCGCAGACTGGCGTCGGCCTGGTGCTGGCCGATCTGGTCGAGTTGCTGTCGATGGGCAACCTGCTGCTGATGTTGATGCTGGTGGCAGTGTTCAGCCTGATTCTCGGCATGGGCCTGCCGACCACCGCCAACTACATCGTGGTGTCCAGCCTGCTGGCGCCGGTGGTGGTGGCGCTGGGGCAGCAGAACGGGCTGATCGTGCCGCTGATCGCGGTGCATCTGTTCGTCTTCTACTTCGGCATCATGGCCGACGTCACGCCGCCGGTGGGGTTGGCCTCGTTCGCCGCGGCGGCAGTGTCCAAGGGTGACCCGATCAAGACCGGCCTGGTGGCGTTCTTCTACAGCCTGCGCACCGCCGCGCTGCCGTTCCTGTTCATCTTCAACACCGACCTGCTGCTGATCAACGTGGACTTCTGGCACGGCGTGCTGATCTTCATCGTGGCGACGGTGGCGATGCTGATTTTCGCCGCCGGCACCCAGGGTTTCTTCCTGGTGCGCAGTCGCTGGTACGAGAGCGTGCTGCTGCTGCTGGTAGCCTTCAGCCTGTTCCGTCCGGGGTTCTGGATGGACATGCTGCACGACCCGTACCGCGACATCCCGCCGGCGCAACTGGCGCAGGCGCTCGACAGCGTCGAGGATGGCAGCTCGCTGCGTGTGCGCGTGCGCGGTGAAGACAAGGTGGGCGACCCGCGCGAGTTCGTCGTGCTGCTGCCGGTACCGGCGGGGGCCGATGGCCAGGCGCGCCTCGACAAGCTGGGGCTGATGACCTACGAGGACGGCGACAAGATCCTGATCGACAGCGTTGCCTTTGGCAGCCCGGCCGCCGAAGCCGGCCTTGAGTTCGATCAGCAGATCCTCAGCGTTCGCGCGCCGACCGAGCGTTGGCCCAAGGAGTGGATGTGGCTGCCAGCCTTGCTGCTGTTCGGCCTGATCGTCTGGCTGCAGCGTCGTCGTAAGGAAAGCTGACGCGCCGCGTGTCACTGACAAGGCAGCCTTCGGGCTGCCTTGTTCGTTTCTGCGCCATGCTCAGCCGTCGCGCAGTACTTTCATCTCGGCATCGTCAGCGGCGAAGCCGCGTTCGAGTTTGAACTTGAGGCTCAGGTCGGTGCGCGAGTCGGCGAACTTCAAGGCTTCGGCCAGACTGATGCGCCCGGCTTCGAGCAGGCTGAACAGGTGCTGGTCGAAGGTCTGCAGGCCTTGTTCGGCGGCGCGGGCGATGGCTTCGCGTAGTTCCTCCAGCTCGTCGCGCTGGATCAGGTCGCGGATATAGGGTGTGCCGAGCATCAGCTCCACCGCCACCACGCGCTTCTGCGCGATGCCCGGCACCAGGCGCTGACCGACCACGGCCAGCAGGTTGTGCGCGACATCGGCCAGCACCTGTTTGCGCGCCTCGTCGGGGAAGAAGCGGGCGATGCGTTCGATGGCGTGGCTGCTGCTGGTGGCGTGCAGCGTGGCCACGCACAGGTGACCGGTCTCGGCGTAATGCAGGGCGTGCTGCATGGTGGCGGCGTCGCGGATCTCGCCGAGCATGATCACGTCCGGTGCCTCGCGTAGCACGTTACGCAGGGCATCGGCGAAGCTGTGGGTATCCAGGCCCACTTCGCGCTGGTCGATGATCGAGCGCTGGTGGCTGTGGAGAAATTCGATGGGGTCTTCGATGCAGACGATATGCCCGCTGCGGTGGCGGTTACGGAAGTCCAGCATCGCCGCCAGGGTGGTGGACTTGCCCGAACCGGCGGCGCCGGTGACCAGAATCAGCCCGCGATCCTGCAGTGCCAGCTTCTCCAGCATCTTCGGCAGGCCGAGCGCCTCGAAGCCGGGAATCTGGCTCTTGATCAGGCGCACCACCATGGCCACTTCGCCGCGCTGGTAGTAGACGTTGACCCGATAACGCCCGGCGCCCTGCAGGCTGACAGCCAGGTTCATTTCCAGATCGCGCTCGAACTCGGCGATCTGCTTCTGGCTCATCAGTTGGTAGGCCAATTGCTGCACTTCACCGGCCTTGAGCACGCGCTGGCCAACGGGCTGGCTGTGGCCTTCGACTTTCATGTATGGCGGCGCGCCGACGCTGAAGAACAGATCGGAGCCGCCGTGCTGGTGCATCAGTTGCAGATAGGGGAAGACGTCGAGGGTGTCGCTGGCATCGCTCATCGGCATGACCCTGTTGAAGATCGAATGCCGGCAAGCATAGTTATCGCCAAGGGCCTTCGTGCTGAGCGTGATCAATGGTCAGCGCGGCACCTACGAAAACGGGGCCTCATGGGCCCCGTTGTCTGGTCAGCTATCGGCCTTACTGGCCGGGAATGTCCTTGCGCAGCTTGACCGGGTCTTCCTTGCGCCCGCGCAGCACGCGCATGCGGATGTTCAGCGCTTCCACGCCCAGCGAGAAGGCCATGGCGAAGTAGACGTAACCCTTGGGCACGTGCACCTCGAAGGCTTCGGCGATGAGCACGGTGCCGACCACCACGAGGAAGGACAGCGCCAGCATCTTCAGCGACGGGTGCTTGTCGATGAAATTGCTGATGGTGCCGGCCGCCAGCATCATCACCAGTACGGCGACGATGATCGCCGCGACCATCACCGGTACGTGGGAGACCATGCCGACGGCGGTGATCACCGAGTCCAGGCTGAACACGATGTCGATGATGGCGATCTGGATGATGGTGCCGATGAAGTTGCGCGCAGCGCCGTTGCCTGCGGTTTGCTCGGCTTCTTCTTCGCCTTCGAGGCTGTGGTACATCTCGGTGCTGCTCTTCCACAGTAGGAACAGGCCGCCGAAGAAGAGGATCAGGTCACGCCCGGAAATGCCCTGGCCGAACAGATCGAACAGGTCGTTGGTCAGGCGCATGATCCAGGTGATCGACAGCAGCAGGCCGATGCGCGTGACCATCGCCAGGGCCAGGCCGAAGAAGCGCGTGCGCGCCTGCATGTGCGGCGGCATACGCCCGACCAGAATGGCGATCATGATGATGTTGTCGATGCCGAGGACGATCTCCAGGGCTGTCAGGGTGAAGAAGGCGACCCAGATTTCCGGGTTGGTGAGCCATTCCATATTCGATTCTCGTAAACGCTGAGGGGAGCCACGCACGGCTGGGCGGCGCATGTTACACGGCTGCTGACGGTTCTTGAATTTTGCGGGTTGGCGGCAGCGACGAGCGGCCGTGCACCATGTCAGAAGCGCCTGGGCGTGACCTGTCTTGTTGTTGTCGGTTGCCGCTGCGTTGTGGCGCAGGGCCGCATCATCCTAGGTGTGGCCGCTTTCGCACAGCTTTCAGTCGCGGCGCCGTGTCAGGGCGCCAGAGCCGCCATCACCAGCAGCAGGCTGCCCGCCGCCAGTAACGTCTGCAGGGTGATGATGCCGGCCATCAACTGGCTGTCGCCGCCGAGCTGGCGGGTCAGTACGTAGGCAGTGGGCGCAGTGGGCAGGGCGAAGAACAGCACCAGCACGGCGCTTTCCATGGGCGGCAGGCTCAGCCCCCAGGCCACGCCCCAGGCCAGCAGCGGCATGGCCAGCAGGCGCAGGGCGCTGTTCCAGCCCAGCGCGGGAATCTCGCCGCCCAGTTGTTCGGGCTTGAGCGCCGCGCCGACGCAGAGCAGGCCCAGCGGTAGGCTGGCGGCGGCCAGCAGGCTGAGCAGGCGGTCGCTGCCGCCGGGCAGGCCGATGCCGGTCAGGTTGAACAGGGCGCCGCCGACACAGGCGAGAATCAGCGGGTTCTTGACGATCGGCAGCAACAGGCTGCGCGCGCTGACACCGCGCTCGGCGGTCAGCGACCACACCGACAATACGTTCACCGTCGGCACCATCAACGCCAGCATCAACGCGGCCAGGGTCAGCCCCGGTTGGCCGAACAGGCTGCCGACAGCGGCCAGGCCGAGGTAGGTGTTGAAACGCAGGATGCCCTGGCTGAAAGCGCCGAAGCGCCCGGCTGGCCAGCCGCGTAGACGGCGCACCAGCAGCAGGGCGAGCCAGGCGATACCCAGGCCGAGCAGCACGGCCAGGGCCAGGCGCGGCAGGGCCGGGTTGTTCAGCGGCGCCTTGGCCAGGCTGGAGAACAGCAGGGCGGGGAACAGGATGAAATAGTTGAGGCGCTCGGCGCCGGGCCAGAAGGCCTCGCTGGGAAACTCGCGTGAGCGTAGCCAGTAGCCGGCAACTATCATGGCGAACAACGGCCACAGGGCCAGCAACAGATCGATCACGGGAACCCCCGGTGGTGGTGAACGCCTATCTTGGGCAGCAGGGCGGGGCAATGCAAGAAGGAGGCGGAATGAGCGAGCGTCATGAAGGGGGCTGCCAGTGCGGCGCCTTGTGTTATCGCATCGAGGCGTCGTTGCACGACAGTGCGCATTGCCATTGTTCGATCTGCCGGCGCAGCACGGGTGGCATTCTCACCACCTGGGTCACGGTGCCGCGTCAGGCCTTCCAGTGGTTGCGTGGCACCCCGAAGGTTTTCGCCTCGTCGGCCAGTTGCACGCGCTATTTCTGCGGTGACTGTGGCGCGCACCTGGCCCTGTTCACCTCGCTAAGCCCGGATACGCTGGACGTGACCGTGGCGACGCTGGATGAGCCCGAGCAGGCGCCGGCGGATCGGCATATCTGGGTCGGCAGTCGGCTGCCCTGGTTGATGGTCGACCCGCTGCTGCCGGAAGAGAACGAAGAGATCATTCCTTAGGATCTCGATCCGTAGCCCGGATGCAATCCGGGGACTGTGCAGAATGACTTCCCGGATCACTCACGAGGTTAGGGCAATTGCAGCCCGCCGCTGGCCTTGTGCAGCGCGCGCAGGTGGTCGCCCAGGGCCACCAGATTGGCCTCGTTGGCTTCCAGTTCGGCCAGGCGCTCGGGCAGCAGCAGGCTGCGTACCTCGCCATCCAGCTCGTCGCTGAGCTGGCGCAGTTGCTGCTGGCGCTCGCGGCTGCTCGCCTCCAGGCGCTCCCATTCCTGCTGCTGGGGCAGCCCGTAACCGCCTTCGAGCAACTCAGCAGGGCGACTGAGAAAGCCACTGTTGGCGAGTATCTGCTCCAGCGCGACGCCCGCCTTGTTCAGGCTCGGATCGCTTGCCGCGCGGCCGGTCAGGTAGCGGCGCTTGAGTTCGTCCTGAGCCAGCAGCAACTGGCGGCGCAGGGCAGCCTGTTCCAGCAGCAGCAGGGCGGCACTGGCGCGCAGGTCGGCCTGGGCGAACCACTGCTGGCGCTGCTGCGCGGGTTGCTCCAGCCAGGTTTCCACGCTGTCCTGAGTGATCGGCAGGCGCTGGCGCAGTACGGCGAACATGGCCTGGTAGCGGTCGCGGAAGGAGTCGAAGCGGTAGCCCAGGCGCAGGGCTTCGCGTGGGTCATCCAGCACCGAGGTGTCGGCCAGGCCGCGCGCCGCCAACAGTTCCAGCAGGCCGTTGGGCATGATGCTGTCGAGGGCTTGCAGGCGTGGATTGCCGGTACCGCTGCGCAGCAGCTTGAGCGTCTCGACCGCACAGTTGTTGGAAATGAAGTAGTAGTCGCCGTCGTAGCTCCAGTGCTGCTCGGCCGATCGCGCCACCAGCGCCTCCAGCTCGTCACGCGACAGGCGCAGCGGCACCGAGGCCAGGCTGCGCAGCTCGACCTTGGTGTATTCGTCGATCACCTGCTCCAGCGGTAGGACGAACAGGCGCGAGGGGTAGGCGCCGGTCAGGCCGTCCCAGCTCGACAGTTGCACATCGCCGACGAAGGCGCGGTAGGACAGCACCAGATGCTGGTCGAGATCCAATCGGCAATCCGGGCCGCGTGGCCGCCCGGGAGCGCAAATCACCAGGCGCAACATGCTGTGGCCCCAGCGGCTCATCCAGGCGTCGTTGGCTTCGGCCAACAGGTAGTCCACCGCGTAGACCCGCTCGGGGTCGATGCGCTCCAGCGGTTGGCGAGCGAAGTCGCGCCCGGCATTGAGATAGGCGTAGCCCTCGGCACAGGGCTGGCCCGGCGGCGCCCAGTCGAAATGTTCGCGGAAATAACCCGCCAGCGACGGGCGGCGGCAGGCATAGCTGGGGTCGAGCAGGAAGTATTCGAGGTTGACCGCGACGAACTCCAGCGGGTTGCTCAGCTCGTAGCTGTCCGGGCTGCGGGCGACTTGGCCGTTGTCATGATCACGGGCGCCACGTTGGCCGACTCGTTGTGGCCAGCCGGCCAGGTCGAGCAGGCGTGGATCGTCGCTGAGGGTGAAGCGGCGTTCGGTCTGCCCGCGGCACTCGTCCGGCAGGCCGACCAGCCCTGTGGATTGGGCGCGTTGCCGGCATTGGCTGATCTGCCGGCGTTGCGCGGTAGGCCAGAGCCGGGCGCGGTCGTACAGGTGGGTCAGTTCATGGATCAGCGTGGCAAGCAGTTCACGACGTTGGCTGCCGTGTGCTCGCCCAGTCAGGTTGCGCGCTGCCGAGCCGTCGACCAGCGCGGGTAGCAGGCTGGCGTTGAGCTCGATGCCGGTGGTGCGGCCGACCTGGCCGTAGACAGCGGCGTCGAGGCCTTCCTGCCAGCGTACTGGCACCGTGCGGTCGAGGCGTTCGACGAAGACTGGCGGTAAGGCCGCCCGCGCTTCGTCGAGCAGGGCCTGGCTGGCCTGGCGCTCGGCCTCGTTCAGGCCGTGGCTATCCAGTTCCAGCCTGAGTGCCGCCTGGGCATGGGCCGTAGCCAGGGTCAGCAGCGCTGCCCAGCACCAGGCGGCGAGGCGAATCACAGCGCGAGAATGGCTTCGGCCAGTTGCAGGTCGCTGGCTGTCTGGGCTTCGGGCAGTTGCTGGCGCAGGGTTTGCAGCGCCGCTTCGAGCTGGGCACCGCGAATTTCACCGGAGCTGGCGACGAAGCTGGCCGCGTCCTCGCGGGCCTGGGTCACCACCTTCATGTCGCGTATCGAGGTGGTGGTATCCGAGGTGAAGTTGATGCTGCGATCCAGGGCACGCACCACGATGTTGCTGGTGGCGACCACGGTTTGCGCCTGGGTGAACGCGCTGAACAGGGCGCAGACGGTGGCGGCGGCGATAAGCGAGCGACGCATGGGATGACTCCGGAGAACGACGATTGAGAGCTTGGACGAAGCGGTCGATGGGCAGTTCCGTGGCGCCGTGTGCTTCGTCAACGGGCGCTAAGGCTAGCGGAATCGCCGTGCAGGGCCAAGCCGATGTCGATCAGCTTCCGGGCCGCGCCAGAATGGCTTCGGCCAGTTGCGCATCGCTGGCATCCGGGTGACGTGGCCGCAGCACTTGCAGAGCTGCTTCGAGGCGTGCGCCACGCAGGCTGCCGGCGCTGGCAACGAAACTGGCGGCATCGTCACGCGCGGCGCGCACCACCTTGGCATCGCGCAGGGAGCTGGTTGCGTCGGAGAGGCTGTCGACCGTACCGGCAGCGGCGCCCAGCAGGGTGTCGGTGGTGGCCACCAGGCTGCTGGCATGCGCGCCGCTTGCCAGGCCCAGAGTCGTCAAAAGGGCGATCAGGGATTTCTTCAGGTGCATGAGGCTGTACTCCGGGAAACGGGCCCCAGTGGCCCGCGGCCGCAGCTTAGCCCAGTACGGCAGGTGGCTGCATTGCTGGCGCTGCGCCAGAGCGGTACGGAAATGCATCGCGGCGTTCGCTCTAGATGGTAAGTGGCGAGCATCGCCGAGCGAGCGGACAGGCTGTACGGGCAGATACAAAGAGGGACGAAGACGCGTATCCAATCCAGCAGTGATGGTCACTGTACTGGCGGGTGGCGAAATTGCAGGGCGCAGATAAAACGAAAGCCCCACCGCAGCAGAGACGGTGGAGCTCTCAGAAGATCCCAGATGGGATGGAGCAAAGCGGTGTATCAGCGCCAGAACGGCTTTTGCAGTTCGCTGTAACGCTGATTTTCGCTGATGCCAGCGTCTGCCAGCAGGCGAGCATCCAGTCGAGCCAGTTGACGGCGGCTGACGATGCGGCGCTGCCACAGGGTGAGGGTGGCGATCAGGCGAAGCGGCCAGGGGGATTTGTCACTGGCAACACTGTGAGTTTGGAGCAGGGCGGAACTGAGGGTACGTTCCATGGTGGTCTTCCTTCCGCTTGTGGCGGGGTGTGTTTGCTGTCGATGGGTAAATTATCCCGAGCGCGCGCTCAACCCAGTAGTCACAGATGGAGAAAATTGTTGTGCTATTAGATAGGTTGCTTTGTAACTGTGTTGCCATTAATTGGACTATCTGTACTGGTGATAAGTGAAAAGACTGGGTGCAACCTTTATTGGCAGTGTTTTTAACTGGGTGCAACCCATAAAATATGGTCTTTCGAGCAGTACAGTTTGAAATTGATCGGTTGTTGTTTTTGACCTGTGAATCAATTTTTTCTGAGATCTCGGGCACAAAAAACCCGGCTCTAGGCCGGGTTTCCTGTCGGGGTGGTCAGCGTTTATTCGACGGCCTTGACCATGTCCTCGATCACCTTCTTGGCGTCGCCGAAGACCATCATGGTTTTGTCCATGTAGAACAGTTCGTTGTCCAGGCCGGCGTAACCGCTGGCCATCGAGCGCTTGTTGACGATCACGGTCTTGGCTTTGTAGGCCTCGAGGATCGGCATGCCGGCGATCGGCGACTTCGGATCGTTCTTCGCGGCCGGGTTGACCACGTCGTTGGCGCCGAGCACCAGCACCACGTCGGTCTGGCCGAACTCGGAGTTGATGTCTTCCATCTCGAACACCTGCTCGTAAGGCACTTCGGCCTCGGCCAGCAGCACGTTCATGTGGCCGGGCATGCGGCCTGCGACCGGGTGGATCGCATACTTCACGGTGACGCCGCGGTGGGTCAGCTTCTCGGCCAGTTCCATCAGTGCGTGCTGGGCGCGGGCCACGGCCAGGCCGTAACCGGGGACGATGACCACGGTATCGGCATTGGTTAGCAGGAAGGCGGCGTCGTCGGAAGAACCCGACTTGACGTTGCGCTCCTGTTGCGCGCCCGCCGGGCCGCCAGCATCGGTATCGGCGCCGAAGCCACCGAGGATGACGTTGAAGAACGAGCGGTTCATCGCCTTGCACATGATGTACGAGAGGATGGCGCCCGAAGAGCCCACCAGCGAGCCGGCGACGATCAGCATCGAGTTGTTCAGCGAGAAGCCGATACCGGCCGCCGCCCAGCCCGAGTAGCTGTTGAGCATCGACACCACCACCGGCATGTCGGCACCCCCGATGGGGATGATGATCAGCACGCCGATGATGAAGGCCAGTGCGACCACGATGGCGAAGGCGCGGATGTCACCGGTGAAGGTGAAATACAGACCCAGTGCCACAATGGCCAGACCGACCATCAGGTTGACCATGTGCTGGCCCTTGAAGACCACCGGGGCGCCCTGGAACAGGCGGAACTTGTACTTGCCGGACAGCTTGCCGAAGGCGATGACCGAACCGGAGAAGGTGATGGCGCCGATGGCGGCACCGAGGAACAGCTCCAGGCGGTTGCCGGAAGGAATGGCATCACCCAGTGCGGCGACGATACCCAGCGACTGCGGCTCGACGACAGCGGCAATGGCGATGAACACGGCGGCCAGGCCGATCATGCTGTGCATGAAGGCGACCAGTTCCGGCATCTTGGTCATCTCGACGCGCTTGGCCATGATCGAGCCCGCAGTGCCACCGACCAGCAGGCCGACGATGACGAAGCCGATGCCCTGCACGGCCAGTTCGGCGCCGAGCTTGTAGATCAGGCCGACAGTGGTGGCCACTGCCAGTGCCATGCCGACCATGCCGAACAGGTTGCCGCGTCGCGACGTGGTCGGGTGCGACAGACCCTTGAGCGCCTGGATGAAGCACACCGAGGCGACGAGGTAGAGAACAGTGATCAGGTTCATGCTCATGGTCAGTGTTTCTCCACAGGCGCTTTCGGCGCTTTCTTCTTGAACATTTCCAGCATGCGTCGGGTAACCAGGAAGCCACCGAACACGTTCACCGCCGCCAGCGCCACGGCCAGGGTGCCCATGGCCTTGCCCAGCGGAGTGACAGTGAGCGCGGCGGCCAGCATGGCGCCGACGATGACGATGGCGGAAATGGCGTTGGTCACGGCCATCAGCGGGGTGTGCAGGGCCGGTGTGACGTTCCACACCACGTGATAGCCGACATAGATGGCCAGCACGAAGATGATCAGGTTGTAGATACCGTCGGAAATCAGATCCATGTCCCTACTCCTTAGCCGTTCTTGCGCACGACTTCGCCGGCTTTGCACATCAGGCAGGCCGCGACGATGTCGTCTTCGAGGTTGAGCTGGAACTGGCCTTCCTTGTCGATTACGAGCTTGAGGAAGTCCAGCAGGTTGCGTGCGTACAGTGCCGAGGCGTCTGCCGGTACCAGTGCGGCCAGATTGGTGTGGCCGACGAAGGTGACGCCGTGCTTGATCACCACCTGATCGGCTTCGGTCAGCGGGCAGTTGCCGCCTTGCGCAGCGGCCAGGTCGATGACCACGGAGCCGGGCTTCATCTCTCGCACGGTCGCTTCATGCAGCAGCGTCGGTGCCTTGCGGCCCGGAATCAGCGCAGTGGTGATGACGATATCGGCCTGTTTGGCGCGTTCGTGCACGGCCTTGGCCTGGCGCTCCATCCAGGACTGCGGCATCGGTCGGGCATAGCCGCCCACGCCCTGAGCGCATTCGCGCTCCTCATCGGTCTCGAAGGGAACGTCGACGAACTTGGCGCCGAGCGATTCGATTTGCTCCTTAACCGCAGGGCGCACATCGGAAGCTTCGATCACTGCACCCAGGCGCTTGGCCGTGGCGATGGCCTGCAGGCCGGCAACGCCAGCGCCGAGAATCAGCACGCGCGCGGCCTTCACGGTACCGGCAGCGGTCATCAGCATCGGCATGAAGCGCGGGTAGTGGTTGGCGGCGAGCATGACGGCCTTGTAGCCGGCGATGTTGGCCTGCGAGCTCAGCACGTCAAGGCTCTGCGCGCGGGAGGTACGTGGCGCGGCTTCCAGGGCAAAGGCAGTGATGCCACGGGCATTCATGCGCGCAATGGTGTCGTTGCAGAACGGGTTGAGCATGCCGACCAGCACAGCGCCGGTTTTCATGTGCGCCAGTTCTGCATCGGTCGGTGCGACCACCTTCAGCACCAGATCCGCGCCGAGTGCGGCGGAGTCGTTGCCAATGGTGGCGCCAGCAGCTTCATAGGCGCTGTCCGGGATGCTGGCACTAATGCCTGCACCGGCCTGGACGGTCACCTGGTGGCCCTGGCCAACCAGCTTCTTGACGGTCTCGGGCGTCGCGGCTACCCGCGTCTCCCCAGCATGGGTTTCGAGAGGAACACCAATGTGCACTTCTAATCTCCTGCGTGATCTTTTTGGTGAACCGGTGCACTGCGCTGGCGCACTGGCGATTGGGGATCAGCACAAAACCTGCCGGATGATGGCGGGCGCGGCGATTGTGCAATCGAATGCAGACCCTTACAAGAAGTTATGGAGTAAAAAAAATGGATTACTACAAGTAATGGGTCTATGAGAGATTTTTATACTGCGTGCAGGCCGCGTCATTTCTGAGGGAGAGGCTGGTTTCACAGGCCTTAGCGCGTTTTTTATCATTCATCAGGCGAATGACCGTTGGTCGCATCGGCACAAGTGTGAAGAGTTGCGAACGGGAGCGTTCGAAATAGTGGAATGCCCCGAAAGTACTGGGTTGGCGCGGATTGACTGGAAGATGGCGTTGTAGTGTGACCCTTGCGTCGCTACTAGTCGCATGATGGTCTGTTTGTTGTTGTCTGTTTTGTTTTTGGCCGCCCCTGCCTGTTATTTCACTCGCTACGATAGGCCGCTGCCTGCTGCAGCAGCCAGTCACGAAAGGCCTTGAGTGCCGTGGATTCGGCCTTCCGCTCCGGCACCATCAGGTAGTAGGCGCGGTCGTTGTGGGGAACGGCGCGATCGAGCGCGACGACCAGACTGCCGTCTTGCAACTCGCGCTGAATCAGAAACGGCGGGATCAGGGCGACGCCCATCTCGTGCTGTGCTGCCTGTGCCAGCATGGAGAACAGTTCCAGGCGCGGGCCGGTCATGTCGCGCGCGACGCTCATGCCTTGGGCGGCGAACCATTGGCGCCAGGCATAGGGGCGAGTGGTTTGCTGCAGCAGAGGAAGTGTTGCGATGTGTTCGGCATCGACCGGGGTATCGCCCAGCAGCGCCGGACTGCAAACCGGTAGCAGGTGTTCATGCATGAGGAAGTGCGCTTCGGTACCTGACCACTCGGCATCGCCGTAATAGATAGCCGCATCGAAGTGAGTGTCGGCGAACAGGAAGGGGCGTGTACGGTTGGTCAGGTGCACTGTCACTTCCGGGTGCAACTGCTGGAAAGTCCGCAAGCGCGGCAGCAGCCACTGCGTACCAAAGGTCGGTACGACAGCCAGTTCGATACTGCTGGTGCCCTGGTTGCCCATCAGCGCCAGGGTGTCTCGCTCTACGGCATCGAGTTGCGCAGCCACCTTGCGGCTGTAGGCGACGCCCGCTTCGGTCAATACGACGCCGCGCCGTGAACGGCGGAATAGCTCGACATTGAGAAAGCTTTCCAGCCCGCCGATCTGCCGGCAGATCGCGCTTTGCGTCAGGCTCAGTTCATCCGCTGCCTTGGTGAAGCTCTGGTGGCGAGCGGCCGACTCGAAGGCTACCAGGGCGGCGGTGCTGGGGATCTTGCGGCGCATTTGTGCGAAAGCCTCATTCAACGATGTTTCATTCAGGCATTTAAGCTATCTCGAAGTGATAAAAAAGCACAGGTCTGTGCGAATTCTGCGTTTGTCCTGTCTCCACAGTGAGCCTAGGATCAATGCCATTCCTGGGTCGACTGGCTCGACCGATCATTCACCTGTTTCGAGGGTTCTCGCGATGGCCAAGGCAAGCTTCAACTGGATCGACCCGCTGCTGCTGGATCAGCAACTGACGGAAGAAGAGCGCATGGTGCGTGACAGTGCGCAACAGTTCGCTGACGACAAGCTGGCGCCGCGCGTGCTGGAAGCCTTCCGTCACGAGCAGACCGATCCGAAGATCTTCCGCGAGATGGGCGAAACCGGCCTGCTCGGCGCTACCATCCCCGAAGCCTACGGTGGCAGTGGTCTGAACTACGTGTGCTATGGCCTGATCGCTCGCGAGGTGGAGCGTATCGATTCCGGCTACCGCTCGATGATGAGCGTGCAGTCCTCCCTGGTGATGGTGCCGATCAACGAGTTCGGTAACGAGGCGACCAAGCAGAAGTACCTGCCCAAGCTGGCCAGCGGCGAGTACATCGGCTGCTTCGGTCTGACCGAGCCAAACCACGGTTCCGATCCCGGCTCCATGGTCACGCGTGCGAAGAAGGTCGAAGGCGGCTATCGCCTGACCGGCAGCAAGATGTGGATCACCAACAGCCCCATTGCCGATGTATTCGTAGTCTGGGCCAAGGACGATGCCGGCGAGATTCGAGGCTTCGTCCTGGAAAAAGGCTGGCAAGGCCTCTCCGCTCCGGCGATTCACGGCAAGGTTGGCTTGCGTGCATCGATCACTGGTGAAATCGTCATGGACAACGTGTTCTGCCCTGAAGAGAACGCTTTCCCGGATGTCCGCGGCCTGCGTGGCCCGTTCACCTGCCTGAACTCGGCCCGTTACGGCATCAGTTGGGGCGCATTGGGCGCCGCTGAATTCTGCTGGCACACCGCACGTCAGTATGTGCTCGACCGCAATCAGTTCGGTCGCCCTTTGGCGGCCAACCAGCTGATCCAGAAGAAGCTGGCCGACATGCAGACCGAGATTACCCTGGCTCTGCAAGGTTGCCTGCGTCTCGGTCGGATGAAGGACGAAGGCACTGCTGCGGTGGAGATCACCTCGATCATGAAGCGCAACAGCTGTGGCAAGGCATTGGATGTCGCACGCATGGCGCGCGATATGCTCGGCGGCAATGGCATCAGCGACGAGTTCGGTATCGCTCGGCATCTGGTCAACCTCGAGGTGGTCAACACCTACGAGGGCACCCACGACGTGCACGCGCTCATCCTGGGTCGTGCGCAGACCGGTATCCAGGCGTTCTTCTAAGTCGTTACGTCTCTCATTGATCCAGGGTGCGCCTGACGCACCCCCGCGGAGAATCTCCATGTCCGGTGCCCTGTCCCATATCCGTGTGCTCGATCTTTCTCGCGTACTCGCCGGCCCCTGGTGCGGGCAGATCCTCGGCGACCTCGGTGCCGAGGTGATCAAGGTCGAGCGGCCGGGAACCGGTGACGACACTCGGCATTGGGGGCCTCCTTACATAAAGGACGCCGAGGGTAACGATTCGCGCGAGGCGGCTTACTTCCAGAGCGCCAACCGCAACAAGCAGTCGCTGACCTTGGATTTCACCCAGCCCGAGGGGCAGCGCCTGGTGCGTGAACTGGTCGCCCAATGCGATGTGCTGCTGGAAAACTTCAAGGTGGGTGGTCTGGCCGCCTATGGCCTCGACTACGAGTCGCTGAAGACGATCAATCCGCGCCTGATCTACTGCTCCATTACTGGATTCGGTCAGACCGGCCCCTATGCCAAGCGCGCGGGTTACGACTTCATGATTCAGGGGCTGGGTGGCTTGATGAGCCTGACGGGCCGACCGGAAGGGGAAGAAGGCGCTGGGCCGGTGAAAGTCGGGGTGGCGTTGACCGATATCCTTACCGGGCTCTACGCGACCGTGGGGGTGTTGGCCGCGCTCAATCAGCGTGAGCAGTCCGGCGTTGGTCAGCATATCGATGTGGCGCTGCTGGATGTACAGGTCGCCTGTCTGGCCAATCAGGCCATGAATTACCTGGCAACCGGTGTATCGCCCAAGCGTCTGGGTAATGCGCATCCTAATATCGTCCCCTACCAGGACTTCCCCAGCGCGGATGGCAATTTCATCCTGGCCGTGGGGAATGATGGGCAGTTCCGCAAGTTCTGCGAGGTGGCGGGTATCGCCGGTCTTGCCGATGATCCGCGCTATGCCACCAACAAGGCGCGTGTGGCCAATCGGGCTGAATTGATCCCGCAACTTCGTCAGGTCACCGTCTTCAAGACAACGGCGCAGTGGGTGGAGCTGTTGGAGCAGGCTGGAGTGCCCTGCGGGCCGATCAACGATCTGCAGCAGGTGTTTGCCGATCCTCAGGTGTTGGCGCGTGGTCTGCGTCTCGATCTGCCCAACGGTCTGGGCAGTGATACGCCTCAGGTCGCCAGCCCGCTACGCCTGTCTGCGACACCTGTAGTCTATCGCTCGGCACCGCCGCTGCTGGGTGAACACACCGATGCCCTGCTGCAGCGCTTGCTGGGGGTGAGCGAAGAGGCAATTGTCGAGTTACGTACGGCAGGGGTGATCTGAGCGTTTTGCCCTCTATATATAGGAGGCGGGAAGACGGCTGATCCGATATGCGCAACTTTTTGCATATCAGGGGTTTACAGCTCGTTCTGGTGATGTAGAATGCGCGCCACTTCAGCGATGAAGCGCTTCAAAAACTTCTTGTTAAT
>NZ_JBMDJU010000037.1:0-32804 GCF_057809355.1 Pseudomonas sp. FG29 | reverse complement strand
TGATCAGGCTCATTTCAGGCCTCAAGTGACTTGACGCTGGACACGGTTGCTCGCCCGGGAGGGCGAAACCAAAGACATCAGCAAAAACGCGGCAATCCGGAACAAACACCCGAACAACCAGCAAGCCAACACAAACGCGCCAGTCCAACATGACCCCACAAAACGCAAAAAGCGCCCCGAAGGGCGCTTTTTCATACAACCGAGCCGCGCTTAGTGAGCGGTGGTTTCGCCAGCCTGCTGCATGCGCTGCAGCTCCTGGGCGTACAGGGCGTCGAAGTTCACCGGCGACAGCATCAGGGCCGGGAACGAGCCACGGGTCACCAGGCTGTCCAGCGCTTCACGGGCATACGGGAACAGGATGTTCGGGCAGAAGGCCCCCAGGGTGTGGCTCATGGAAGCGGCGTCCAGGCCCTTGATCAGGAAGATACCGGCCTGCTGCACTTCGGCAATGAAGGCCACTTCTTCACCGTTCTTCACGGTCACCGACAGGGTCAGCACGACTTCGTGGAAGTCACCTTCCAGCGCCTTCTGGCGGGTGTTCAGATCCAGGCCGACGCTCGGCGTCCACTCCTGACGGAAGATTTCCGGGCTCTTCGGCGCTTCGAAGGACAAGTCCTTGACGTAGATGCGCTGCAGGGAGAATTGCGGGTTCTGCGCTTCGGCGGCGCCGCTGTTGGCTTGCTCGGTCATGGCTCGTGCCTTCCTTAAAGTTGGGGTTTCAAGCGGTGCCCTGCAGCAGCGCATCGAGCTTGCCGGCGCGCTCCAAGGCATAGAGGTCGTCACAGCCACCCACATGAGTGCTGCCGATCCAGATTTGCGGTACCGAGGTGCGCCCGGCCTTGCGGGTCATCTCCGCGCGCACGGCTGGCTGGCCGTCGACACGAATCTCCTCGAAGTCCACCCCTTTGCTGGCCAGCAATTGCTTGGCACGGATGCAGAAGGGGCACCAGTCGCTGGAGTAGATGACCACGCTGGTCATGTCACTTCACCAGCGGCAGGTTGTCGCCACGCCATGTGGCGATGCCACCGGCCAGCTTGGCCGAGGTGTAGCCGGCTTTCTTCAGTTCGCGGGCGATGCTGCCAGCGTGCTGGCCCATGGCGTCGACCACCACGATGGTCTTGGCCTTGTGCTTTTCCAGCTCGGCGATGCGCGCGGCCACTTTCTCGTAGGGAATGTGCAGCGAGTCGACGATATGGCCGGCAGAAAAATCCTTCTGCGAACGCACGTCGAGCACCACGCCCTTGTCGCTGTTGACCAGCGCGGTCAGCTCGCGGCTGGACAGGCTCTGCCCGCCCTTGCGCATTTCGGTGACGATCAGCAGCACCAGCAGAACGACGAAGGTTCCGGCCAATACATAGTGGTTGGTGACGAACTCAATCAGGTTGGCGAACATCTATAAGGCCCAGGACGGTAAAATGCCGGCCAGTATACACAGCCCCACAGGTCGGCCAAACCCCGTCTGGCAGTGACGCGCCAGGCGCTTGGCCCTAGAATGCCGGGCTGTTCCATGCCCCTTCAGACGCACAGCGAGCCAGCTTAATGAGCGCCACGCCCAAACCCTTGGTTCTGATCATCCTCGACGGCTTCGGTCACAGCGACAAACCCGAATACAACGCCATCTACGCGGCCAACACGCCGGTCTATGACCGACTGCGCGCCAGCTACCCGCACGGCCTGATCTCGGGCAGCGGCATGGACGTCGGCCTGCCGGACGGGCAGATGGGTAACTCCGAAGTCGGCCACATGAACCTCGGCGCCGGGCGCGTGGTGTATCAGGACTTCACCCGCGTGACCAAGGCGATCCGCGACGGCGAGTTCTTCGAGAATGCGACGATCAACCAGGCCGTGGACAAGGCGGTAGCCGCCGGCAAGGCCGTGCATATTCTCGGCCTGCTCTCCGATGGCGGCGTGCACAGCCATCAGGATCACATCGTCGCCATGGCCGAGCTGGCCGCCAAACGCGGCGCCGAGAAGATCTACCTGCACGCTTTCCTCGATGGCCGCGACACCCCGCCGAAGAGCGCCCAGCCGTCCATCGAACTGCTCGACGCCGCCTTCGCCCGCCTCGGCAAGGGCCGCATCGCCAGCCTCACCGGCCGCTACTTCGCCATGGACCGCGACAACCGCTGGGATCGCGTCGAGCAGGCCTACCACCTGATCGTCGACGGCGCCGGCCAGTTCAACGCCGCCAGCGCCGTGGAAGGCCTGCAGGCCGCCTACGAACGCGGCGAGAGCGACGAGTTCGTCAAGGCCACCACCATCGGCACGCCGGTGCAGGTCGAAGATGGCGACGCCGTGGTGTTCATGAACTTCCGCGCCGACCGCGCCCGTGAACTGACCCGCGCCTTCGTCGAGCCCGACTTCAAGGAGTTCGAGCGCAAGCGTGCACCGCAGGTCGGTTTCGTCATGCTTACCCAGTACGCGGCGAGCATCAAAGCGCCCAGCGCCTTCGCCCCGGAAGCTCTGACCAACGTACTCGGCGAATACCTGGCGAAGAACGGCAAGACTCAACTGCGCATCGCCGAGACCGAAAAGTACGCCCATGTCACCTTCTTCTTCTCCGGCGGCCGCGAAGAGCCGTTCGAGGGCGAAGAACGCATCCTGATTCCGTCGCCGAACGTCGCTACCTACGACCTCAAGCCGGAAATGAGCGCGCCGGAAGTCACCGACAAGATTGTCGATGCCATCGAGAACCAGCGGTATGACGTGATCATCGTCAACTACGCCAACGGCGACATGGTCGGCCACACCGGCGTGTTCGAGGCCGCAGTCAAGGCCGTGGAAACCCTCGACACCTGCGTCGGGCGCATCACCGAGGCGCTGGAAAAGGTCGGCGGCGAAGCGTTGATCACCGCCGACCACGGCAACGTCGAGCAGATGGAAGACGAATGCACCGGCCAGGCGCACACCGCGCACACCTGTGAACCGGTGCCGTTCATCTACGTCGGCAAGCGCCCGGCGCGCATCCGCGCAGGCGGCGTGCTGGCCGATGTGGCGCCGACCCTGCTCACGTTGATGGGCCTGCCGCAACCAAGCGAGATGACCGGCAAGACCATCGTCGAGCTGGAATAAGGCGTAGCGGCCGCTCGTAGCGCAGCGAACGGTACGCCATCTTGCGAAAGCCAGATGGTGTACCGCCTTCGGCGAGGACGCCCTACAATCTTTCGCTCTGCTTACAGCCTGCGGCTTGCAGCTTGCCGCTGCTTTTTTAGGCATACTAAGCGCCATTCGCTACTCCGCCAGGTGTCGCTCACTTCATGCGTCGTGTCCTCCTACTCGTTCTGCTCAGCAGCCTGCTCGCTCCGGTCATGGCCGACCAGCGCGCCGATACCCAGCGCCAGCTGGATGCGGCACGCCAGGACGTCACCGAGCTGAAGAAACTGCTGGAGAAACTGCAGCAGGAAAAATCCGGCGTGCAGCAGCAGTTGAAGAAGACCGAAACCGACATGGGCGACCTGCAGAAGCAGGTCAACGAGCTGCAACGCGAGCTCAACAGCAGCGAGGCGGAAATCCAGCGCCTGGATCAGGAGAAAAAAAAACTCCAGAGCGCACGCGCTGAACAGCAGCGACTGATCGCCATCCAGGCCCGCGCGGCCTATCAGAGCGGCCGCCAGGAATATCTCAAACTGCTGCTCAACCAGCAGAACCCGGAAAAGTTCTCGCGCACCCTCACCTACTACGACTACCTGAGCCATGCGCGCCTGGAGCAACTCTCGGCCTTCAACGAGACCCTGCGCCAACTGGCCAACGTCGAGCTGGAAATCACCAGCCATCAGACCCAACTGCAGGCACAGAAAGCGGAACTGGATCAGCGCCACGCTCAGCTCGCCGAAGCCCGCAAGGAGCGCCAGCAGGCGCTGGCCAAGCTCAACAGCGAATACTCCAGCCGCGATCAGCGCCTCAAGGCCCGCGAGCAGGAGCAGGCCGAACTCGGCCGGGTACTCAAGACCATCGAGGAAACCCTGGCGCGCCAGGCCCGCGAAGCCGAGGAAGCGCGCAAGCGCGAACTGGCCGCCCGCGAAGCGCAGCCAAGAGGCCATGCCAAACCCGCCTCCAGTGGCCCACTGGTCAGCTCTGGCGCCGTCTACGGCGGGCCTTTTGCCAGCGCACGCGGCAAACTGCCGTGGCCGGTCAATGGCCGATTGGTAGCAGGCTACGGAACCCCTCGCGGCGACGACGCTCGTACTAAGTGGGACGGCGTGCTGATCGGCGCTCAGGCCGGCAGCCAGGTACGCGCCGTGCACGGTGGACGCGTGGTGTTCGCCGACTGGTTGCGCGGCGCCGGCCTGTTGGTCATTCTCGACCACGGCAACGGTTACCTGAGCCTGTACGGCCACAACCAGAGTCTGCTCAAGCGGGCCGGTGACGTGGTCAAGGCCGGTGAAGCCATTTCCACGGTTGGAACCAGTGGCGGCCAGGATACCCCGGCCCTGTATTTCGCCATCCGCCAGAACGGCCGCCCGAGTGATCCGGCACAATGGTGCCGCGCGCAGGGATAAGCGCTTTACTCATTTAGGAGTTGTCTTCATGCACCATCGCTTCCGCCCCACCTGCCTGGCTCTGGCCCTTGGCCTGCTGCTCGGCGCTCCTGCCCTGCAGGCTGCAGAGCCCGCCCCCGCGCCGGCGGCGAGCAGCAAGGCGGCACCGCTGCCGCTGGATGAACTGCGCACCTTCGCCGAGGTGATGGATCGCATCAAGGCCGCCTATGTCGAGCCGGTCAGCGACAAGGAACTGCTGGAGAACGCCATCAAGGGCATGCTCAGCAACCTCGATCCGCACTCGGCCTACCTCGAGCCGGAAGCCTTCGCCGAACTGCAGGAAAGCACCAGCGGCGAATTCGGCGGCCTGGGCATCGAAGTCGGCATGGAAGACGGCTTCGTCAAGGTGGTCTCGCCCATCGATGACACGCCCGCCTCGAAAGCCGGCATCCAGCCTGGTGACCTGATCGTCAAGATCGACGGCCAGCCGACCAAGGGCCTGTCGATGATGGAAGCCGTGGACAAGATGCGCGGCAAGGCCGGCAGCAAGATCGAGCTGACCCTGGTGCGTGACGGCGGCCGCCCGTTCGACATCACCCTCACCCGCGCCGTGATCAAGGTACGCAGCGTCAAGAGCCAGTTGCTGGACGACGGCTACGGCTACCTGCGCATCTCGCAGTTCCAGGTCAACACCGGCGAAGAAGTCGGCAAGGCCCTGGCCAAGCTGCGCAAGGAAAACGGCGACAAGAAACTGCGCGGCCTGGTCATGGACCTGCGCAACAACCCCGGCGGCGTGCTGCAAGCTGCGGTGGAAGTGGCCGACCACTTCCTCAAGAGCGGCCTGATCGTCTACACCGAGGGTCGCCTGGCCAATTCCGAGCTGCGCTTCAACGCCGACCCGGCCGATGCCAGCGAAGGCGTACCGCTGGTGGTGCTGATCAACGGCGGCAGCGCTTCGGCCTCGGAAATCGTCGCCGGTGCCCTGCAGGATCACAAACGCGCCGTACTGATGGGCACCGACAGCTTCGGTAAAGGCTCGGTGCAAACCGTGCTGCCGCTGAACAACGACCGTGCGCTGAAACTGACCACCGCGCTGTACTTCACCCCCAACGGCCGCTCGATCCAGGCGCAAGGCATCGTCCCCGACATCGAGGTGGCCCGCGCCAAGGTCACTCGTGAGCAGGACGCCGAAGGCATCAAGGAAGCCGATCTGCAAGGCCATCTGGGCAACGGCAACGGCGGCGCTGATCGCCCGACCAAGGCGGCACAGGCCGCGCGCACCGACCGCCCGCAGGACGACGACTACCAATTGAGCCAGGCGCTGAACCTGCTCAAAGGCCTGAACGTCACCCGCGGCGACTGAACCCGCCACGCCGAAACGAAAAAGCCCGGGCTAGATGCCCGGGCTTTTTCATGACGCGGCCATCAGAGGTAGTTGTTGGTCACTTCCTCGATGAAACCTTCGTCGCGCATGCTATCCAGCGCCTTCTGCAGGCGCTGCACGACCTCATCGGGGGTGTCCTTGTTCAGGGCCAGGTACAGCTCGGCATCCTTGAAGCGCAATACGGTGTTGAGGCCGGTCACATCCTCCTGCTTGGCCAGGTAACGCCCCACCGGATCGGTGGTGGCCCACAGGTCGATCTGCCCTCGCACCAGCTTCTTCACGTTCTCCTGATCCCGCAGCGCATTGATCGGCGCCAGCCCCTGGCTTTCCAGGCTCTGGCTGACCGCGTCGTTCTTGTAGGCACCGATACGGTACTTGGCCGCATCCTTCAGGCTCGACACCTTGATGTCGCTGCCGGGGGCAGCCAGCAGCACCCAGCCAGTCTTGGCGATGGGGCCGACCCATTTGAACAGCGGCTTGCGCTCCTCGGTGTAGGTCGTAGAGAACAGGCCATAGTTGGGTTTTTCCAGGGTCAGGCGGTACAGGCGATCCCAGGGAAAGCGCAGCGTCAGGGTGTAGCCGATGCCGGCACGCTTGAACATCTCGCGCACGATGTCGGCGCTGATGCCGTCGATCGAGTCGTCACGGGCGAAGTTCTTGTCATCGACCGCCATGTTGAACGGCGGGAAGTTCTCGGTCAGCAACACCACCTTGTAATCCGCAGGCAACTCCGCACGGGCCAGACCAGCCGCACAGAGCAGGGCGAGAAACAGGCTTTTCTTCAGTATTTTCAACATAGACGTACCGCTCGCATGATTTGTGGTTATGGCTCGCGGCATCCCTGCGTTGACCTGGGCCCGGCTATCGGCACCCAGAGAGTCCGCCATCCATGGCGAGCAGCCGGCTTGTGGCCGACTGCCAGGTTCTATCTAGAGGTAGCGCCCCTGAATCTCGTCGATCACGCCCTCGGCACGCATGCCATCGAGCGCGGCCTGCAATCTGGCCACGAGGTCGTCGGCCGTCTCATGGTTCAGGGCCAGGTAGAGTTCGGCGCTATCGAAGCGCAGAACGGTTTTAAGACCCCCAATGCCCTCCTGCTTGGCCAGGTAGCGCCCGGCCGGATCGCCCGTAGCCCACAGATCGATCTGCCCAGCCATCAGCTTGCGTGCATTCTCCTGATCACGCAGCGAAGCGCTGTGCTCGATGCCCTTGTCGGACAGGTATTGCGAGATGGCGTCCCCCTTGTAGGCACCAATGCGGTACTTCGCGGCCTGTTCGAGGCTCTCGAGACGCAACGGGCTGTCGCCCTTGGCCAGCATGACCCAGTCATCCGGCCCAATCGGCCCGACCCACTTGAACAGCGCTTCACGCTCGGGCAAACGTGCCGTGACGAACACGCCATAACCCGGTTTTTCCAGCGCCAGCTTGTAGATGCGATCCCAGGGGAAACGCAGGGTCAGGTTGTAGCCAACGCCCGCGCGCTTGAACATCTCCCTGACGATCTCCACGGCAATGCCGTTGATGTTTTCGTCCTGTGCGAAATTCTTGCCATTGGTCGCCATGTTGTACGGCGGAAAGTTCTCGGTCAGCAGCACCAGACTTTGCTCTTGAGCCACCTCGGCGCGTGCGGCGCCCGCGAGCACCATAAGCGTGCTGGTCAACGCGATCAGCAATGGTTTGAACATGACGATTCTCTGTTTTTTATGGCAGACGGGGCGAGGATAACCCTCAGCCCCAACCCAGCCCAACAATTAGTGGCAGCCTGCCTTCAATAGCGCGCGCCGATGGCTTGCAGATCGCCCTCGGCGCGCAGCTGATTCAGAGCCTTCTGCAACTTCTGCACCACCTCGTCAGGGGGCTGCCGATCCAAGGTCAGATACAGGTCAGCGGTGTATAGGCGCCAAACGACAAACAAACCACTTACCCCCTTCTGACACGCCATGTCGCGAGCCCCCCTGATCGGACGTGATCCAAAGATCGATCTGCCCTTTCTCCAGGTTCAGGCCACGCTTGAGCATAAACGGCGTCTTGGCGTCACCCTTGTCCCCGCCAAGGCGGTAACGACCGGCGGCCTCAACCGAATCCGGGCATCGCCCTCGGCAGCGCAGAGGGTGCAGGCCATTTAACGAGAGGGAAGTTATGCAGCGATGCTAGCCGAGTCGCTGGCACTTTGCCGTCGACTCGCCCGCAGCTTTGGCCGGCAGAACTGCCGGCCGAAAGGTAATCAACGCACCACGATACCGCGGCTGGACAAGTAGGCCTTGGCTTCCGGCACGGTGTATTCGCCGAAGTGGAAGATGCTGGCGGCCAGCACCGCGTCGGCCTTGCCTTCGAGGATGCCGTCGGCCAGGTGCTGCAGGTTGCCGACGCCACCGGAGGCGATCACCGGCACGCGCACGGCCTCGCTGATGGCGCGGGTCACGCCGAGATCGTAGCCGCTCTTCACGCCGTCCTGATCCATGCTGGTGAGCAGGATCTCGCCGGCGCCCAGGCCTTCCATCTTGCGCGCCCACTCCACGGCATCCAGGCCGGTCGGCTTGCGCCCGCCGTGGGTGAAGATTTCCCAGCGGCCCGGCTCGCCCGGCGCGGAGACGCGCTTGGCGTCGATGGCGACGACGATGCACTGCGAACCGAAACGTGCAGCGGCCTCACCGACGAACTCGGGGTTGAACACGGCGGCGGTGTTGATCGACACCTTATCGGCGCCGGCATTGAGCAGATTGCGGATGTCCTGCACGGTGCGTACGCCACCGCCGACGGTCAGCGGGATGAACACCTGGCTGGCCATGCGCTCGACGGTGTGCAGGGTGGTATCACGGCCGTCGACGCTGGCGGTAATGTCGAGGAAGGTGATCTCGTCGGCGCCCTGCTCATCGTAGCGACGGGCGATCTCGACCGGATCGCCGGCATCACGGATGTTCTCGAACTTGACGCCCTTGACCACGCGGCCGTTGTCCACGTCGAGGCAGGGGATGATGCGTTTAGCTAGTGCCATACGGGGCTCCCGTAGGGTGGGTGCAACCCACCGATAAAGATTGCGTCAGTGCTGGCGGGTTTCACCCGCCCTACGGTTTAAGCCTTGTAGGAATCGCAGAAACTCTGCGCTTCGGCCACATCCAGGGTGCCTTCATAGATGGCACGGCCGGTGATGGCGCCGATGATGCCGGGCGAGCGCGCCAGCAGCAGCTTCTCGATGTCGCCGAGGTTGTGGATGCCACCGGAAGCGATCACCGGAATCTTGCTGGCAGCGGCCAGCGCGGCGGTGGCTTCAACGTTGCAGCCCTGCATCATGCCGTCTTTGGCGATGTCGGTATAAACGATGGCCGACACACCGTCAGCCTCGAAGCGCTTGGCCAGGTCGGTGGCCTGCACGCTGGAGACTTCCGCCCAGCCGTCGGTAGCGACGAAACCGTCCTTGGCATCCAGGCCGACGATCACCTTGCCGGGGAAGGCCTTGCACGCCTCGGTGACGAACTCGGGTTCTTTCACCGCCTTGGTGCCGATGATCACGTAGCTGACGCCGGCGCGCACGTAGTGTTCGATGGTTTCCAGGGTGCGGATACCGCCGCCGATCTGAATCGGCAGGTTCGGGTAGCGCTTGGCGATGGCGGTGACCACCTCGCCGTTGACCGGCTGACCCTCGAAGGCGCCGTTGAGATCGACCAGGTGCAGACGACGGCAGCCGCCCTCGACCCACTTGGCAGCCATGCTCACCGGGTCATCGGAGAATACGGTGGAGTCTTCCATACGGCCCTGGCGCAGACGCACACAGGCACCGTCCTTGAGATCGATAGCGGGGATAATCAGCATCGGTTGAACCTGCTCAAGTCTTGAAAACGAAAAAGAAGGGTCAGCTCTTTTCGAGCGCCCAGAGGTCGCTCTCGATGCTGTCGAACCTGTCTTTCAGGTGCGCCTGCACGTCGAGAATCGCCTTGTTGTAGTAGTGCGGTGCCAGCTCGCGGGTGATCAGGTCGAGCACTTCCTGCACCTCGAAGGTCCCCAATTCCAGCTCGAAGCGCTCATCGAGAAAGCGCTGCAGCACCAGTAGCGCGGCCTGCTCCTGGGCAGGCTCCAGCGCCAGGCTCGGCACCTTGGTGCGGGCCATTACCAGCGGCCGTCCCAGGCGACGAAGTTCTGCAGCAGCTGCAGGCCGTGGGTATGGCTCTTCTCCGGGTGGAACTGCACGGCGAAACGCGAACCTTCGGCCAGCGCGGCGGCGAAGTCCTTGCCGTAGTGACCGCGACCGACCACCTGCTGCGGCTTGCCGGCCTCGATGTAGTAGCTGTGCACGAAATAGAAGCGCGAGTGGTCGGGAATGTCATGCCACAGCGGGTGTTTCACCGCCTGCGCCACTTCGTTCCAGCCCATGTGCGGCACCTTGAGGCGTTCGCCGTCCTCGGCCAGATCCTTGCCGAAGAAACGCACCTGGCCGGGAAACAGGCCGATGCAATCGACGCCGTCGTTTTCCTCGCTGTGCTCGAGCAAGGCCTGCATGCCGACGCAGATGCCGAGGAACGGACGGTCGGCGCTGACTTCACGCACCAGCTCGTCGAAGCCCAGGCGCTTGATCTCGGCCATGCAGTCGCGGATCGCGCCGACGCCGGGAAATACCACGCGGTCGGCTTCGCGAATGATCTTGGCGTCCGAGGTCACCAGCACACGGCCAGCGCCGACATGCTCCAGCGCCTTGGCCACCGAGTGCAGGTTGCCCATGCCATAGTCGATGACGGCTACGGTCTGCATCAGAGGGTTCCCTTGGTCGACGGCATCTGCCCGGCCATGCGCGGGTCGAGTTCGACGGCCATGCGCAGGGCACGACCGAAGGCCTTGAACACGGTCTCGATCTGGTGGTGGGTGTTGTGCCCACGCAGGTTGTCGATGTGCAGGCTGACCTGGGCGTGGTTGACGAAGCCCTGGAAGAACTCCTGGAACAGGTCGACATCGAAGCCGCCGACCACCGCGCGGGTGAACGGCACGTGCATCTGCAGGCCCGGGCGACCGGAGAAATCGATCACCACGCGCGACAGCGCCTCGTCCAGCGGCACATAGGAGTGGCCGTAACGGGTCATGCCCTTCTTGTCGCCGACGGCCTTGGCGAAGGCCTGGCCGAGGGTGATGCCGACGTCCTCGACGGTGTGGTGGTCGTCGATGTGCAGGTCACCCTTGCAGTGGATGTCGAGGTCGATCAGGCCATGGCGGGCGATCTGGTCGAGCATGTGCTCGAGGAAGGGCACGCCAATGTCGAATTTGGCCTTGCCAGTACCATCCAGGTTGATGGAGACCTTGATCTGGGTTTCCAGGGTGTTGCGCTCGACGGATGCCGTACGTTCGGCCATCACCAGCTCCACGAAATTGCCAACGGAAAAAGGCCAGCATTATAGGCGTGCAGCGGCCGCAACGGCTACCGGCGATGGTCGGACGGCCAGAATGAAAAAGCCCGTGCAGGCGCGGAGCCGGCACGGGCTTTTTCAGAAGGACGGCGTTACTGGAACAGCACGACAGTCTTCTGCAGGGTGATCCACACACCCCAGGCCAGCGGAATGCCCACCACCAGCCAGGCAGCGATCACCAGCGGTTTGCTCGACGGGTCAGCCGACCACTCCAGCTCGCTCGCAGCCGGTGCCGACTTCTCGCCATGGGCGCGCTCGGCGGCCAGCTCGGCCTCGCTCATGAAGTACTTGGCTGCCACCGGACGCACCAGGGCGTTGCAGATGAAGCCCAGCACCAGCAGGCCGGAGAGGATGTACAGGGTGATGTCGTAGGCCGCAGCCTTCTCCACACCGATGCTCAACTGGTACTCGCGCAGGTAGTTGACCAGCACCGGGCCGAGCACACCGGCCACGGCCCAGGCAGTCAGCAGACGACCATGGATCGCGCCGACCATCTGCGTGCCGAACAGGTCGGCCAGGTAGGCTGGCACCGTGGCGAAGCCGCCGCCGTACATCGACAGGATGATGCAGAAGGCCAGCACGAACAGCGCCAGACTGCCCAGGTGAGCGAGCATCGGCACCGAAGCGTAGAGCGCCAGACCCAGACCGAAGAACACGAAGTAGGTGCCCTTGCGGCCGATGAAGTCCGAGCAGGATGCCCAGAAGAAGCGACCACCGATGTTGAACAGGCTGAGCAGGCCGGTGAAGCCCGCCGCGATGGCGGCGATCTGCGCGAGCTGAGCCGCATCGAGCTGGTTGAAGCTCAGGTCGACACCGATCAGCTTGCCGGCGAAGACTTCCTGCAGCAGCGGCGAAGCCATGCCGATGATGCCGATACCAGCGGACACGTTCAGGCACAGTACGGCCCAGACCAGCCAGAACTGCGGCGTCTTCAGCGCGGTATCAACGTGCACGTGGCCCTTGGTGATCATCGCGTTGTTGGCCTTGGCCGCCGGCGCAGTCCAGCCTGCCGGTTTCCAGCCAGTCGGCGGTACGCGGTAGGACAGCGCGCCACCCATCATGAAGATGAAGTAGATCACCGCCATGACCACGAAGCTCTGCCATACGCCGACGCTTTCCGGGGTAGCGAAGTGGTTCATCAGCATTGCGGCCAACGGCGCACCGACCATCGCACCGCCACCGAAGCCCATGATCGCCATGCCGGTCGCCATGCCGCGCTTGTCCGGGAACCATTTGATCAGGGTGGATACGGGCGAGATGTAACCCAGGCCAAGACCGATACCGCCGATCACGCCGGAGCCCAGCCACAGCATCCAGATCTGGTGGGTATAGATACCCAGCGCAGAAATCATCAGGCCACCGCACCAGCACAGTGCGGACACCACACCGGCCTTGCGCGGGCCGGCATGTTCCAGCCAGCCACCCCAGATGGCGGCCGAGCAGCCGAGGAAGACGAAGAACAGGGTGTAGATCCAGCCGAGCATGGAAATCTGCCAGTCACAGTTGCTGGCAAAGATTTGCTCGAGGAAGCTCATTTCCGGTGCGCAGGCCGTGGCTGCGGTGATACCGACGGCCTTGGACAGCGGCAGCCAGAATACCGAGAAGCCATAGGCCATACCGATACACAGGTGAATGGCCAGAGCGGCTGGCGGAACCAGCCAGCGGTTGAAGCCGGGTCGAGCGATGATGCGTTCCTTAGACAGGAACGCAGGCTTCGCCGCGGCGCCGTCCAATGCAAGGGCGTCAGTCATAGCAGAGTCTCTTTTTGTGGTTGCAGACAAAGGCGCACGCGACAACGGACCGGCGCCAAAGTTTGCGAAGAGTAGCACCTAGGCGCGACAAAACGCCGCGTCTTCCATGATTTTTTTAGTTTTCTTTGCACGTTCAGCGCCATTTCGACAACTTTCGAAAGTCCGGCTCTATCAAATGATAGAGCACGTCGATTTAACACGCCGCAGCAACACCCCGAAGCATCGCCAAAACCAAGCGCCGCGCACTGAGCCTAGACCACTTCAGCAACGCCAGCGCGCGGAACCGCCAGCCAGTGGATCGATCAAAAACCTACCCACCTGCCAAGCAGTCGACTGCCGCAGGCCATTTAGCGGGCGGGTCGCCAGGGCGCTGTGACGCTATACTCGGCGCCCGTTATTCCAGCCATCGAAACAAGGACTCGTCCATGAAAGCGCTCGGCAAGATCCTGGGCCTCTTCCTTCTCGGATTGCTGCTGATCGTAGTGGCGCTGTTGTTCGCCCTTACGCATCTGTTCGACCCCAACGACTATAAGGACGAGATCCGCCAGATCGCCCACGACAAGGCCAACCTCGACCTGCAACTCAAGGGCGATATCGGCTGGAGCCTGTTCCCCTGGCTCGGCCTGGAACTGACCGACGCCACCCTGGCCAGTGCCGACACCCCGGACAAACCCTTCGCCGACCTGCGCATGATCGGCCTTTCCGTACGGGTGATGCCGCTACTGCGCAAAGAAGTGCAGATGAGCGACATCCGCGTCGACGGCCTCAACCTCAGCCTGCAGCGCGACGCCAAGGGCCATGGCAACTGGGAAGGCGTCGGCCGCCCGGCCAAGGCCGCCACAGGCACCTCGCAGCCCGGCGAACAACCCGCCGTGGTCGACGCCTCCAGCGCCGAGCAAGCCAGCAAACCCGCAAGCCAGCCACTCAAGCTGGATATCGACAGCCTGACCCTGAGCAACTCGCGCATCGACTACGACGACGCGCAGAAAGGCCAGCAATTCACCGTCGAGAACATCGAGCTGAAAACCGGGGCGATTCGTGAAGGCGCCAGCATCCCGGTCAAATTCAGCGCCTTCTTCGGCACCAACCAACCCGTGCTGCGCGCACGCAGCGAAGTGGAAGGCTCGCTGCGCTTCGACCGCGCCCTCAAGCGCTACCAGTTCGAAGACCTCAAGCTCGCCGGCGAAGCCTCGGGCGAGCCCCTCAAGGGCAAGACCCTGAATTTCTCCGCGCAGGGCCAGTTGCTGCTCGACCAGGCCGCCAATATCGCCGAATGGAACGGCCTCAAGCTCTCCGCCAACCAGCTGCGCGCCCTGGGAGAACTCAAGGTGCGCGAGCTGGACAAGGACGCCAAACTCGCCGGTGGCATCTCCATCGCCTCGCTCAACCTGCGCGAATTCCTCGACGGCATCGGCATCGAACTGCCCGCCATGCGTGACGCTAACAGCCTCAGCCAGTTCGAACTGGTCAGCCGCCTGAATGGCTCCAGCAAGGGGCTGATGCTGGAAAACCTCGACCTCAAACTCGACGGCAGCACCTACACCGGCAGCCTTGGCTTTAGCGACTTCAGCAAACAGGCACTGCGCGCCGACCTCAAAGGCGACAAGCTCGACCTCGACCGCTACCTGCCGCCCAAGAGCAAGGACAGCGCCGCCGCTGCACGCCAGTCCGAGGTCAAGGAAAGCATCGCCAATGCCGGCGCCAATGGCACCACACCGCTGCCCAACGCACCAACCCAGCAGGCCTGGAGCGACGAGAAAGTGCTGCCCATCGACCGACTGCGCAGCCTCGACCTGCAACTGGCGTTGAGCCTGGGCCAACTGACCTATGACCAGCAGCCCTTCACCGACGTCAGCCTCAAGGCCAACGGCAGTGGCGGCCTGATCACCCTGGAAGAAGCGCGCGGCAAACTGCAGGGCGGCAGCTTCGTCGGCAGCGGGCGCATCGACGTCCGTCAGGCCGAGCCGATGCTCAGCATCGAGAAGCGCCTCAGCCGCATCCCCGTCGAGCCCTTCCTCAAGAAGGACGATCAGCCCTCGCCGATTCGCGGCCTACTGGATCTGGATGCCAAGTTCAACACCCGTGGCAACAGCCAGAAGGCCTGGATCGAAGCCCTCAATGGCACCGCCAGCTTCGCGCTCAACGATGGCGTCCTGGTCGATGCCAACCTCGAGCAGCAACTGTGCCGTGGCATCGCCACCCTCAATCGCAAGGATCTGAGCAATCCGCCGACCGGCAAGGACACCCCCTTCCGAGAGCTCAAGGGCAGCATGAGCGTGCGCGATGGCGTGGCCCACACCCCGGATCTGGCCGCCCAGATTCCAGGCCTGGCGGTCAGTGGCAATGGCGACCTCGACCTGCGCGTGCTCGGCCTCGACTACAAGGTCGGCATCACCCTCGAAGGCGACCAGCGCGAAATGCCCGACCCGGCCTGCCAGGTCAACGAACGCTACGTCGGCATCGAATGGCCGTTGCGCTGCCGTGGCCCGCTGGAGCTGGGCGCCAAGGCCTGCCGCCTGGATCAGGATGGCCTGGGCAAGATCGCCGCACGCCTGGCCGGCAACAAGCTGACCGAGAAGCTGGAAGAAAAACTCGGCGACAAGGTCAGCCCGGAACTGAAAGACGCACTCAAGGGCCTGTTCAACCGATGAGTCCCGAGCAATTCAACGGCGCCGTGCTGGCCTGGTACGACCAGCACGGGCGCAAGGATCTGCCCTGGCAGCAGAACATCAGTCCGTATCGCGTCTGGGTCTCGGAAATCATGCTGCAGCAGACCCAGGTCAGCACCGTACTCGGCTACTTCGACCGCTTCATGGCCGCTTTGCCCACGGTGAAAGACCTGGCCGAAGCGCCGGAAGACGAAGTGCTGCACCTGTGGACGGGCCTGGGCTACTACACCCGCGCCCGCAACCTGCAGAAGACCGCGCAGATCATCATGCGCGAGCATGGCGGCGAATTTCCGCGCAGTGTCGATGCGCTCAGCGAACTGCCCGGCATCGGCCGCTCCACGGCCGGCGCCATCGCCAGCCTGAGCATGGGCGTGCGTGCGCCGATCCTCGACGGCAACGTCAAGCGCGTACTGGCGCGCTACGTGGCGCAGGAGGGCTACCCCGGCGAGCCGAAAGTGGCCAAGCAACTGTGGGACGTGGCCGAGCGCCTCACCCCGCACGAGCGCGTCAACCACTACACCCAGGCGATGATGGATCTCGGCGCCACCCTGTGCACCCGCAGCAAACCCACCTGCCTGCTGTGCCCAGTGCGCAGCGGCTGCCAGGCCCACCTGCTCGGCCTGGAGATTCGCTACCCGATCCCCAAGCCGCGCAAGACACTGCCGCAGAAACGCACCCTGATGCCGATTCTGGTCAACGAGTCCGGCGACATCCTGCTCTATCGCCGCCCGGCCACTGGCCTGTGGGGTGGGCTGTGGAGCCTGCCGGAACTGGACGATCTCGCCCAGCTCGACGACCTCGCCGGGCAGCAACGACTGAGCCTCGGCGAACGCCGCGAACTGGAAGGCCTGACCCACACCTTCAGCCACTTCCAGCTAGCCATCGAACCCTGGCTGATCGAGGCCACCGAGCAACCCGGCCGCGTGGCCGAGGCCGACTGGCTCTGGTATAACCTCGCCACCCCGCCGCGCCTGGGCCTCGCCGCCCCGGTGAAGAAGCTACTGAAACGCGCGGCGCAAGCCATTACTGCTGGAGAACCGACATGACCCGCACCGTACAGTGCCGCAAATACAAACAGGAACTGCCCGGCCTGGATCGCGCGCCCTACCCCGGCCCCAAGGGTGAAGACATCTTCGCCAACGTCTCCAAGCAAGCCTGGGACGAATGGCAGAAGCACCAGACCATGCTGATCAACGAGCGTCGGCTGAACATGATGAACGCCGAGGATCGCAAGTTCCTCCAGGCCGAGATGGACAAGTTCCTCTCCGGCGAGGAATACGCCCAGGCCGAAGGCTACGTGCCACCGAGCGAATAAGCATGCCTGCGGGAGGGGGCTTCAGCCGCGACAACCGCCGCATATCCATGCACGCAGCCCCGGCCCGCCCTCCCCGTTTTCTCCGCTCACGAACCTAAGCGCCCGAAATAATTAAATATTTTTCAAACTCGCGCTTGACACTGATCCTTCAAATCCGTCTAATAGCGCCCCGTTGGCCCAGGTAGCTCAGTTGGTAGAGCAGGGGATTGAAAATCCCCGTGTCGGCGGTTCGATTCCGTCCCTGGGCACCACTGATTGATTACAAAAAGCCTCAGCCACGTGCTGGGGCTTTTTGCTTTCTGCTCCCGGCAAATGTCCTGATCCATTGTTTCGCTTGCGCGACAAGCAACTGCAGCCAGGCGACACCCTGACCGTGAAGAAAGCCACAGGCCAGCAAACGGCTTGGCGGTCACGGAAACGCTATGCTAGCTTGGCCGCCAGCCAGGACGGCCAGGCACGCCGGAGCGCTATCAAAGAAAAAGAGGATCTCATCCCATGGCCGAGGCAACGCCCGCGCTGGAAATTCGCAACCTGCACAAGCGCTACGGCGACCTCGAAGTGCTCAAGGGCATCTCCCTGACGGCCAAAGACGGCGACGTCATCTCCATCCTCGGCTCTTCCGGTTCCGGCAAGTCCACCTTTCTGCGCTGCATCAACCTGCTGGAAAACCCGCACGAAGGGCAGATCTTCGTCGCTGGCGAGGAGCTCAAGCTCAAGGCCGCGAAGAACGGTGACCTGGTCGCCGCCGACAATCAGCAGATTAATCGCCTGCGCAGCGAAATCGGCTTCGTCTTCCAGAATTTCAATCTCTGGCCGCACATGACGGTGCTCGACAACATCATCGAGGCACCACGTCGCGTGCTCGGCCAGAGCAAGGCCGAGGCCATCGAAGTGGCCGAAGCCCTGCTGGCCAAGGTCGGCATCGCCGACAAACGTCACGTCTATCCCAACCAGCTTTCCGGTGGTCAGCAGCAGCGCGCAGCCATTGCCCGCACGCTGGCCATGCAACCCAAGGTGATCCTGTTCGACGAACCGACTTCGGCGCTAGACCCGGAGATGGTACAAGAAGTGCTTAACGTGATTCGTGCACTCGCAGAGGAAGGTCGCACCATGCTGCTGGTCACCCATGAAATGAGCTTCGCTCGTCAGGTTTCCAGCGAGGTGGTGTTCCTGCACCAGGGCCTGGTCGAAGAGCAAGGCCCTCCCGCTCAGGTTTTTGACAACCCGCAATCGGCACGCTGTAAACAATTCATGTCCAGCAATCGATAACACGGAGCAAAACTACATGCAGAACTATAAAAAGATCCTGCTGGCCGCGGCCGCTACCCTGGCATTCGGCACCAGCGCGGTTGCCGCCGACAAGCTGAAGATCGGCACCGAAGGCGCCTACCCTCCCTTCAACCTGATCGACGCCAGCGGCAAGGCCACCGGCTTCGACGTGGAAATCGGCCAGGCGCTGTGCGCCAAGATGAAGGCCGAGTGTGACGTGGTCACCTCCGACTGGGACGGCATCATTCCCGCGCTGAACGCCAAGAAGTTCGACTTCCTGATCGCGTCCATGTCGATCACTGACGAGCGCAAGCAGGCCGTTGACTTCACCGATCCGTACTACACCAACAAGCTGCAGTTCATCGCCCCGAAAGGTGCTGACTTCAAGACCGACAAGGACAGCCTCAAGGGCAAGGTGATCGGTGCTCAGCGCTCCACCATCGCCGGCACCTGGCTGGAAGAGAACCTCGACGGTATCGTCGACATCAAGCTCTATGACACCCAGGAAAACGCCTATCTGGATCTCGCTTCCGGTCGCGTCGATGGCGTACTGGCCGACAAGTTCGTCAACTGGGAATGGCTCAAGAGCGATGCCGGCAAGGACTTCGAGTTCAAGGGTGAGCCGGTCTTCGACAACGACAAGATCGGCATTGCCGTGCGCAAGAACGATCCGCTGCGTGAGAAGCTCAACGCTGCTCTGAAGGAAATCGTCGCCGACGGCACCTACAAGCAGATCAACGACAAGTACTTCCCGTTCAGCATCTACTGATCCTGACCCAGGTGCCCCGCAAGGGCATCCCGGATCGCCCGCACGCAGCCATCGGCACGCGACTGGTGTAGATGATCGGTGTGCCGCTCGCCTCAGGCGGGCGGCACCGCCAAATCAGCTACTCCGCGCGATGCAGGTGCGACGGGCTTACCGGGTGCTCCAGATGGCCACCACTGCCTCCGACCAGACTAACGATCATGATTTTTGACCTGCATGGCTTCGGCAACCAGCTTGCCGAAGGCACGCTCATGACCATCAAGCTCTCGCTGGCTGCCGTCTCGATCGGCCTGCTGCTGGGCTTGCTCGGCGCCATTGCCAAGACTTCGCGCTTCCGCGCCCTGCGTGCACTGGGGACGCTCTATACCACGCTGGTTCGCGGCGTTCCGGAAACGCTGTGGGTGCTCATGGTCTACTTCGGCACCGTCAGCGGCCTGAACGCACTGGGCGCTCTGTTCGGTCATCCCGATCTGGCGCTGTCGCCGTTCGCTGCCGGCACCTGCGCCCTGGCGCTGTGCTTCGGCGCCTACGCCACGGAAGTGCTGCGCGGCGCCTTGCTGGCCATTCCCAAAGGCCATCGTGAAGCGGGCCAGACTCTTGGTTTGTCCTCGTTTCGCATCTTCTGGCGCATCATCCTGCCGCAGGTCTGGCGCATCGCCCTGCCCGGCCTGGGCAACCTGTACTTGGTGCTGCTCAAGGACACCGCGCTGGTTTCGCTGATCTCCCTCGACGAGATCATGCGCAAGGCCAGCATCGCCTCCAACGCCACCAAGGAACCCTTCACCTTCTACCTGGCGGCGGCGCTCATCTACCTGAGCCTGACCGTCGTGGCGATGACCATCATGCACCTGGCGGAAAAACGCGTGAGCCAGGGCTTCACGAGGAACGAGCTATGAGCGAGTGGGAACTGCTCGCCAAATGGACGCCCAAGATGCTCGAGGGGGCCCTGCTCACCCTCGAACTGCTGGGACTTTCGGCCATCATCGGCCTGATACTCGCCGTGCCGCTGGGCATCGCCCGCGCATCCCGACACTGGTACGTACGCGCCCTGCCCTACGGCTACATCTTCTTCTTCCGTGGCACCCCGCTGCTGCTGCAGTTGGCGCTGGTGTACTACGGGCTGGCGCAGTTCGAGGCCGTGCGCAAGAGCATGCTCTGGCCGTACCTGCGCGACCCGTTCTTCTGCACCCTGCTGGCCATGTCGCTGCACACGGCGGCCTATATCGCCGAGATCCTGCGTGGCGCCATCCACGCGATCCCCAAGGGGGAGGTGGAAGCCGCACGTTCGCTGGGCATGTCACGCAAGCAGGCACTGTTTTTCATCATCCTGCCGCGCGCCACGCGCATCGCCCTGCCTGCCTACAGCAACGAGGTCATCCTCATGCTCAAGGCCAGTGCGGTGGTCTACACCGTAACGCTGTACGACCTGATGGGCATGGCCAAGACCATCGCCGCGAAGAACTACCAGTACATGCTGTTCTTCTGCTACGCCGGCCTCTTCTACCTGCTCATCACCCTGGTGCTGACTCTGCTGTTCCGCCGCCTGGAACGCTGGCTGCGTGTCGACGCCTGCCAGGGCCGCTGATGACCATGGGCCGTCGAAACTAGGCGGCCCATGACTCCCGCTCCTAGATCTCGCCGCGTTGTGCCTCCATGTCAGAGCCGATCCTCCAAGGCACCGCACTGCTCGAGCGCTTTCAGGCGCTCGATGACTTTCTCGTCGAGCATCAGGCGCTCTGGCGTCCCAGGCCGTTCACCTGCCTGCAACTGCCCTGGGAAGCCGACTGGCCGGAACTGGCCACGTGGTTGCGCAGCCGCACGCTGGAGCAAGCCGAGGCCGACCATGGTCAGCCCTGCGCGATTCCCGCACCAGCACCTTTCCCGCATTGGGCGCAGCGCGCACGCGAGCTGAGCAGCCTCGGTCAGTTGCCACGCCAGGCCAGCCCAAGACCTCGGACAGCCCAGCAGATCGCAGCGATTCCCGGCCGCAAGCTGCAACAGATCGAGGCCTTCGCCGCCTGCCTGCAATTCGGTACAGAGCCCCGACACTGGCTCGACTGGTGTTCGGGCAAAGGTCATCTGGGACGCTGGCTCACCCACAATGGGCAGGCCCTCACCTGCCTGGAATACGACCCACTACTGGTCGAAGCCGGCAACGCCATCAGCTCCCGACTCGGTATCGAGGCCCAGCACCTGTGCCAGGACGTCATGGCCGAAGATGCCGCCGCGCGGCTACAACCGGAGCACAGCCCGGTAGCCCTGCATGCCTGCGGCGATCTGCACATGCGCCTGCTGCAACTGACCAGCGCCAAGGGCTGCGCTCACCTGGCGGTCGCACCCTGCTGCTACAACCGCATCGCCGCGCCGCAGTACCAGCCATTGTCCGACGCAGCCCAGGCGTCTGCCCTGCAATTGTCGCGCGACGACCTCGGCCTGCCGCTGAGCGAAACCGTCACCGCCGGGGCCCGGGTCAAACGCCAGCGTGATCGCTCGATGGCCTGGCGCCTGGCCTTCGACCTGCTGCAACGCCGCCTGCGAGGCAGCGACCAGTACCTGCCAACCCCCTCGCTCGCGAGCGAATGGTTCGACAAGTCTTTCGCCGAGTTCTGCCGCGATCTGGCAACCCTGCGCGGCGTCCCCGCATCAGGCGAGCAAGATTGGGACAGCCTGCAAACACAAGGCTGGCAACGCCTGGCGCAGGTGCGCAACCTGGAACTGGTACGCAACCTGTTCCGCCGCCCGCTCGAGCTCTGGCTGCTGCTCGACCGCGCGCTCTATCTGCAGGAACAGGGTTACCAGGTGCGCCTGGGGCATTTCTGTGAATACCGCCTGAGCCCGCGCAACCTGCTGCTGCTGGCCGAACGCCCCTGAGTTGCACACAGAAGCTGTGGATAACTCTGTTGATCCTTTCTGGGCAAATGCCTGCGGCGACCTGATATAGCGCCTCGCCGACAACTGGTCATTTTCTAGACAGCCGTCGCAACATCAATGAAAACAATCACTTGCGAAAAACAGTGATCCAGCGCACAGCCTTTGTGCAACCTACTTCAACTTGCATTCCAATTGTGCATAAACATTCGCCCCCTGATAGCCGAGGCGAAAATAACCAAGACGATCATGGCTTTACTGGGGCCGACGAATGGATATAATGGCGCCCCACTTAGGCCGGTATAGCTCAGCTGGTAGAGCAACTGACTTGTAATCAGTAGGTCCCGGGTTCGACTCCTGGTGCCGGCACCATATTGAAAAGCCCCGCAATGCGGGGCTTTGTCATTTCTGGGCCTTGCCTAGTTCGCCTTTCGCAGCTTCGCCAATGACTGCAGGTTGTCCACACTGCTGCGCGGGAGCCCATACCCTCGCAATGGCGACATATCAGTCGTTTGCGCCCCTCCGTAAACCAGCTCTCGGCTGTACCTCTACGCTGGTTTATGATCGCCAGGCACGCACGCCTCCTATCAATAGGTTATCCATGCGCATTCTGATTACCGGCGGCGCCGGCTTCATCGGTTCGGCCCTGACGCGGCATCTGATTCTCGACACCGAGCATGAGGTACTCAACCTCGACAAGCTGACCTACGCCGGCAATCTGGAGTCGCTGCAGAGCATCAGCAGCCATCCACGCTACCGCTTCGTCCAGGGCGATATCGCTGACAGCGCGCTGGTCAGCCAACTGCTGGCCGAATTCCAGCCGGATGCCATCATGCACCTGGCCGCCGAGTCTCACGTCGACCGCTCCATCGATGGACCAGCCGCCTTCATCCAGACCAATATCGTCGGTACCTACAGCCTGCTGGAGAGCGCCCGCGCCTATTGGCTCGGACTGGATGCCGAGCGCAAGGCAGCCTTTCGCTTCCACCACATTTCCACGGACGAGGTCTACGGCGACCTGCACGGCGTCGACGACCTCTTCACCGAAACCACGCCTTATGCCCCCAGCTCCCCCTACTCGGCGAGCAAGGCCGCGTCCGATCATCTGGTTCGCGCCTGGCAACGCACCTACGGCTTGCCGGTGCTGATCACCAATTGCTCCAACAACTACGGCCCCTATCACTTCCCCGAAAAGCTGATCCCGCTGATGATCCTCAACGCCCTGGCCGGTAGACCGCTGCCGGTGTACGGCAATGGCCAGCAGATCCGCGACTGGCTCTACGTGGAGGATCACGCACGCGCTCTGCTGCAGGTCGTGACCAACGGCAAGGTGGGCGAGACCTACAACATCGGCGGGCACAACGAGCAGAAGAATCTCGATGTGGTGAAAGCCATCTGCGCACTGCTGGAAGAGCTGGCTCCCGAGAAACCAGCGGGTATCGGCCATTACGAAGACCTGATCACCTACGTCAAGGATCGTCCGGGCCATGACCTGCGCTACGCCATCGACGCCAGCAAGATCGAACGCGAATTGGGCTGGGTGCCGCAGGAAACCTTCGAGAGCGGTCTGCGCAAGACCGTGCTGTGGTACCTGACCAATCTCGACTGGTGCCGCCGCGTTCAGGATGGCAGCTATCAGGGCCAACGACTCGGTGCCCTCTAGAACGTAAGACGTAGGGCGGGTGCAGCCCGCCAGCCAGGCAGCGGCGTGCTGCACTCGCCCGACGCATCGACAAGGAGCACAGCAAACATGAAAGGCATCATCCTCGCCGGCGGCTCCGGCACCCGCCTGCACCCCATTACCCTCGGCGTCTCCAAGCAGTTGCTGCCGATCTACGACAAACCGATGATCTATTACCCGCTATCGGTGCTGATGCTCGCCGGTATTCGCGACATTCTGGTCATCTCCACCCCGCAGGATCTGCCCAACTTCATCAAGATGCTCGGCGACGGCAGCCAGTTCGGTATCCGCCTGCAGTATGCCGAGCAACCCTCACCGGACGGCCTTGCCCAGGCCTTCCTGATCGGCGCGTCGTTCATCGGTGATGACGCGGTGTGCCTGATCCTCGGCGACAACATCTTCCACGGCCAACACTTCACCGAGAAACTGCTGCGCGCCGCCAGTCAAGCGAGCGGTGCCACGGTCTTCGGCTACTGGGTCAGCGATCCCGAGCGCTTCGGCGTGGTGGAGTTCGATGCCGCCGGCAACGCCTTGTCCATCGAGGAAAAGCCGACCCAGCCGAAATCCAGCTATGCCGTTACCGGTTTGTACTTCTACGACAACGACGTGATAGAGATCGCCAAGGCGGTCAAGCCCTCAGCGCGTGGCGAGCTGGAGATCACCGACGTCAACAACGCCTATCTGGCCCGTGGTGACCTGCGCGTGGAGCGCTTCGGTCGTGGCTTCGCCTGGCTCGACACCGGTACCCACGACAGCCTGCTGGATGCCTCCTACTACGTGCAGACCGTGGAAAAACGCCAGGGCCTGAAGATCGCCTGCCTCGAGGAGATTGCCTACGGCCAGGGCTGGATCGACCGCCAGCGCCTGCTGGAGCAGGCCAAGGCCTTCGGCAAGACCGGTTATGGCCAATACCTGTACAAACTCGCCGAGGACGACGCATGAACATCATCGCCACGGCTCTGCCGGAAGTGCTGATCATCGAGCCGCAGGTATTCGGTGACGAGCGTGGTTTCTTCTACGAGAGCTTCAATGCCAAGCGTTTCGCCGAGCTGACCGGCGTGCAGCGCGACTTCGTCCAGGACAACCACTCGCGCTCGGAACGCGGCGTATTGCGCGGCCTGCACTATCAACTGCAGCAGGCGCAGGGCAAGCTGGTGCGCGTCACGGCAGGCGAGGTCTACGACGTAGCGGTGGATGTTCGCCGCAGCTCGCAGACCTTCGGTAAATGGGTCGGCGTGCACCTTTCGGCGCAGAACAAACGCCAACTCTGGGTGCCGGAAGGCTTCGCCCATGGTTTCCTGGTGCTCAGCGACTACGCCGAATTCCTCTACAAGACCACCGACTACTACGCCCCGGCGCACGAACGCAGTATCCGCTGGGATGATCCGCAACTGGCCATCGACTGGCCCCTCGACGGTCTGACGCCCGTGCTGTCGGCCAAGGATCAACAAGCCTCAGCGTTCGCCGAGGCAGAGGTCTTCGCATGAAAATTCTGATCGCTGGCCATACCGGCCAGGTCGCCCGTGAACTGCAACGCGCACTCGCCCAGCATGAGTTGGTCAGCCTGGGCCGCGCCGATTTCGACCTGGCGCAACCGCAGAAGCTGGGCGAAATCATCCTGCGTGAACGTCCGGCGCTAGTGATCAACGCCGCCGCCTACACTGCGGTCGACCAGGCCGAGCAGGAGCGCGAACTGGCCTTCACCATCAATGCCGAGGCGCCAGGCGCCATGGCCGATGCCTGCTTCGAGCTGGACATCCCGCTGATCCACTACTCCACCGACTACGTCTTCGACGGCGGCAAGGCCACGCCCTACCGTGAGGCCGACACGCCGCGCCCGCTGAGCGTCTACGGCGCCAGCAAGGTGGCCGGCGAGCAGGCACTGCGCATCAGCGGCTGCGATCATCTGATCCTGCGCACCAGCTGGGTCTACTCGCAGCACGGACGCAACTTCCTGCTGACCATGCAGCGCCTGCTACAGGAGCGCGAACAGCTCAAGGTGGTGGATGACCAGATCGGTGCGCCGACCTGGGCCGGCAGCATCGCCAGCGCCACTGCCGAGCTGATCGACAAGTGGCAACAGGGCCGCCAGCGCTGGGGCACCTTCCACCTGACCTGCCAGGGCCAGACCAGTTGGTTCGGCTTCGCCAACGCCATCGCCGATCGCTTGCGCGCACAGGGCAAGCGCTGCGCCGAGCTGCTGCCAATTCCTTCCAGCGACTACCCGACGCCGGCACGCCGGCCGCTCAATTCGCGCCTGGATGGTGAAAGGCTGGAGCAGGAATGGCAGATCAGCCTGCCACACTGGGAGCAGGCACTGGACGCCTGCCTGGAACGCCAGGGCTGACCCGCACAACGCGCGTTGTGCGGCGAAACGAAAACAGACCGCAGCGGGAATGTGCATAATGCGCCGATCATTTCGGCGCCATGTTCCCGCTCCATGACCACAGCCCCCACCACCTTGCGACGCCCCCGCTGGCGCAGCCTGCTGCTGCTGGCGCTGCTGCTCGCCCCGCTGCTGTGGCCCGTGCATTACCTGGCCGAGCGCTATTACCGCGACGTGCTGCTCGAGCAGAACCGCCAGACCCTCGACCTGTACGTCGCCAACCTGCTCGGCACCCTGCGCCGTTACGAGGTGCTGCCCCAGATCCTCGGCGATCTGCCAGGCGTGCGCGCCGCCTTGCAGGCACCGGAAGACCCGGCCGTGCTCGACGGTGCGAACCGCCTCCTGGCCCGCACCCGCGCGCAGACCGGTGCTGACGTGATCTACCTGATGAACCCGCGCGGCATCACCCTGGCCGCCTCCAACTGGGACAAACCCGACAGCTTCATCGCCGGTAACTTCGCCTTTCGCCCCTACTTCCGCGAGGCCCTGGCCGGTCGCCTCGGGCGCTTCTTCGGCCTCGGCACCACCTCGGGCAAGCGCGGCTACTACTTCGCCTATCCGGTACGCGAAGGCGAGCACAACATCGGCGCGCTGGTGGTCAAGGTCGACCTCGACCACACCGAGACGCTGTGGGGCAACACCCCCGAACAACTGCTGGTCACCGACACCAATGGCGTGGTGATCCTCACCTCGCGGCCCGACTGGCGCTTCCACGCCAGCCGCCCGCTCGACCGGGTCGAGCAATCCGCCATTGCCGCCAACCAGCCCTACCCCACGCAGGCGCCACCGGCACTGGATCTCGACCCCAGCGCCTGGATCATGCAGAGCCGGGTGCTGGAGGAAACCGGCTGGACGGTGAATATCCTCGCCCCGCGCATCCTCCTCGACCGCCCGGTGCGCAGCGCGGTAGCGGTTGGCGCCACGGCCTTGCTGGTGCTGCTGTTGCTGCTCGGCCTGCTGATGCAGCGCCGTCGCCATTACCTCGAACGCATTGCCCTCGACACCCGCGCCAAGGCCGAGCTGGAGCAGCGCGTAACCGAACGCACGCATGATCTGGAACTGCTCAACAGCCGCCTCAAACAGGAAGTGCTGGAGCGCGAACAGGCCCAGCAGGAATTGGTGCGTGCCCAGGACGAACTGGTGCAGGCGGGCAAGTTGTCGGCATTGGGCACCATGAGCGCCAGCATCAGCCACGAACTCAACCAGCCCCTGGCGGCGATTCGCAGCTATGCGGAAAACGCCAGCACCCTGCTCGATCACCAGCGCAGCGACGACGTGCGCGCCAACCTCGGCCTGATCCGCGAGCTGACCGAGCGCATGGCCTCGATCATCGCCCACTTGCGCGCCTTCGCTCGCCGTGATCGCCACGCGCCGGAGCGGGTCGCCCTGCAACCGGCGCTCGACGACGCCCTCTCGCTGCTCGCCAAACGCCGCCGCGCCATGGACGTGGAGCTGATCCGCGACGTACCGGACGCCACCCTCTGGGTGCAGGCCGGTGAGACCCGCCTGCGCCAGGTACTGGGCAACCTGCTGGCCAACGCCCTCGATGCCATGGTCGAGAAGGCACCGCCGCGACGCCTGTGGATCAGCGTGCACAGCGATGGCGAGCAGCTCGAACTGCACCTGCGCGACAACGGCTCGGGGTTCTCCGCCGAGTCGCTGGCGCGCGCCCGTGAACCCTTCTTCACCACCAAGACCAGCGCCCAGGGCCTGGGGCTGGGCCTGGCCATCTGCGAAAGCCTGATGCGTGCTCTGGGCGGCGAACTGCTGCTGGGTAATCATCCGGACGGCGGCGCGCTCATCACCCTGCGCCTGCGCCTGGCCAGCCCTGGCGTCAACCTGCAACCACCGGAGGATCCCTCGCCATGACCAGCGACAGCGCCATCGACAGCCGTACCCAGGTTCTGCTGATCGACGACGACGCCCACCTGCGCCAGGCGCTCAGCCAGACGCTCGATCTGGCCGGTCTCAAGGTGCAGAGCCTGGGCGACGCCAAGGGCCTGGCCGAGCGCATCCCGGCCGACTGGCCCGGCGTGGTGGTCAGCGATATCCGCATGCCCGGCATCGACGGCCTCGAACTGTTGCAGCAACTGCGCGAGCGTGACGCCGAACTGCCGGTGCTGCTGATCACCGGCCACGGTGATGTGCCGCTGGCCGTGCAGGCAATGCGTGCCGGTGCCTACGATTTTCTGGAAAAACCCTTCGCCAACGATGCGCTGCTCGATAGCGTGCGCCGGGCGCTCGACCTGCGTCGCCTGGTGCTGGACAACCGCAGCCTGCGCATGGCGCTGACCGACCGTCAGCAACTGGCCGGGCGCCTGGTCGGTCAGTCGCCGGCCATGCAGCGCCTGCGCGAGCAGATCGGCGCCCTGGCCAGTATCGCCACCGACGTGCTGATCCTCGGCGAAACCGGTGCTGGCAAGGAAGTCGTCGCTCGCGCCCTGCACGACTTGTCCAACCGCCGCAACGGCCCGTTCGTCGCCATCAACGCCGGCGCCCTGGCCGAATCGGTGGTGGAAAGCGAGCTGTTCGGCCACGAGGCCGGTGCCTTCACTGGCGCGCAGAAGCGCCGCATCGGCAAGTTCGAGTTCGCCAATGGCGGCACGCTATTCCTCGATGAGATCGAGAGCATGAGCCTCGACGTGCAGGTCAAGCTGCTGCGCCTGCTGCAGGAACGCGTGGTCGAGCGCCTTGGCGGCAACCAGTTGATCCCGCTGGACATCCGCGTCATCGCCGCGACCAAGGAAGATCTGCGCCAGGCCGCCGATCAAGGGCGTTTCCGCGCAGACCTCTACTACCGGCTCAACGTCGCGCCACTGTCGATCCCACCGTTGCGCGAGCGCGGCGAAGACGCCCTGCTGCTGTTCCAGCATTTCAGCGAAAGCGCGGCCGCACGCCATGGCCTGACGGTGCGCGAGCTGCAGCCAGGCCAGCGCGCCCTGCTGCTGCGCCACCCCTGGCCGGGTAACGTACGCGAACTGCAGAACGCCGCCGAACGCTTCGCCCTGGGCCTGGAACTGGCGCTGGACAGCAACGCGCCCAATCTGCCGCCGGTGCAGGGCGGCCTGAGCGAACAGGTCGAAGCCTTCGAGCGAGCCCTGATCGCGGGTGAGCTGAGCCGCCCGCACGGCTCGCTGCGCAGCCTGGCCGAAGCCCTGGGACTGCCGCGCAAGACCCTGCATGACAAACTGCGCAAACACGGCCTGACCTTCTCGGGATCTGGCGGAAGCTCGCCAGATGACTTCGAATGATTGGCGGTTAACCGCCAATCACAGCGAATATCTGCACCTGCGGCGCTGAGCCGAGTTGCGCAAGGCAGTGCCTGGTCAACTCGTCAGCCCTCTAAATCAAGCCTTTGCGGGCTTTTCACACGCCTGTAGCAAGACCGGTGGCACTCTGGCACAGGGGTTGCTCTGAGCAAGCTCAGGCGAACCCACAAGTACAAGTCCAGGCATCGCTGCCCATCGACGGCATTTTTCCCCACGCCGCCTAGACTTGCTCTTGTCCGTTCGCTACGACACTCAGATGTCAACGCAATAAACACAACAAGAGGAAGCATCCGCATGTTCAAAACGACTGCCAAGGCTCTTGCCTGCGCCCTGTCCCTGTCCATCGCCGGCATGGCTCACGCCGCCGATCCGATCGTCATCAAGTTCTCCCACGTCGTTGCCGAGCACACCCCGAAAGGTCAGGGTGCCATGCTGTTCAAGCAACTGGCCGAAGAGCGCCTGCCCGGCAAGGTCAAGGTCGAGGTCTACCCGAACTCCTCGCTGTTCGGTGACGGCAAGGAAATGGAAGCGCTGCTGCTCGGCGACGTGCAGATCATCGCCCCGTCCCTGGCCAAGTTCGAGCAGTACACCAAGCAACTGCAGGTATTCGACCTGCCGTTCCTGTTCGACGACATGGCCGCAGTCGATCGTTTCCAGAAAGGTCCGGAAGGCCAGAAACTGCTGACCTCCATGACCGACAAGGGCATCACCGGCCTGGCCTACTGGCACAACGGTCTGAAGCAGCTGTCGGCCAACAAGGCGCTGCTGGAGCCGAAGGACGCCCGTGGTCTGAAGTTCCGCGTACAGGCTTCCGCCGTACTGGAAGAGCAGTTCAAGGCCGTGCGCGCCAACCCGCGCAAGATGAGCTTCGCCGAGGTCTACCAGGGCCTGCAGACTGGCGTGGTCAATGGTGCCGAGAACCCCTACTCGAACATCTACAGCCAGAAGATGCACGAAGTTCAGAAGTACATCACCGAGTCCAACCATGGCCTGCTGGACTACATGCTGATCACCAACACCAAGTTCTGGGACGGTCTGCCGGCTGACGTACGTGACGAGCTGACCAAGATCATCGCCGAGGTCACCGTCGAGGTGAACAAGCAGGCCGATGCTCTGAACGAAGGTGACAAGCAGCGCATCCTGGATGCCGGCACCACCGAGATCCTGACTCTGACTCCCGAGCAGCGTAACGAGTGGCGTACCGCCATGCAGCCGGTGTGGAAGAAGTTCGAAGGCGAGATCGGTGCTGACCTGATCAAGGCCGCGCAAGCCTCCAACAAGCAGTAAGGCCGGAGAGCCGTAGGGTGGGCAGTGTCGCCAGATACTGACCCACCGCGGCGTCCACGACGCCGAAATGCTGCGACTGGTGGGTCGGCAACGACCGCCCCACCCTACGCCCTTTCCATTCGGGAGATTTATCCATGAACGCCTTGCGGCGCGTCTGGGAGCACTTCGAGGAAGGCTTCATCGCTTTCCTGCTGGCGGCCATGACGCTGGTCACGTTCGTCTACGTGATCCTCAATAACATGTACACCGTTTTCTACTGGCTGGGTGACACCTTCGGTGGCAATGAAACCCTGCTGGGAATCGGCGACTTCATCCTCGACCTGGCTCAAGCCATGACCTGGAGTAGCGCCCTGACCAAGGCCCTGTTCGGCTGGCTGATCTTCTTCGGCCTGGCCTACGGCGTGCGCACCGCCGGCCATATCGGCGTCGACGCCCTGGTCAAACTCGCCCCACGCGGCGTCCAGCGCTTCATCGGCGTGATCGCCTGCCTGTGCTGCCTGGGCTATGCCGGCCTGATCGCGGTCGGCAGCTTCGACTGGGTTCGCACCCTGTTCACCGCTGGTATCGGCGCCGAAGACCTCGGCCACTACGGTATCCAGCAATGGCACATCGGCATGATCGTGCCGTTTGGCTATGCCATGGTGTTCATCCGCTTCCTGGAAATTCTCGTGCGCATCCTGCGCAACGAGCAGACCGGCCTCGGCCTGGCTGACGAAGCCGCCGATGCGCTGAAGGTCAATGAGCACGAGGAGGCCAAATAATGACCGTTCTGTTCCTCTTCCTGCTGCTGTTCCTGCTGATGTTCATCGGCGTACCAATCGCTGCATCGCTCGGCCTGGCCGGCTCGATCACCATCATGCTGTTCAGCCCGGACTCCGTACGTTCGCTGGCGATCAAGCTGTTCGAAACGTCCGAGCACTACACCCTGCTGGCGATTCCGTTCTTCCTGCTGTCTGGTGCCTTCATGACCACCGGCGGTGTGGCAAAGCGCCTGATCGACTTCGCCAACGCCTGCGTCGGCCACATCCGTGGCGGCCTGGCCATCGGTGCGGTACTGGCGTGCATGCTGTTCGCCGCGCTGTCCGGTTCTTCGCCGGCTACCGTAGCGGCAGTGGGCTCCATCGCCATCGCCGGCATGGTGCGCTCCGGTTACCCGCAGGCGTTCGGCGCCGGCATCGTGTGCAACGCCGGTACCCTGGGCATCCTGATCCCGCCGTCGATCGTCATGGTGGTCTACGCCGCCGCTACCGAGCAGTCGGTGGGCAAGCTGTTCATGGCCGGGGTGATACCGGGCGTGCTGCTGGGCGTGGTGCTGATGGTGGCGATCTACATAGTCGCGCGTATCAAGAAGCTGCCGGCACTGCCGCGCGCCAGCTTCCGCGAGTGGCTGCGCGCCGCCCGTGAGGCGATCTGGGGCCTGCTGCTGATGGTGATCATCCTTGGCGGCATCTATACCGGCATGTTCACCCCGACCGAGGCTGCGGCCGTGGCGGCGGTTTACGCCGGCTTCGTCGCCCTGTTCGTGTACAAGGATCTGACCATCCGCGAGTGCCCGAAGGTACTGCTGGAGTCCGGCAAGCTGACCATCATGCTGATGTTCATCATTGCCAACGCCATGCTCTTCGCCCACGTGCTGACCACCGAGCAAATTCCGCAGCAGATCACCGCCTGGGTGGTCGAGCTGGGTCTGCAGCCGTGGCAGTTCCTGCTGGTGGTGAACATCGTGCTGCTGGTGGCCGGTGCCTTCATGGAGCCGTCGGCGATCATCCTGATCCTGGCGCCGATCCTGTTCCCGATCGCCATGCAGTTGGGCATCGACCCGATCCACCTGGGCATCATCATGGTGGTGAACATGGAGATCGGCCTGATCACACCGCCAGTGGGGCTGAACCTGTTCGTCACCTCGGCGGTGACTGGCATGCCACTGACCTCGGTGATCCGCGCGGCCATGCCGTGGCTGATGCTGTTGCTCAGCTTCCTGATGGTGATTACCTACATCCCGGCTGTGTCCATGGCGCTGCCGAATTGGCTGGGGATCAACTGACGAAGGTTTGGTACTTTTGGTACCTGCTAGCCCGGCCTCGTGCCGGGCTTTTTTATGGGCTTCGTGAGTTGCTGGGCTTGATACCGGGCTGGCAAGTCTGTGCTGGCTTGTTGGCTGTTCGGGTGTTTGTTCTGGATTGCCGCGTTTTTGCTGATGTCTTTGGTTTCGCCCTCCCGGGCGAGTGACTTTTGCGGGCAAAAGTAACCAAAACCCTCCGCCCGTTCATCCGGCCCTGGCTGCGCCAGG